>JAJRWY010000224.1 GCA_024276575.1 Candidatus Binatota bacterium
CAAGGTCGAGGGCGAAGGCAAAGGTTCCGACGCTCATCATGCTGCTGTCGTCGGAGATACGGTGGGCGATCCGTTCAAGGACACCTCGGGGCCGTCGATGAATATTCTGATCAAACTCATGTCCATCGTGGCCCTGGTTATAGCGCCGCTTCTGGTTTCCTAGGAGTGCCCGTTAACACGGATAGACAGAGGTGGAATTATGAGACCATATGAAACACTAGTGGTGTTCAGTACCGATACCGGTGAAGAAAACGCTGCGGTTCTTGCCAAGCTTGGCTCCATAATCGAGGGTAGCGGTGGCTCCATCGACGAAAGTCACGATTGGGGTGTGCGCCGGATGGCCTATCCTATAAAGAAGCTGACCGAGGGGCATTACCACTTGCTCGAGTACCAGGCTGACCCTTCGGTGGTGAGCGAGCTCGAACGCAATTTGCGAATCAGTGAGAGCGTGTTGCGTTACATGAGTGTTCAACAGGAACACACTGGGTTGCCAGAGCAGAGGTCGGAAGAATCCGCTTCGGGCCGTCGCGAGGTTCCCATGAGTGAACTTCGTTCAGGCGGTCGTGAGAGGGAGAGTCCGGAGACGAAGGCGGCGGGGACCGCCCCTGTTTCGGAGGCCTCTGTTTCGGAGGATAGCGTAGTGGCATCCACGTCGGCCGCCGGCGTTGCGGAGGCTGCCGTTGTGCCGCAGACCCCGGTCGTAACGGAATCCGTCGTGGCGGACGCGCCTGCGGAGACTCTGCCGTCGGCGGAGAGTAGTGGCGACGCCGCAAAAGCGTCACCGAGTGAAACCGCGACCGGTGAGGGTGCCGCAGTTGATGAAGGAGCAGGGAAGAATGAGTGAAGGAAGCGAACAGCGCTCCGAGCAAGATCGGCGGCCTTCTAGCGGGCCGCGCAGACCGGGGGGTCCTGGTGGACAGCGGCCTCGTGGTGGACGGCCGCGCTCGCGTGGGCGCCGCCGCGTCTGCCGTTTCTGTGCGGACAAATCGTTAGTGCTCGATTACAAGTGGAGTCACGTGCTGCAGGGCTTCATCAGCGAAAGAGGGCGTATCGTCCCCAGCCGCACAACCGGCACCTGCGCGAAACATCAGCGGCGGCTTACGCAAGCTATAAAGCGCGCCCGCAATGCGGCCTTGCTCGCATACAAGCGCGGTTAGGCGCCGCGGCTGGAGTCATAGCAATGGAAGTAATTCTTCGTGACGACGTACCCGGACTCGGAATAATCGGCGATGTGGTTAATGTCCGTCCGGGTTACGCGCGCAATTATCTGTTGCCGCGCGGGCTCGCGGTCGCGGCGGACCGTCGCAATCTAAAGGAACTCGAACACCAGAAGAGATTGGTGGAGATCAAGAAGGAGCGGGAACGGGGTAGCTACGAGCGTATGGCTGGGTCTCTGTCGAAACTCCGGCTCGAGATCGAAATGCGCGCGGGACTCGGCGGTAAGCTATTTGGTTCGGTAACGAACTTGGATGTCGCTAAGTTGATAGCCGAGCAGGGCTTTGAACTTGATCGCCGCCGTATCGAATTGAAGGTCCCGATCAAAGAAATCGGGACTCATTCGGTGTCCGTGAGAGTCGGCCAAGACATAAGCACGGAAGTGTCTTTGACGGTCAAGCCGCTTGGCGGCGAATTGGAGAATGTCTCGGCGGACGGCGAGGACGCCGTGGTTACTGCTGCGGAGTCTTCCGAGGTAGCGAAGCCGGAGTCAGGAGAGGAAGAACGAGCTGCTGTGCCGGAGGTCGAGTCGGAATCTGCCGGCGAAGCCGGCGCCGAGTCGGCGCAACGCGAAAGCGGCGGTCCCGATAGCGGCGAGCCGCAGGTTTAGGCTTGCCGGAGATTGGAACGCCGCCGCTGCTGCGTAGCCGCACCCGCTGCCGCGTGGCTGCGGTACCGCTACAGGCCTCTGTTCGACTGTCCTCGACTGTAGCGGTGGAGTATGCGCAAGCGGCGGCGCGGCCGTTCGCGCTATGCGGTTACCGAGGTGCCATCGCTGCCAGTTGTCAAGGTTGACTGCGGTGGTGAGGATTGTTAGACGAAACGGCTACTTAGGCTTTAGGCACGTAGCTCAGTGGGAGAGCGCTTCCTTGACACGGAAGAGGTCGGCGGTTCAATCCCGCCCGTGCCTACCACGTATTGTAAGCTATTGGAGGAGTTGACTAGCGGAGAACTGAGACTTACACACGGGATCCTCGAAATTGAGCGGGCGTTGGCGTGCCGCCGTTCCCCTGCGTGAGTGCCGCAAACAACGGTGTAAGATCGGATGAGTCAACAGATAAGTGTCACCGTTGAGGGAGGCGGCCAGTCCGAGTTCCCCAAGGGAACGACTGCCGAAGAGGCGCTCGGTTCGAAGCTCGCGAGTAATTGCGTGGGGGCTCTCGTCGACGGGCGTCCGGTCGATCTTTCCTATCGATTGGAGGCGGATTGTTCGCTCTAGGCAATTCGTCCGGACTCCGACGCCGGACTCGAGATCCTACGCCATTCAAGCGCCCATCTTCTCGCCCACGCGGTCAAGCGTCTATACCCACAGGCCCAGGTCACTATCGGGCCGGTGATCGAAGACGGCTTTTACTACGACTTCAAGTACGATCCGGGTTTTACGCCGGAGGATCTGCAGCGAATTTCTCAGGAAATGGAGAAGATCAGTGCTGAGGGGCACGCGATCGAGCGCGAAGAGATGGAAAGTGGTGCTGCGATCGAGATGTTTAGGTCGGCGGGAGAGGATTTCAAGGCTGAAATCATCGAGGATTTAGCAGAAGCCACCGTGAGCCTGTACCTGCAGGGCGACTTCGTGGATCTATGCCGGGGTCCTCATGTACCGTCCACCAAGCGGCTCAAGGCCTTTGAGTTGTTGAGCGTGGCCGGTGCTTATTGGCGGGGTGACGAACGCAATCCCATGCTGCAGCGCATATACGGCACTGCTTTCGCCGATCGCAAGGCTCTGAAACTACACTTGGCGCGGATCGAGGAGGCACGTAAGCGCGACCATCGTAAGCTGGGCAAGGCATTGGGCTTGTTCTCCTTTCACCAAGAAGCGCCGGGTTGCCCTTTCTTCCATCCCGACGGAGCGACGGTCTACAATCTGCTGGTCGATTACATCCGTGGTCTTTACGGCCGTTACGGTTACCAAGAGGTTATCACTCCGCAGATTCTCGATGTGGATCTTTGGCATCGTTCCGGGCACTACGAAAACTATCGGGAGAATATGTACTTCACGTCAGTCGAGGAGCGGGAGTTTGCGGTAAAACCCATGAACTGTCCGACTCATTGCCTGATGTATTCCGAGCAAGTCCGCTCTTACCGCGAGTTGCCGGTACGTATGGCGGACTTAGGACGCCTCCATCGTTTCGAACGTTCCGGAGTAGTACACGGGCTTACGCGGGTCCGTTCGTTTAGCCAGGACGATGCTCACATTTTCTGTACTCCCGAGCAGATCCAGTCCGAAATCCAATCGGTCATTTCAATGATCCGTTCTGCGCAGGAAGTGTTCGGTTTTAGTGAAACGCGAACCTACCTCTCGACGAAACCGGGCAAAGCCATCGGTGATGCGTCGATGTGGGAGCGGGCGGAGGCTGCACTTCATGCAGTGCTCGAATCCGATGGTGGCGAGTACAGTGTGAATGAGGGGGATGGGGCGTTCTACGGGCCGAAAATAGATTTCTGTATACTCGATGCCATGAAGCGTGAGTGGCAATTGGGCACGGTTCAGCTCGATTTTTTCCTCCCCGAGCGTTTTGACCTGAAGTACGTCGACAGCGCCGGCGCCCATCAACGTCCGGTCATGATTCACCGCGCTGTACTCGGCTCGATCGAGCGTTTCATGGGTATTTTGATCGAGCATACCGGCGGAGCTTTGCCGCTATGGCTTGCCCCCGTGCAGACTAGGTTAGTTACGGTTACAGATCGCCAGAATGAATACGCGACGAGGGTTGAAGCGACGCTCAAAGCGCGGGGCCTGCGGGCCAAGGCCGATCTCAGAAACGAAAAACTGGGCTTTAAGATACGGGAAGCCCAGCAAAACAAGGTGCCGGTCATTGCAGTGATCGGCGACCGGGAAGTTGAGCAGGGGAGCGTGTCTCCAAGGCTCAGAGGCGGTAGCCAACTCGATTCGATGACGGTGGATGAGTTCGCCGGCTGGCTAGTCGAGAGAAGCGTACCCGGAGACGGAGGTGTACCATAAGCAGCCACCAGGAATTCAAGATCAACTCGGACATTAGAGCACGGCAGGTGCGGCTCATTGATGTCGAGGGAGAGCAACTCGGAGTGATGTCGTTGCCTGATGCACGCGAGATCGCCGAGGCCAAAAACCTCGACCTCGTGGAAGTTGCCGGCATGGCGGATCCTCCAGTGTGCCGGATTATGGATTTTCACAAGTTCCGTTATGAGCAGCGGAAGAAGACCCAGGAATCGAAACGGAAATCAGTTTCGGCTTCGGTCAAGGAAGTGAAGATTCGATCACGAACCGAAGCGCATGATATCGAGTTCAAGATGGGCCACATAAGGCGCTTTTTGGAGAAGGGACACCGGGTAAAAATCTCAGTGTTTTTCAAAGGGCGCGAGATCACTAGGCCGGAACTCGGCCGGGTGATGCTCAACAAGGTGCTCGAGAGTTTGACCGATGTGGCTACGCCGGAAGGTAGTCCGCGAATGGAGGGACGCCATATGTCGATCATGGTTGTCCCAAACAAGAATTGAAGGGAGAGGGTAGATGCCCAAAGTAAAGACGAGAAGAGGAGCGGCCAAGCGTTTCAAGTTGACCGGTACGGGTAAAATCAAGCGCAAGCGGGCTTATCTGCGCCACCAGTTGTCGGCCAAGACGCGCAAGCAAAAGCGCACGCTGCGCCATTCCGCCACCGTGGATTCGGCCTACGCGCGCGGGATCAGACGGCTTTTACCTTACGGGTAAGCTCTGTCCGCGAATTGTAATTCAAGCACAAGGAGATAACCCATGCCTAGGGTGACGAGAGGGAGCAAGGCGCGCAGGCGCCGCAACAAGATTCTCAAGCGCGCGCGCGGTTTCGTCGGTGGAAGGAAACTCTACCGGCAGGGCCGTGAGACCGTTGAGAAGGGATTGGTCTACGCGTATCGGGACCGGAAGGTCAGGAAGCGTGAGTTTCGGCGCTTGTGGATCGTGCGGATCAATGCCGCGGCCCGGCTGCAAGGTCTGAGCTACTCCACTTTGATGCACGGCTTGAAGCAGGCCGGTGTCGAAGTCGATCGAAAGTCGCTTGCGGAAATGGCAGTGAATGAGAAGGCAGCATTCGTCGAATTGGTAAACGTTGCCAAGTCGAAGCTAGCTGCCTGAGAAGACTCCGTGGAGTCTGCTCTACAACAGCTCGAAGACATTGAACAAGAGGCCTTGAAGGGCATTGCGGATGCGGAAGACGCTGAAAGTCTCGACCGGGTTCGTGTGGAGTTTCTTGGCAAGAAGGGGCGCCTGACACGCGTACTCCGCGGGCTTGCAGCGGTCCCTGCCCAGGATAGGCCGCAGATCGGCCAACGGGTCAACGAGGCCAAGGAACGCTTGGCTCGAGCGGTCGACGCGCGCAAGTCGGCTATCAGAGAGCGGGAAAGGGAGGCGCGTTTGAGCGGCCCCCAACTCGACATCAGTCTGCCGGGCTTCGGGCAGCCCTGCGGAGCCATTCATGTGCTGTCGCGTACAATGGCGGAAATCTGCGACATCCTCGGTGGATTCGGCTTTTGTATTGCCGAAGGCCCGGACATCGAGGACGAGTACCACAACTTCGAAGCGCTCAATATCCCCGAGGACCACCCGGCCAGGGATATGCAGGACACCTTTTTTGTTCACGGCGGCCGTGTATTGCGAACTCACACCTCTCCCGTTCAGATTAGAGTAATGGAATCGCTACAGCCGCCCTTGCAGATCATTGCTAGGGGAAGCGTGTACCGGCACGACGATGATGTAACCCATTCCCCGATGTTTCATCAGGTTGAAGGACTGATGGTGGATGAGGGCGTAACCTTTTCTCACCTGAAGGGTGTACTGACAGCCTTTTTACAGCGCATTTTCGAACGTGAACTGCCGGTCCGGTTCCGGCCCAGTTATTTCCCCTTCACGGAGCCCAGTGCGGAGGTAGATATCGGATGTGTCATGTGCGACGGGTCGGGCAAGGCGGACGGCGTCTGCCGTATCTGCAAGGGAAGTGGATGGCTGGAGATCCTCGGCTGTGGGATGGTCGACCCTGCGGTTTTTGCTCATGTAGGGTATGATTCGGAGAAATACACTGGTTTTGCGTTCGGTCTCGGTGTCGAGCGTATCGCCATGCTGAAACACAGAATCGGCGACATCCGTTTATTTTACGGCAGTGATCTCCGCTTCCTGAAACAGTTCTAGGGCTATTTATCGATGCTGCTTCCGCTTAGCTGGCTATCGGATTTCCTCGAGGATCTCCCAGGCGCCGAAGTATTGAGTGAGCGCCTGACCATGGCGGGTCTCGAGATCGAGGCGATTTCGCGCCCGAGTGAGGGACTGGCGAAGAATCTGGTGGTCGGGCGAATCGCCGGCCTGGAAAAACACCCCAACGCCGACCGCTTGAGTCTTTGCCGGGTCGACGACGGAGAAGGGGTGCGTCCGGTGGTTTGCGGCGCGCGCAACATGAAAGCCGGTGACTGCGTGGTTCTGGCGAAACCGGGTGCGGTTTTGCCAGGGGGTGTGAAGATCAAGGCGGCTAAGCTGCGCGGAGTGCGATCGGAGGGCATGCTTTGCTCCGCAGGTGAGCTGGGCCTGGCTGGAGACGAAGAGGGTATACTTGTTTTACCTGACGATTTGGAGCCCGGTTCGCCGGCCTTCGAACTGCTCGGTTTGAACGAGACCGTGCTGGAGTTGAGCATAACTCCCAATCGTGGGGATTGTCTGAGCATTCGCGGGTTGGCTCGCGAGATTGCGGCGGTTTGCGGCCTGAGACTGAAGCCTGGCTTCGATTGTGAACCAAGCTTCCCGCCGGCGGAGGCGTCCTTCTCTGTGAAGATCGAGGATGCGGCTGCTTGCCCCGGCTACCGAGGCTTGGAGTTGCATGGCGTCGAAGTGAAGCAGTCGCCTTTGTGGTTGCGCAACCGTTTGTCCGCGGCCGGTATGCGTCCGATCAACAACGTGGTCGATGTGACCAACTATGTTTTGTTGGAACTTGGGCAGCCCCTGCATGCCTTCGATGCCGGCTTATTGTCCGGCAGGGAAATCTCGGTACGGACGGCGGCTGAAACACAAGCTTTTGTTTCGCTAGACGAAAGCGAGTTCGAGTTGCTTCCGGGCGATATTGTGATTTGCGACGCGGAGGGTGTGGTTGCTCTCGGCGGGGTCATGGGCGGCGCGCGAAGCGCGATGAACGCCGATACTACGAGCGTCTTTCTGGAAGCCGCGGTGTTTGCTCCCCGGGCCATCCGTAGAACGTCACGGCGTCTCGGCCTCGTTACGGAGTCTTCGTATCGTTTCGAGCGTGGTGTCGATGGAGGTGGCTTGGATAGAGCACTGTCTCGAGCGGCCGAACTGATCTGCGATTTGGCCGGAGCCGAAGTCAAGGGGGCGGCAAGCGGAATCTTGCCCGCGGAGGCGGCACCTTCGATAAGGGTTCGTTGCGGTCGCGTGAACGCAGTACTGGGTATCGACATTTCGGCTGGCGAATCCCGCGATATTCTCGAGCGACTGGGCCTCACCGTCGGTGCGGTGTGCGAAGATGGGAATTTCACTGCTGTTGTTCCTCCGCACCGTCACGACCTGCAGCGTGAAATAGACCTGATCGAGGAAATCGCCCGTGTGAAGGGCTACGACCGGGTGCCGCCGAGCATGCCGGCAGTGGTGATGCGGCAAAACTCACAGTTGCCTGGCGAGGGCTTGGGGCGGCGGTTACGGGAACGTCTGAGAAATTCGGGCCTTCATGAGAGCATCGGTTTCAGTTTTTGTAGTGCTGGGATGAACCGCCTGTTCCCTGGTTTGCATCGCAGTGACTGCGATGCCGTGCAACTAGAGAACCCCTTGAGGAGCGACGAGTCCTACCTGAGAAAGAGCTTGCTTTCGAGCTTGTTCGAAGCTTTCCGGCGCAATCTACACAATGGGGCAACGAACGTAGACTTGTTTTCTCTGGGGCGAAGTTTTTGTGGTGGCGACCCGCCCGGCGAGATCGACGCGCTGGCGGGGCTCTTGTGGGGGCCGCGACGCGCTCGAGGGCCGGGGTCGGCTGGGGCGGCAACGTTTTGGGACGGCAAGGGAGTTCTCGAACGGGCATTGCTGCCGGAACTTGGAGCCGCGCAACTCGAATGGACGGTTTGTGCCGAGCGTCCGGAGTATCATCCTCGTGCTGCTGCGCGCCTGAGCGTTGATGGCCGGCACTTGGGCTTCCTCGGAGCAGTGCACCCCCTGGTCTCGGAACATCTCGAAATACCTGAAGAAATCGTCGTTTTTGAAGTTGACACCCGGGTGTTGCTTGAGTATGCTCCGCTCGAGCGGGCGCTGGAGAGTATCCCTAGATTCCCGGCTTCGACGCGCGACGTTTCCCTGCTGGTACCGAGCGATATGCTTGCGGCAGAGGTGATCGGGCAGGTCGAAGGGCTCCGGGAAGAGTTACTCGAACAGGTCTCGGTGTTCGACGAATACGCCGGGAGCGGGATTCCGGAGGGTCGCAAGGCACTGGCTTTCTCCATGGTCTACAGGTCGGGAGAAAGGACATTGACCGATGACGAAGTAAGTGAGCTTCACGGCCGTGTGGTCGCCCATTTACTCTCTTCGTTGCCGGTTGCTTTGCGTGATTGAGCACCGGAGGGAGATCGGGGCCGGGCCGGAACTTGGCGTGCAGCGTAGTGAAGCGGTGGGCTGAAGTTTCGGGGTTGGTAATTGATGCGCTGGGCAGTGTTCAAAGAAACGTTTTTGATGGTGGATGATCAACTTTGTAGGATCGATTCGATGCCGGTCCGGGACGTTACAGATAGGGGCTTATCATGACGAAGGCCGACATCGTCGAGCGAATATACGAGAGGGTCGGGTTCTCTAAGAAGGAGGCTGCGGAAGTCGTTGAGTCGATTTTCGAAGTGATAAAGACCCGCCTAGAGGCCGGCGAGAAAGTAAAGATCTCCGGTTTCGGAAACTTCCTGATCAACGACAAGCGGCCGCGCAAAGGGCGTAATCCGCAAACCGGTGAGGAGATAATCATCAGCGGCCGGCGGGTGTTGAGTTTCAAACCGAGCCAAGTACTCAAACGTACCATCAACGGCCCTTCGTAAGTACGAAGGCGGTTGCGAACGTAGATCGAGGTGGACAGTTCGAGGCGGGTAGATCGAGGTGAGTAGTGGCTGGCGCTGAGATCCCAGAAGGTAAGCTCTACTTCAAGATCGGCGAGGTTGCCAAGATCGTTGGGGTGAAGCCGTACGTCCTTCGTTATTGGGAAACCGAGTTCTCGGTAATCAAGCCGAGCAAGAGTACATCGAAGCATCGACTCTACCGGCGTAAGGACGTCGAGACTCTGCTCAGGGTTCGCGAGCTACTCCACGAGCAACGGTTCACAATAGAGGGAGCCCGGCAGCAACTGAAAAAGGAGGCCACTCCGGCCTCCAAGAGATCCCCAGATTCGGCGCTTAGCCCTCAACAGCTAAAGGAACTTGCCGCGATCAAGAAGGGTTTGATCGCGGTTCGGGACTCTCTTGCCTGACCGGCCTTTTCGTTCGGACCTTCCTGATTCTTTCTTCATAGGCGTGCCCTTCTCTTAGGCACTGCCCGCTCAGCAGGCGGCTTGGTGCCGCTGTTGCAGTCGTTGGTCTTCCAAACTCCTGAATTTAGTGTACTGCGGGCTGGCATGTTCGTTGCTCACTTGCAGCGCGATTTCCCGATACCAACAAGCGTAGACGTTTCTGAACAGTCTTGGAGGGACCACCATGACCGGTTTATCAAGCGCGGCCCGAGCGTTCGCGCCGCTACTAGTGTTTTTCTTGTTACTGGGGGCGCCGCTGCCGGCGCAGGCGGGGGCAGCGGCGGCTATTGATAGCGGCGATACGGCCTGGGTTCTGATATCGGCTGCGCTAGTCTTGTTGATGACGCCCGGCTTGGCCTTGTTTTACGCGGGAATGGTGCGGTCGAAGAATGTTCTTTCCTCGCTGATGCACAGCTTCATCGCGATGGGGGTTATGACTCTACAGTGGGTGGTCATCGGTTATTCCCTCGCCTTTTCAGAGGGCGGCAGCTTTATCGGGGGACTCGACTACGCTTTTCTGCACGGTGTCGGCGGAACCCCGCTCGACGGCCAGACTATCCCACACAGCGCTTTCATGATCTTCCAGGGAATGTTCGCGATCATTACGCCGGCGTTGATCAGCGGTGCGCTAGCCGAGCGCATCAAGTTCGGCCCCTATGTCGTGTTCATCCTGGCCTGGGGCACGTTGGTTTATGATCCGGTTTGTCACTGGGTCTGGGGTCCGGACGGTTGGCTTCTGGCAATGGGCGCTTTGGATTTCGCCGGTGGTACGGTGGTTCACATCTCGTCCGGCGTCTCCGCTCTCGCCCTGGCCATGGTGATCGGCAGAAGGATCGGATATCCACACACGCCGATGAAACCTCACAATTTGGGTATGACACTGCTCGGCGCGGGCCTGCTGTGGTTCGGATGGTTCGGATTCAATGCGGGCAGTGCGTTGGCCGCCAATGAGACGGCCGCCAACGCTCTTGTGGTTACCCATGTGAGCGCGGCTGCAGGAGCGGTGGCTTGGTGCGTCGTTGAGGCCATGCTGCGGGGAAAGGCCAGCGCTTTGGGCTTTGCTTCGGGAGCGGTGGCTGGGCTGGTCGGCATAACTCCAGCCTGCGGATTCGTAGATGTGGTCGGCGCTATCGCCATCGGTTCTACCGTTGCACCGCTTTGTTACGGGGCGGTGCTGCTCAAGGGGCGCTTGGGCTATGACGATTCGCTCGACGCGTTCGGCGTGCACGGTGTCGGTGGAACTTGGGGGGCTTTAGCGACCGGGGTATTTGCCAGCGCTGCCGTTGGCGGAACCGCAGGCTTGCTCGAAGGCGGCGGCGGCCACCAACTATGGGTTCAAATAGTCGGTGTTGCAGCGACTTTTGCCTACGCCTTTGTAGTGACGGCGGTATTGGCGAAGTTGCTCGACGCCACTGTCGGACTGCGCGTAGACGAGGAAGACGAGCGTATTGGTCTCGACCTCGTCGCTCACGGAGAAACGGGTTACGATCTGTGATCCGATCCCAGCTTGACGCAGCCCCCGACGTTTAGCTGCGCTGCGTTCGGCGAAGGCAAACGGCCACGCTGTTGCGAAAGGCCGCTTCGGTTGCCTAGTTTGACGCTCCTGAGTAGAGTCAACGATTAGTGACGGGGCGTGGCGCAGCCTGGTAGCGCACTCGCTTGGGGTGTGAGTGGTCGCTGGTTCAAATCCAGTCGCCCCGACCATTTTAGAAAGCCGGAGGCCCTCGCGCCTCCGGCTTTAGTCATGAAAGTTTGTGTTTTGGCGCCCGGCCGTGAAACGGGGACATCTCTCGGCAAATGATATTGGTTTCCAACGATGACGGGATTCAGTCCGAAGGGCTGCGGAGTTTGGTGGCCGCTGTGGAATCGATCGACGATGTCGTGGTGGTGGCCCCCGATCGTGAGCGTTCGGCAGTAAGCCACGCACTTACTCTGGAGAGGCCGCTTCGCGCCGACGAAGTCAAACCGGGCTGGATGGCCGTGGATGGCACGCCTACGGATTGTGTCAACCTAGCTTTGAACGGACTGCTCAAGACCCGGCCGTGGCTGGTCGTAGCGGGGATCAATCGCGGGGCCAATCTTGGAGATGACATTACCTATTCCGGCACTGTTTCAGCGGCCATGGAGGCGGCACTGCTCGGTGTACCCGGAGTCGCGTTCTCACAGGTCGGCCGGGCGGCTTTCGAGTATGCGCAAGCCGGAAACTTTGCGACGGCTTTGGTCAAGTGTCTACGTTTGAGCGGGGTGCCGCAGGACACAGTGCTCAACGTCAATATCCCGGAGGGCGGATGCGCGGGATTTTGTATCACCCGGCAAGGTAAGCGCCGCTATTGCGATGCAGTTATCGAGAAGGTCGACCCGCGCGGCCGTAAGTATTACTGGATAGGCGGCGCCGAGGGAGAGACCGACGGCGAACCGGGCACCGATTTCGCGGCCATAAAGGAGGGGTTGATTTCTTTGACCCCGTTGCATCTGGACTTCACTAATTACTCGTCGATGCCGGACATTGGCGACCTGAATATAAACTGGCCCTGAGCCACGGTGTCCGGCAAAGCCTCATTCTGACCAGCCGCCGTGCCGGTTCTCGAGGCAGCATTCGCGTAGTTACCGGGTACCGGGATGCGATTCAGAGAAGGGCTGGTGTTTCGAGAGCGTTTCCGGAGTCGCCCATGCTGTCGTGCTGGGATGGTTGCTTCTTTCGAGAGCCACTTTGATGGGTGCTATTGGTTCGGGTTAAGGGAGAGTTTTTAGCGTGATTCGACAGATCGTCATCTTGTTTTTGCTGACCCTCATTCCTACTCTCGAGTTACGCTATTCGATCCCCCACGGCTTTGTAGTCTATTACGATTCGCTGGGACCCGCGGCGATAGTTTTGGTATGTGTGCTTGCCAATATCGCGCTCGCTCCGCTGGTCTGGATATTCGTTCACTATGTAATGGATCTTTTCTTACGCGTCGGCTGGATCGACCGGTTGTATCGGCGTGTTTTGGGACGATCGTCGGAAAAGCTGGGCCCTTATCTCGACAAATGGGGGACGATGGGGTTGGCGCTTTTCATAGGGGTTCCACTCCCCGGTTCCGGGGTTTATTCGGGCGCGCTCGGCGCCTACGTGCTCGGGTTCAACTTCAGACAGTATTTCATGGCTTCGGTGCTCGGAGTTCTCATTGCCGGCACCGCGGTTACCATCGTGACCATCAGTGGAGCCACGGCCTTCGACTTCATGTTGAAGCATTGATCGTGCTTAAATATTGATCGTGTGGAGTGATCGATGGTGTGGAGCACGGGGATTGTCGAAGCGTTGATGATGTGGCCGAGGACGTGGGCGTTTATCGGGACTGGAGCCGCGCCGTAGTCCTGCGTCTACTGTTGCCTTTGCTGGCTGCGGTCGCGGCGTGCTCTGCGGGTCTCTATCATACGGTAAGGCCAGGAGAGAACCTTTACCGTATAGGCAAGGCTTATGGCGTCCCTTACACCGAACTCGCCCGGGTCAACGGATTGGAGAATCCGGATGAGATTAGTGTGGGGCAGTTGATCTATGTGCCGGGCGCACGAAGGCAGCTCCCAGTCAGTATCATAACCCCGCGTTCCGCGAATCCCGCGCGCCCGCGCCAATCCACGTCCGGTCCGGTTGCCACGGCTGCCGTAGCGAAAAGAAAGCCACGGGCCGGTGCTGCCGCGAGAGTGCCGTCGCCGCCGTCTGTTACTACGGCGTTGGGAGCCGCGCGGCGCACTACTGCCAATCCGGGTCCGGCGGGCTCCGTGAACGCGCCTAGCGGAAAAGAAGTGTCTGAGTTCGGGTTTTCCTGGCCGGTCAAGGGAACCCTTACTTCGACCTTTGGCGCGCGGCGGCGGGGCCACCATGACGGTGTCGACATCTCTGCGTCCAACGGAACGGTGATACGCTCGGCTAGCGCTGGTAAGGTGATCTTCAGTGACAAGCTTGCAGGCTATGGCAATGTAATCATCATCGAGCATGATCGCGGATTTACCACCGTGTATGCACACAATGAGAGGAACCAGGTGAAGAAGGGTGACTTGGTCGAGCGTGGATCCCGGATCGGCTTGGTGGGGCGTAGCGGTAGGGCGTCGGGTTCGCATTTGCACTTTGAGATTCGCAAGAACAACATCGCCAGGAACCCTTTGCACTACTTGCCGCCGGTTTAGGCTTCCGCCTTTGGGGCTGGCGAAGCATACCTAGGGTTTCGTGAAAAGGGGCAGTAGCCGGGTTGCCGGTGAAAGATGGCCGGGTGGGTCCGGCCGGCGTGTTGTGGGTAGGGCGCATTGATGCGGGCGCCGGGTGTAGCGGCCGGTAGGCTGCGGAGTGAGGCAAGTTTTGGTGGACATAAAGTCTTTCATCCGAACCATAGAAGATTTTCCCAGGCCGGGTATTGGCTTCAAGGACATAACCCCGTTGCTGGCCGACGGCGAAGCCTTCCGTTGGGTAGTCGGCCGTGTTTCAGAGCGGTATCGAGGGAAAGTTGATGCGGTCGTAGGGATAGAATCTCGCGGCTTCATCCTCGGAGCGGCGGTTGCCTATGACCTAGGGGTGGGACTCTCCATGGTTCGTAAGCCGGGTAAGCTGCCTCATCAAACCCACAGCGTTTCTTACGAACTCGAATACGGGCGCGATTCTCTGGAAGTACACGTAGACGCTTTGGAACCCGGATCTAAGGTGGTGGTGGTCGACGATCTTTTGGCAACCGGTGGGACCGCGCGGGCCACCGTAGATCTGGTGCAGAAACTTGGCGCAGAAGTCGTCGAATGTGCTTTTGTCATAGAACTGGGGTTTCTCGGCGGGCGTGCGATCCTCGACCCGGTTCGAACCCATGCGCTGATTAGCTATGACGATTAGCCGGCGTCGCGCATCGCGCAGAAGATTAAAGAAGCATCCATACGCATCCGGGATTGCCGCTACGGCTGCAGGAGGCCGGTGGATATTGGGTTGCCGCCTGCTGCTTTGGCATTTACGGCTTGTTGCGTAGTCGCGAGTGCGCCGGCAATTCACTCGCAGTTTGGTCTAGAGGTAACGAGATGTCTTCGGCCTACAAGGAACTACCTAGCTTCAAGGACATGATGAACGATGTGGTGGACTACGGCTCGTGCTGCGCATGCGGCACCTGCGTATTGGTCTGTCCGCACAACATTATCGAGTATGTCGATTCCAAGCCTAAGCAGACGGCCAAGGCGGATGCACCGTTCGACTTCTGCGGAATCAGCGAGGGGATTGGTTGTGACGTGTGTGCACAGGTCTGCCCGCGGCTCGCTCCTCGCGAGTTTGCCTTGGAAGAGGCCGTGTTCGCTGCCGAGCAAGGACGCATGTTTTCCGGCGGCTTTGGCAACTACCAGCGCATCGTGGTGGCTCGCAGCACGGACCCTAGCGTACTCGAAGTCTGCCAGGACGGTGGCGTGGTGACGACCCTGTTGGCCTACGGCTTAAGAGAAGGAGTATTCGACGGTGCCGTCGTATCGGCCCCTGACCCGGATGCTCCATGCTCGCCCCGCCCCGTGTGCGTCAACTCTGAAGCCGAGGCCCTGGAAGCGGCTGGATCCTGGTACACATACTGTCCCAACGACCTTGCATTGGAACAAGCCGTGGAAAAGGGCTACCGGCGCGTGGCCTTTGTCGGTGTCCCTTGCCAAATTACTCCACTTCGTAAGGCAGAGCAGCGTGATACCGGGTTCATTTCCGAGGGTAATAAGCGCGAGAAAATCGTCGAACGACAGACTAACAGCCTCAAGGAGGGGGCTTCGCGCGTGGCCCTGCGAATCGGGCTACTATGTTCCGAAGTTTTTGAATTCGAAGGCTTGATGGTGAAGAAAATTGCCGGCGAGCTTGGTATCCCTCTCAATGAAATCACCAAGTTTAATGTGAAAGGTGAAGTGTTAGTGTACTCACGGGGACGTGACACGGTGCGGATTCCGCTGGCCGAAGCTCAAAAGTACGCCCGGCCCGAATGCGAACACTGTGGAGACTTTTCCGCCGAGTTGGCCGATATATCTTGCGGCGGTGTCGGTGCGATGGGGTGGACCATCACTATTGCCCGCACCGATACAGGCCTACGTATGCTCGAGCGCTTGATCGATGAAAAGCTGATAGAACACCGTCCGATAGAAGAATTCGAAACGTCCCTGAAAGTGCTGCTGCGTTTGGCTCGGCGGCAGCATCAGCGCGTCCCGAGCAGCGAAGGTGGAGCGGAGGCCGTGGTGCCCGCTTATCACCGTCCCGCGAGACGCGTGGATTAATCCTTCTCCGCTGTGCGGAGTTTGCGGTGGGGCGATTAACTTCTGGCGATTAATTTCTTCCGTAGCGTACTTTAGGCCCTGTTGGTACTTTAGGCCCTTGACAGCCGGGAGCGGCAGTAAGTAGTCTAAGCCGCTTACAATTTAACCGAGAGAGTAGAGGCATTAGTTTCGCGCGTCGCAGCGCCCCCCTCGGCGGGCTACCCGTAGCAGACCCATCAGTTTGGAGGAGAACCATCATGAAGCGCCGTTTTGGACTCATCGTGTTGGGGGCCTTAGTCGCCTCGACACTGGCCTATTCAGTCCCGGTACGTGCCGCGTGTATCAACACGCTGACCGGTACCGTCGACAACATTAACGATTGCCTAGAGGCTTCCAAAAACGCCACCGATTGCCGCCTTGCCATGGCGGTGGATTTCGACGGTGCCGGAGGGCCACCGCCTGATCCAAAGAAGATCGAGTGCACTGACGGCGACGCGTGCGATGCCGACGGTGTCATCAACGGTTCTTGTACCTTTCTGATCGGCGCCTGCGTCAATGCCGGTGGTACGTGTCCGAGCGTCAATGCCAGCAGCGCAACCTTGAAGAAGCCCAGCACCAAAGACGCCGCCAACGCTGTCAAGAAGCCGCGCGCTTTCTATACGCGTCGTACGGTGACTACGGCCCTGGACGGCATTTTGCCGTCGGCGGTGGAAGTCTGCACTGCGGCCGATCTGGAGATCGTGATTCCCCTGGACAAGAGCAAGAAGGGCATCTGCAATTCGCCGGCCAAGCAGAAATGTGAGAACGATCAGCAGTGTGACGACTACTGTATTGGTTCGTTCAAGAAGAAGAAGAAGACCAAGATCGGTCTGGCGATAGATGACCAGAACGGCAAGAAGGCCGATAGCGACAATCTGAAACTGACCTGCCTCAAGTCCACGGCGGCGTCGGCTGTTGCGGAGGCCTTGCAGATCAGCAACCCGGCCGATCTGATCGGCGGCCCCTTGGCTATGAGCGAAGTAGGGGACTTCATGATTCGCAACAGCAAGGTGCGGGCCGTAGTACGCGACGTTGGCCGTCTGCACTCTTTCATGTTGTTGAACGGAGGCCAGATCATCGACGCCGACTTGGTGCGAGCCAACCCGGCAGACGACAACGACAACTGGCTGGGAATGCAACCCCTGGTCCAGATCTCCTCCACGCAGGCCACTAACAGCGTGGTGGTGCTCAACGACGGCAGCAACGGTTTGCCTGCGGTAATTAGATCGAGCGGCCCGGACGATCTTTTCGACGTCATCAAACCCGACGTCATGGTCTGGTCCTCGACGGGAATTTCAGTGCCGCCTGGCGCTACCGACGTGGATTTACCCCTGCAATTGACCACGGATTTTATTCTCGCGGCTGACCGCAACTACATACAGATTGCCACCAAGTTCGACAACACCAGTGGTTCCAATTTGGATCTCTACGTTGGTGACTTCATCAACGCCGGAGGTACGGTCGAGCCGTTCGGACCGGGCGTTGGTTTCGGCGAGCCCTTGCTGCGCAACGGCGGAGACCTTGGCTCGAAAGGTAACACCCTGGACTTTATCGCTTATCGTGGTGCGGGTGACGCCGCGGGCTTGGCCTACGGTGTGGTTTTCCCGCAAACCGTTCCGGGCACTACGCGCTATACCAGTATGTTCAGCCAGACCGGAGTTCATGTCTGGGCCAACAGTCAAGATTTGTTCAGTCTCTTGTTCGGCAGTTATAACAATAAGGATACGGGATCGTTTGCAGTTCCGGCGAACGGCACCAACACCTTGCGACGTTGGTTCGTGATCGGCGAGACCATAGACGACGTCGCCAAGGCGCGTATCGACTTGTTCAGTCAGGATTACGGCGTGCTCCAAGGAACCGTCACGGTTGCGGGTGTTCCCGTGGAAGGTGCGAGCGTGGTCGTTATGAACGACAAGGTGAATTACGAGAGCAGTCCCTCGCGGTGTAGCGGTGTGACTACCGATTGTACCGGAGTGGTAAACTCTACTGTGACGGATGCCTCGGGCTTTTACCGGATGCATCTTGCTGCTTCGAGCAATCCTTACAGGGTTGCGGTCAGGGTACCCGGAGTCCCCTACGAGGGTGGCGGCAATACACCGGCCAAAACTGAGTTTGTCATCAAGAAAAAGAAAACCGTAGTGCAGGACATAGACCTGCCCGGAACCGCGACATTGACGGTCAATGTTCAGGATCAAAGCGGTGCGCCTATTCCCGCGAAGGTTTCGATCGTCGGCGTGCCGGCCAGTCCGGACCCGCTCAATAGCGAATTCGTCCTCGTCGGAGTGGCGTTCGAGGGGCGCTTGTTCGGCTATCCGGTGGAGGAAAAGGGCGACGTATTCGGAGTGGTGGATGCTCGTTTTGCGGACTCGACTGGCTCGACCGGCACCTTCGACTTGGAGCCGGGAAGTTACACCGTGGTAGTATCCCACGGTCCGGAGTATGACGCCGACGTTATCAGCGTGACTTTGGCGGCCGGCGATTCACCGACATTGAACGCCACGGTGAACCATGTGGTCGATACGACGGGATTCGTTTCCATCGATACCCATGTTCACATGATCAACAGCCCCGATTCGATGGTTCCACGAGAGCGCCGCATCCTCACGATGCTGGCGGAAGGTGTGGACTTCTTCGCCAACACCGACCACGACTTCGCTCATGATCTGAGCGACGAAGTGAGCGCCATGGCGGTCGGAAACCTAATCAAGACGGCACCGTCGATGGAGGTAACCACCAGCCACTATGGGCACTTTAATATCTGGCCGTTCACACTGGACCCCGCATCTCGTATCGGCGGCGCTATCGATTGGGGGCGTCCGCAATCAGTGGCGAACAACGGTCTGGGCTATCCGAGTAACGGCAGCTACGATCTGCTTCCCGCCGAGATTTTCGCGACTGTCAATCCGGCCACTCAAGTGATTCAGATCAACCATTTCAACAGTGCTTCACTGGGGCATTTCAACATGCTCGGCATAGATACCGCAGTTTCACCGCCGACGAGCAGCAATCAAGTTTATCGTTGTTCGGGAGGAAGCAACGACGGTGCGGTATGTGAGACGAAGATCTGTTTGGGCGGAGGCAACGACGGTCTGAGCTGTAGCAGTAATGCGAATTGCCCGGGAGGCACTTGCCACAACCCGAGCATTTTCCGCTCCTGTCCAAGTGGAAGCTGCGTTTTGACGGGGAGTAACCTGGGAGCCTACCTACGTCTCGACCCGGCCGTGAGCAATCTTTACGACGACAACTTTACGGCCCTGGAAGTTCTGATCGAAGCCAACCGCAGCCAGACGGATACGTTCTTGACAGAGAACCTGGGAGACTGGTTCGGACTACTCAATCAGGGTCGATTCAAGACCGGAATTGCCGATTCTGATACGCATCAGTCGGTGACGGTGCAAGCCGGCGGTCCGCGTACTTTCGTGGCGTCCTCTACCGACAATCCGGCTTTGATTGACCCGGCGGCCTTGGCTTTGAACACCAATGCCGGACGCGCGCTAGGTTCCGCCGGACTTTTCGTAACCGCGACCTTGAATGGTGCGGCGGCGGCGACGGCCACGCATGCCTTGGGTTCTCCGTTGACAGTAACGGCGGCAGGCGGTGGTGCCGACAGCGTGGATATTCATGTTGAGTCTCCCACCTGGGCGGAATTCGATACTATCGACGTCTATGTCAATACGGTGCCGTCGTGCCAGTCGGAATGGACGTTCCTTGGTGTCATCAATCCTTCGTCTTGTACGGTGTCGCCTACGATTACGTTGGTCGAAGGTGTGGATTTCACTCGTGTTAGCTCTGTTGGCGTATCCGGATTCGGTAGCCGTTATACTGCCGACGTGAACGTGCCGTTGACCATCAGTTCGGATGCCTGGGTTGTTGTGGTGGCGCGCGGGACCGACGGAGTTTCCGCTCCGCTGTTCCCGATGAATCCCCAGGACCTTGACGACACCGTGAACCTTACGCTAGCTGACCTTACCGATGCCGGGGGGCCATTGCCGTGGAATCTCGGCGAGCAAGGCCAGACGGCGGTCGGATTTACCAACCCGTTGTTCTTCGATTTCGGAGGCGACGGTTTTTGTAACGGGGGCACTGCCTGCCCATAGAATCGCCATTACCTGGAAAAGGGGCGGGGGCCGATTGGAACCCGCCCCTTTTTTGATGGAAAATCGAGCATGCGCTTAGTTAGTACTTTTCTCATAGGGACAGCTTTCTTCTTTGCGGCGGTGCTCCCGGCGCGGGCCGAGGCACCGAAGACCGTCTTCGAGTACGCCGTCGAATCCTGGGCGCTGGGTACCGTGAAGTTGTCGGTGCCTCTGCACTATCGCGACGGCAAGCTATTGGCCTTTCCTGCGCGAATTACGGAACTCGTTCGCGCCACCAGGGGCAATCCGCAGAACCTGATGTACATTCATGAAGTTTGGGAAAGCGACGACAAGCCCTTCTTTGAACGTGGCGATGTTTTCTTTGCTCCGATAAAGCTATTGCCCCAGTACTCGTACTGGCGAGACAACCTTCCCCTTACCAGGCGGCACCAAGCTGCGGGTGGGCGCCGTTATATATTTCGTGGCGATGATATCCCCGAGGCCAAGAGGATATTGACTGCCTATACCGAAGCCGTGGCTCTTGGCAGCAAAGAGGGAGACAGGCGTGCGCTCTTGGTGGTACTGGAAGCTTTGTCGAGCAAGAACGCGGTGCTTCGCCAGGACGCTGTGGCCTACCTAGCTAAGACCGATGGCTTAGCCGAACGCTTCCCCAAGAACGGCGCCGCTGCATTCAAGGCGTTTGTACTCAGTGACGCTCCGGAGAGTGAGCGTGTGGCAGTTACAGCGATTGCCGGAGAAAAGAAGCTGGCCGCGCTTGTAGGGGAACTGCGTTCGTTGGCTGACCGTGACGACCGGGTGGGTGCCGCGGCGGTAGTTTCCTTGAAGCAGCTCGGCAAGCCCTTGGGTAAGCAGGAGATTCTCGACCGCACCAAGGGGCAAACCGCGGAACTGCGTGCGGCAGCCTATGGCGGCTTGGCGGGGATGGTGGACGCCGATGAGGCGGTGAGGGGTCTGTTCTCCAAAGTGTTGGCTTCGGATGAGAGCGAGGGGGTACGCAAAGCGGCCATAGACGCGCTGTCCGGAACTCATTCCACGGTGGTAGTGCCGATCCTGGTTGCGGCAATGAAACGCCTGGACGGAGCAAGTTCGGCGGCGGCTGAAGCTCTGGGCGTGATCGGGGGGACCGAAGCGGTTGATGCCCTGAAGAGCGCGCTGATCGCTGGTCCCGATGCCGCGACAATCGGTGTAATATCAGCTTTGAACTCTACGCCGGGTTGTACGGACTGCAGCACTTTCTTGCTTCGGCAAAACCGCGAACACGCGGACGAAGACCTGCGGAAAATGATCGCCATACGCATGGAGTTGCCGCTTCCACACGAGCATTGAGGGAGCAGTAGCGGCAGGGTTTAATTTCCTATGATTGTGCGTCGTACGGGAAGTTTATGGAGAGTAGGCTGGACCGGGATCATTGCGGTTTGCCTCTTGTTGGGAAATCAAGCCGGTTATGCCGACGTCAGGCCGGGTGACCGCATCAACAAGAGTAATATGGAGCAAGCTGCGGACTTCCTCCACCCGGGCCTGCAGTGGTGTGTCGAGCACGGACTCGAAATGGATATCGTTGCTTACGAAGCAGCGACATATCCTCCCGTTTACGACGCTGCGACACAGCAATACCAGCCGGATGTCAGTATTACGGCGGACGGGCAGAGTCTGCTCAATTACGTAGCTGGACAGCCCTTTCCTGATCTCGATCAGCTTGACCCTCTGGTCGCCCAGAAGATCATGTGGAACTACTACTATAACCCTTACGTTACCGATGATCTTACGATTCGCTATTTCGATGCGGACACCGGACCGATCACCCCCCGGGGAATGAAAATCGAGAGGCATTTCGTTTTCGAGCACTTGCGGCGCTTGATGTATAATGGCCGTGTCCACGTCGATCCTAAACCGCAGTTCCATGACAACCCCGAGGGATTTCGCTACCGTGAGTCACTGCACCCGATACTGGAACCTTTCGATTTGAAGGGCATCGGTTCCTCGATGGCTCGCTATCTCGACCCACAGCGTCAAGATGACACCTGGCTCTATCTTCCGCAGATCAGAAGAGTGCGTCGTTTGTCCACTGCGCAACGAAGCGACGCGCTGTTCGGGCAGGATGTCGACATGGACAGTTATGGCGGTTACGCCGGCAATCCAGCTTGGTCTACGTGGCGTTTTCTGGGAGACCGAACGATTCTCGCTGCGGTCCACGGCAGGCGATGGCCGGCGCATTGGTGTAGCGGGGAGCGCGACTTCGTTTTCTGTGACGCCTGGGAGAAGCGCGAGGTCTGGGTGGTCGAGGCGGTTTCCCGTTTCGACCAGTACGCGTACGGCAAACGCATCCTGTTTGTCGACAAGGAAGCCTTCTATACCCCCTCGAGCGATATCTACGACAGGGGGATGGAACTATGGAAGATCTGGATCAACGGCATCAACGTGGGCTACAAGCCTTTCCCTGAGGCGAAGGTTTCGGTGTATGAGTATGAAACCGGATTCATTCCCAACATAACGATGGTGGACATGCAGTTGGTTCACGCGACCCGGGCGGCGTTGCCGAGTCACGAGTTTCCGGGAGAGGAGGGCTGGTATTGGAACATGGGGCCCAAGGTCGGCCTCACTCCGGATTTTTTCACAGTCGCCGAGTTGATAAGAAGCGGGCGTTGAATGCGCTGCAGGGAGGGCTAGCCGTGGCCGGACGGGTTGCCAAGAAAAGTCCACGCAGCGCTCGTGAGAGATTGAGCCTGGAGAGCCTGCTTTGGGACCTTGGCTACTGTTGTGTAGCCGGCGTCGATGAGGTGGGGCTCGGCCCGCTAGCCGGGCCGGTCGTGGCGGCTGCGGTGTCTTTTCCTGCAGGTACGGAGATTCTCGAGCTTGCGGATTCAAAGAAACTCAGCGCTAGCCGCAGACTCGGCCTCGAGCCACAGATCAGAGCGGCGGCGACAGCGGCGTCGATCGGCGTGGTAGAAGTCGAGGAACTAGACCGCCTCGGAGTCCAACGGGCGGGATTGGAGGCCATGCGGCGCGCAGTGTTGGGGATGGTGCCGCCTGCTGATTACTTGCTGGTCGACGCTAAGGAGATCCCCGGCCTGGAAGCCGGACAATCGGCGTTCATAGGAGCCGACGACTTCGTATATTCCGTCGCGGCTGCCTCGATCGTGGCCAAGGTCTACAGAGACAATCTGATGGCGGGATATGAGCGGCTTTTTCCTGGATACGGTTTTGCGAGACATATGGGCTACGGTACCGCAGCCCATCTTGCGGCTCTTGAGAAGCTTGGGCCCTCGCCGATACACCGGCGCTCCTTTTCACCGGTCCGGCGCTTTCTTTCGCCCTGCCCGCAGCGCGCTTGATCTGTCGCTACCCGCTAGCGGCGCGGGCTTGCGCGTAAGGTCCTTCGCGATTGATCGTGGTTAATTGCGCCGGTGCGCGGATTGGTCTAACTTCCCGTGGTTACCCCGTCGCCGGGGACTCAGGAGAGACATGACTCTTTACGATTATCCCGACTGCCCGTTTGCGAATAAGGTCCGTATAGTGTTGGCCGAGAAGGACCTGGAGTTCGAAACGGTGATCGTGGATCTCAAGAATAATCAGCAACGCGGCCCGGATT
This sequence comes from Candidatus Binatota bacterium, assembly GCA_024276575.1. GTDB lineage: Bacteria > Desulfobacterota > Binatia > UBA1149 > CAITLU01 > JAJRWY01. The sequence continues at coordinate 23,640 of JAJRWY010000224.1, forward strand.
TTCTGCGGATCAACCCTTTCGGCAAGGTGCCGGTATTGATTGATGAAGACTGCGTAATCTACGAATCTTCCATCATTATCGAGTATCTGAACGATGAGTATCCACACCCGCCGGACCTCTTGCCGGAGGATTCCGCTGACAAAGCGCGCGTACGCTTGCTTGCCGATTTTGCTGACCGGGCTTTCACCTTGCCTGCTATGGCCGTGGAAAGAGAGCTGGCACAGGCGGAGGCGGATGAGAACAAGCTACAAACCGCACGTGGCGTAGTCGGCAAGACGCTGGCGATGTTGGAGCGGGAGTTGGCGTCCAAGGAGTACCTTGCCGGTGAGTTTTCGTTGGCGGATATCGCGTTTGCGCCGGTAGCTCTGCAATTGAATCGTTACGGAGTGAGTCTTGATTCCTCGCTGGCCAATGTGAAGGCGTGGACGGCGCGCTTGGCTGAGCGCCCGAGCGTAGGTTCGGTACTCAAATTGGTGGCCTGAGCACCTGAGCATAGGAGTACTTACCGTTTGCGGGCCGGGCGGCCGGTTTTGATGCACGGTAGTTGCAGTGTACGGCGGCGGGAAGAGCAAAGGGAGGGCTTGTGAGACGGCCTGAAGACCTGACGTTCAGGGAAAGGATTTACGTTCCCGAGATTATTCGTGGGCTATTTGTTACCGGCGGGTACTTTTGGCGCAATCTTTTCTTGCACATTCTTCATCAGATCGGACTGGCGCGGGATAAGTCCGCCATGATCACGGTTCAGTACCCTGAGGAGTATATTGCTTACGGACCAGGGTACCGTGGCAGCCACCGCCTTACCCTGAAGGACGACGGATCGGTTCGTTGCACCGCTTGTTTTCTGTGCGCGACTGCGTGTCCGGCTCGCTGTATCAACATCGAGGCCGGAGAACATCCGGACGACAGTGTCGAGAAGTATCCGGTCCATTATGAGATCGATACACTTCGCTGCATCTATTGCGGAATGTGTGTAGAGGCTTGCCCCTGCGATGCGATCCGTATGGATACGGCTATTCATCCCATGATTTCAGGATACTCGAGAGAGGATTTCATTGAGGACAAACGTGTTTTGATGGACCGCTCACGCTTCATGGAAGAAAATGGCACGGATAGCCTGATGGACGAGATGCTTTCGCGTTATCGCGACCAAGGGGTGGCGAAGTAGGGGGCCGGGAGCCGGTGGTCTTCTACTATGTTCTCAAGCACGGCTTGTTGAGGCGGGCCGATATCGAAAAGATCCGTTTCTTTTTCGGTGCGACCGCCGATGAATTGTTTCTCTCCAGGCGATGGCCCCTCATTACCGCAATTGATTGGCCGCGAGCCCTGTTGTCACCATCCTATGCCGGGGCGCTGGTCGCATGGCTTAAGTATAGAGCGGAACTATACGAGGGCGGGAGCGGTTGATAGCGCTTCCCCGGTGTTCGCCAAGGGTTGTTTCTCGAGGCGGTGGCGGCACCATCCAAGTATTATCTCGGCCGGCACTTTTTTTCACCTGGGTTCTACCGAAGTCCGGAGTAGTTGTAGCGGAGTGTACTGATGGGTAAGAGTTTTCAACAAATAATTGAAGAATCACGCGAGCTCGTACCGGAAATTTCGGTGGACGAAGTAGACAATCTGTGTAAATCGGGCGCCGCGCTCGTGTTGCTCGACGTACGGGAGAAAGACGAATTTAGAGAGGGCCACCTTCCGGGGGCGCTCAGCCTTCCTCGAGGCTTTCTCGAAATTCAGGTGGAGTCCAAAGTTCCGGACAAGGATGCCGAGCTTATCGCCTACTGCCAAAGTGGCACGCGCTCGTTGTTGGCCGGCCGGGTGCTCACCGAGATGGGCTACGGCCGGGTGCGGTCGATGGCTGGGGGCTTTGGGGCATGGAAAAACTCCGGCCGGGACTGGGCGCAAGACCGGCAGTTCAGCCAGGATCAACTCAACCGTTACAGCCGTCACTTCCTGCTCGAGGAGGTTGGCGAGGCCGGGCAAGCGAAGTTGCTCGACGCCAAGGTTTTGTGCCTCGGAGCGGGCGGGTTAGGGTCTCCCGTGGCTTTCTACTTAGCCGCAGCAGGTGTCGGTACGATCGGAATCATCGACGATGACGTCGTCGATATGTCCAATCTGCAAAGGCAGATTCTTCATACTAACGATCGAGTGGGCATGCCCAAGACCGAGTCGGCGGCGCTTACGCTAACGGCTCTCAATCCGGATGTCGAGGTGCGGCAGCATCGTCTTCGACTGGATTCGAGCAATATTCTCGACATCATCGAAGGCTACGATATCATCGTGGACGGCTGCGATAATTTCCCGACGCGCTACTTGGTGAACGATGCATGCGTGATGACCGGCAAGACCAATGTTCACGGCAGCATCTTTCAGTTCGAGGGGCAGGCGACGGTGTTCAAGCCCGGAGACGGGCCTTGTTATCGCTGCCTATTCCCGGAACCACCGCCTCCCGGAATGGCTCCGAGTTGCGCTGAAGCGGGGGTGTTGGGAGTGCTGCCGGGCTTGGTCGGGTGCATACAGGCTCTGGAAACCATCAAGGTGATTCTGGGCATTGGAAATCCCCTGATCGGCCGGCTAGCCCACATCGAGACCCTGGGAATGGAGGTACGGATACTGAAACTTCGCCGGGATCCCGACTGTCCGGTCTGCGGCGAGTCCCCGACCATTACCGAGCTGGTGGACTATCAGGAATTTTGTGGCTTGCGGGCTCCTGCGTCCGGCAACGCTGCCTGACAGTATGGAACGCGCTAGCGCCGGTCGCATATTGCTTTTCATGCGGCACGGCGAGACCGATTGGAATCTCGAGGGGCGTGTGATGGGACGATTGGCGGTTGCGTTGAACGAAAACGGACGTGAACAATGCCGCCGTGCGGGAATCGTGCTTGCGAATTTTGGGATAGACCGGGTAGTGAGCAGCCCCATGCACAGAGCCCTCGAATCCGCTCGCTTGGTAGCCGCTGGGATCGGCGTTGCCGTGGAGGAGGATGAGGCGCTTGCCGAGGTCGCGTTTGGAGAATGGGAGGGCAAAGCCTACGGTGAGATCATGGAGGATCCCAGGTGCTCGGCTTTTCTCTCCGATCCCTTGAATAACCGGACACCGGGTGGAGAGACGATCGAAGACGTAGCCGCTCGTGGCGTCGCAGCTACCGGAAGAACCGTGGAAGGTGAGACGGTTCTGTTCGTCAGCCATGGAGATGTCATTCGTAGCGCTCTGTGCCATTACCTTGCCATCCCGATTTCGGAGTTCCGGCGGGTCCGCGTGGACAATGCCGCGATTTCTGTAGTGCGTAGCGTCGCAGGATGGAGCGAGGTTTGCTTCTTGAACCGTTTGCCTGACACGGGCGCTGCTTGGAGTCCTGTGCGCTGGAACAGCGGCGTTTGAGCACCTCCTTGACAGCCCACAGAAGGGCGGGCAACCTCGCCGCCGGAACCATGGCCTCAATAGATGAACTAAAAAGCCTGTGCCGTGAACTTCGCGTCGACGCACTCAAGATGATTCATGCGGCCGCTTCGGGACATCCGGGCGGTTCGTTGTCGAGCGTAGAGATCGTGGCATCTCTGTACTTTTCGGAGATGAAATTTCGCGCCGGAGAGCCGGCTTGGCCGGGGCGCGACCGTTTCGTAATCTCCAAGGGACATGGCGTGCCGACCGTTTATGCGGCGCTGGCTCGGGCCGGATGCTTCGATCGTAGCGAATTGAGCAGCCTTCGCCGTCTTGGCAGCCCTTTGCAGGGCCATCCGGACCGGATCCGCTTGCCTTACATCGAGGCGGCCACCGGATCGTTGGGCCAGGGATTGTCGGTTTCGGTGGGTCTGGCCCTGGCCGAGCGTTTCGATAGCGAGGACTACCGGACTTACTGTCTGCTTGGTGATGGAGAGGTGCAGGCCGGACAGGTTTGGGAAGCGGTGATGGCGTCGGCGAAGTACCGACTCGGCAAACTCACCGCCATTGTCGACTACAACAAAGTCCAACTCGACGGTTTCGTTGCCGCGATCATGGATCTGCAACCTCTGGGCGAGAAGTTCGCGTCCTTCGGATGGCATGTGCTGGAGGTGGACGGTCACGACCTGGAGGCTCTACGTAGCGCTTTTGCGCAAGCGCGCGAAGACGAGCGGCCGAGCGTCTTGATCGCTCATACGGTGAAGGGCAAGGGCGTATCGTTCATGGAAGACACCTACGCGTGGCACGGCAAGGCGCCGAACGAGCAAGAGCTCGAACGAGCGATTTCCGAGATCAGGTCGGCTGCGGACTGACAGACTCCGCAACGAGAGAGAATTATGGGTAAAGCGAGCCGAGCCGCCTTCGGAGAAGCATTGCTGAGAATCGGCGCAACACACGAACGTGTTGTGGCCTTGGACGCGGACCTGGCGAGTTCTGTGCAGACCCGCAAGTTTGCAGAGGCCTATCCCGAGCGATTCTTTCAGTTGGGCATTGCCGAGGGGAACATGATCGGGGTTGCCGCGGGCCTGGCCCTGAGCGGTATGGTGCCTTTTGCCGCGAGCTTTGCCTGTTTCATCATTGGGCGTTTCGAGCAAATCCGCATGTCGGTAGGATACAACAATGCCAATGTGCGCCTCGTGGGTACCCACTCCGGTATCGGTATTGGAGAAGACGGGTACTCGCAGATGGGACTCGAGGATCTTGCGCTGATGCGATCCTTGCCCAATATGGTGGTAATTCAGCCTGCCGACGCGGTCGAGGCCGAGAAAGCCACCGAATTTCTCGCCGACTACGTGGGCCCGGCCTACCTGAGGCTTACTAGGCAGAGCCTCGAAGACCTCAACGATGATGACTACGAGTTCGAGTTCGGCAAGGGCGTGATGCTACGCGAGGGTGCCGATCTCGCACTGGTCGCCACCGGAGGCGTCGTGCACAATTGCTTGCTCGCCGCCGAGGCGCTGTCGCAAGAAGGCCTGCGGGTGGCGGTGGTTAACATTCACACGCTCAAACCCATTGATGATGAGCTACTACGTGGTCTTGCCGCCGAGTCTCCGATCATGACGGTTGAAGATCACGGGGTCGTAGGCGGTCTCGGCAGTGCGGTCGTCGAATCGCTCTCGGAAATAAAAGGCGCTCGCGTAAGAGTACACGGCGTTCGCAGTTACGGAGAATCGGGCAGCGGCAAGGAACTTTACGCTAAACATGGCCTCGACGCCGTGGGAATAGCCTCTCAGGCACGCGACTTCTTGAACAATGACTCTTGAGCCCGGCCCGGTGTTTGCTTCCGGCGTTAGGGCTTGCGCGTCTTGCCCGGCCGGGCAGATCTTTCGGAGTTGTCAGAACTTGACGAAAGCTGCCTGATAAAGACGGCGTCCCTGAACCCTATACTTGCGTTCATAAGCGCCGCTGCCTGTATCTTCGCTTGTACGCTGCCAGGCTTCGTAGCCGAGGCCCTGTGCTTGTAGGAGTTCCCGGATTTCTTTGAAGCGTGGTGCAACGTCGGTGGCAAGGTAAAGCCGGCCCCGCGGTTTTAGGCAACGCTTTACGGCTGAGCAGAATTCGGGGGTGAACAGCCGGCGCTTGTGATGGCGTTTCTTCCACCAGGGATCGGGAAAATAGACGTGGAAGGCGTCGACACTGTCGTCGGCGAAAAGGTTTGCGATTATCCAACGTCCGTCGCCGTGGAACAGTGCGAGGTTGGGGGGTAGGACGTCGCTCTCCAGCCGGGCACGAAACGCTTGCTCGCGGATATCTATACCGAGGAAGAAAGTCTCCGGGCGGGCCGCCGCCGCGTTGATAAGGAAGCTGCCGTTGCCGCAGCCGATCTCGACTTCGAGTTGCGCCAAACCTTTGCTTCGCTGAGTCCAATAGTTGGGCGGGAGCCGGGGATCGGAGTCGAATATTCCGAAAAACATGCTCAGAATCCGGGAAGTCCGCGGGCCATGCCCGAGGCAAACCACGCTGTCCAGAGGGTAAGCAGCAAGGATGTTAGCAGCAGCGCGATAAACAGCAGTAGCCTGCGTTCGAGCGGCGGCAGCTCTTGGTCGGTAGGGAAGGCTGCTTGCTTTACAATGGGCAGCCCGATGCCCATGGCAGCGCCCACTGTGAGCATCGTGATCAAGAAACTGAGTGCCAATTTGACGGCGAGAGCACGGCCGAAAGCGCTGAAATACTGTGCACCGAGGCTCTCCTTCAAGCCGGTCAAAGACCAAGCTCCGGTCATGATGACAAGGCCCAGCGCTGCGATTGCCACAGGGCTGTATATTCGCAACAACACAGCACAGCGCTGACGGAGTTCATCTTGGTCGCGGTAGCGCCGTCTTGCCGCGCTGAGTGCGACGGTGGCGAGAAGGCCGGCCGTGAGATATACGGCGACACCGAGAATGTGCGCCGCAAGCAGCAGATCTGGCATGAGCGGCGCTTGTAACGACTGCTATCAAGGATTGCAAGGTGCCTTGAATTTGTCCGCTCCCAGCATTAGCTTAGGCCAGCATGTCGAAGCCCATAGATAAGTTCAACAAAATGCCGGGTCTCGGCGAGGTTGGCGGGGACGCTGGACTGCTGGCCGAGAGCATCGTTTTGACGCGGCTGGACGCCGCGTTGGGGTGGGCACGGAAGTACTCGATTTTCCCGTATCCTTTCGCCACCGCGTGTTGCGCCATGGAGTACATGTCTTTGTCGATGGCGCCGTATGACATTGACCGTTTTGGCGCGCTATTGCCCCGCTTTACCCCCAGGCAGGCCGACGTGCTGCTCGTAGTGGGGACGGTTACCTCCCGGCAGGCGCCAATACTGCGGCGCGTGTACGAGCAGATGGCTGAGCCCAAATGGGTTCTTGCCTTCGGTGCTTGCGCTTCTAGTGGAGGCTTCTACGACAACTACACGACGGTGCCGGGCATAGACCGCTTGGTTCCGGTGGATGTGTACGTGCCTGGCTGTCCGCCGCGTCCCGAGGGGGTGCTCGACGGACTGATGGCGCTACAGCGAAAAATTCAGAGTCAGCCGCAGGCGACCGGTTTCAGCCGGGCGTCGAGCTGAGTGGACGGGAGGGGCGGAGCGCGCCGACAATGGGTATCCACGGCGCCCGGTGAGGGTTCGGCTGCCTCAGTGCTGCAACCTTATCCGGCTCGCATTCAGTCATGAGCGAAAAACTTCTACTCAGGTTCGAGGACGTTTCTACGGACCTTAGCGATATAGACAACTACGTAAGCGACGGCGGTTATGAGACCGCCAGAGCCGCTTTGCGCGATAGGAGTCCAGGGGAGATCGTCGAAGCGGTCAAGGATTCAGGGTTGCGCGGCCGTGGCGGTGCAGGCTTCCCCACCGGCTTGAAGTGGACCTTTGTGCCCAAGGGGACCGGTAAGCCCGTGTATCTGCTGTGCAACGCAGATGAAAGTGAACCCGGCACGTTCAAGGACCGGCAGATTCTGGAGCACGATCCTCATCAACTGATCGAGAGCATGATCATTTCTGCCTACGCGATCGGCTGTATCGACGCCTACATCTACATCCGTGGCGAGTTCTCCACCGGGTATGAAACCCTGTGTCGGGCAGTGGCCGACGCCTACGCCAAGGGATTTTTGGGCAAAGGGATCTTCGGTGGGGATACCGAAGTAAACATTCATGTGCATCGCGGAGCTGGGGCGTATATCTGCGGGGAGGAGACCGGGCTGATCGAGTCGATCGAGGGCAAACGCGCCCATCCGCGAAACAAGCCCCCGTTCCCAGCGGTATACGGCGTCTTCGGGTGTCCTACCATCGTCAATAACGTCGAGACTTTGTCCTGCGTCAAACACATCATCGAACGCGGTGCGGATTGGTTTAAAAGCATAGGTCCGGAATCAGGTCCGGGTCCAAAACTCTACGGCGTGTCGGGGCATGTGAAGAAGCCCGGAGTTTTCGAACTCCCGATGGGGACTTCGCTGCGTGAATTGATAGAAGTCCACGCCGGAGGATTGCGCGACGGCAGGAAGCTGAAGGCAGTCATACCCGGTGGTTCCTCGGTCCCGGTGTTGAGAGCCGACGAAATCGACATCAACATGGATTTTGATTCGGTTGCGAAAGCGGGATCGATGCTGGGCTCGGCCGGTGTGATAGTAATGGACGATTCCACCGATATGGTAGCCGTACTGCGCCGCATCTCGCACTTTTATCACCATGAGTCTTGCGGCCAGTGTACGCCGTGCCGGGAAGGAACCGGTTGGTTGGAAAAAATTCTTGCCCGTATCGAGGAGGGCCACGGAACCCCGGCGGATCTCGAGAAACTCGATAGCGTCGCCAAAAGCATGATGGGGACCACCGTGTGTGTATTGTCGGATGCGGCTGCCATGCCGGTGCGAAGCTTCCTCGATAAATTCCGAGACGAGTTTACTGCTGCGGTAAGCGGGGCCTCCGGCCGGGGTGGAGAGTCAGCCAGGGCGGTCGCTTAGGCTTTCAGGATCGAAGAACCATGCCCAAAGTTACGATAAACGGTGTCGAATTGGAGGTGCCTCAAGGCACCAACGTCGTACAAGCCGCTGAAATGGCGGGGCAAGAGATCCCCCACTACTGCTACCATCCGGGTCTATCGGTGGCCGGCAATTGCCGGATGTGCTTGGTCGATATCCGTGCGCTTTCCGAAAAGCAGCCCAATCCACTGCCCAAGTTACAGATCGGCTGCAACACGACGGTGCAGGACGGTATGGTGGTGGAATCCGACAACGAGCGGGTACAGGAAGCGCGTCGTGGAGTGCTTGAACTCTTGTTGATCAACCACCCGATCTACTGTCCGGTTTGCGACCAAGCCGGAGAATGTAAGTTGCAAGAGTACTACATGGACTACGGGCGCCATGAGAGCCGCTTCGATGCCGAAGAGAAGGTCCGTAAGGGCAAGGCTATCCCCGTAGGCCCGGATGTCATGCTCGATCAAGAGCGCTGCATTCTGTGCACCCGCTGCGTGCGTTTTCTCGAGGAAGTCACGGGTACTCACGAGTTGTGCGTAACGGAGAGGGGGGACCACAGCAAGTTGACCCTGGTAACCGGTAAGCAGGTCGACAACCCCTATGCGGCCAACGTAGTTGACATCTGTCCCGTCGGCGCCTTGACGAGCCGGGAGTTTCGTTTTCGTTCCCGGGTTTGGTACCTGGACTCGACTGAATCGATCTGCAGCGCCTGTGCTACGGGTTGTAACATCGACGTCCATTATCGCGATGGCGAGATTTACCGATTGAAACCGCGAGCTAATGCGGAAGTAAACGGATACTGGATTTGTGACGAGGGGCGCCATTCCTACCGTAGGAATCGCGCCGAGCATCGCCTGCGTTCCAGTTACGCCCGTGTGGGTGAACAGTTCCAGGAGGTCCCCTTCGCGGACGCAATAGAACGTTCGGTGGCTGCACTCAAGGAGTGTGCTTCGGTGGCGATCGTCGCCTCCGCCGGCCTTTCCTTGGAAGAAGCGTTCTTAGCCGGCTGTATCGGCGAGCGCCTTGCCGGTGTGTCACTTACGCTGTTTGCCCCCCCCGTTCCGGGTTTCAAGGGTGACGAAATGTTGATTTCCGAGGATCGTTACCCTAACCGGCAAGGGCTTTTGGCTTTGGGGTTCAGCGAGGACAACGGTAGTGAAGTCAGGACTAAGGACGGGGTTTTGCTGCTGCGCTGTGATGCAGTTGGCTTGGACACCGAGGCCTGGGCTTCTACGTTGGAGAACATGGATGTAACTGTCGTCGCCGATGACGTGGTCGGCAAGAGCAGTTCTTACGCAGACTGTTTGCTCGCGATGGGCAGCCATTTCGAGTCTGACGGATGCTTTGTAAACCGGGACGGGCGGGTGCAGAAATTTACTGCCGCAGTTTCTGCTCCGGGGCAGGCACGGCCTGGTTGGGAGCTTCTGGGAGCTATCTTGAGTGAACTCGGAGGGCGATCGTACTCCTCGGCAGAACAGGTGTTCTCGGCTGCAGCGCGCAAGATAGCGCTGGGTGATTCGGTCGATTACAAGTGGGTCGGCATGGTCGGCCGTTGAGCGGAGTCGTCCTGGAAAGCCCGTCTAGCCCGGATTATGCGCGAATCTTGAGTGCGTAGAAAAGAGAAGAGCCTGTGCAGGTGCTAGAATAGCTTTGTAACAAGGCAATTCAGCGCAACCACAAAGGCTCTCTCATGACCAATCCTACGCAACACCGTGTTCTGTTTC
>JAJRWY010000225.1 GCA_024276575.1 Candidatus Binatota bacterium
CGCCCGTGAGATCGGCCCAAGCGCAGCGATGAGGCCCGCAGGCGTACTAACAGTACGTCGAGGGCCGAAAAGCGAGCACGGGCCGAGATTGCGGGCGATTGAGGCTCGTAGCAGAGGTTTCATGAATAATGCGGGCTAAGCGCAGGCCGCGAGCGAGGTCTCAAACGCCGGAAGAAATACCCGCCCTGCGCAAAGCCGCCAGCGCAAGGTGGGCCTCCTCGGCAAGCGGGGGCGCAGGGCCGCTGTCGAGGCAACGCTGCAGGGAACTTTGCGCGCGGTGCCCGCCCAGGCGCCCCAGTGCCCAGGCTGCGTGTACGCGGACCAAGAGTTCGTCATGCGTAGCGAGCGCGTCGGCCAGCGGGTCGATTGCTGCCGGATTGGCGCTGTTGCCCAGGGCCACGGCCGCGTTGCGGGCTAGGCCACGCCTCTTTGCACGCGACACCGCCGTTGACCCGTATCGGGACCTGAACTCTTCGTGGCTGAGGAAAAGCAACTCTACGAGCTTCGGCCTCAGGAAGGCCGGTGAGATCGCAGCGTCCTGTACGTTCTCCTGCACGTTACTGGGGCAAGCTTCCTGGCACTCATCACATCCGAAAATCCAGTTGCCTACATCCGCACGCAAGGATCTTTCAATGGGTCCCCGGTGCTCGATGGTCAAGTAAGAAATACACAGTCGCGAATCCAGGCTATCGATGCTACCGGAGGCCGGGAGGCTGGCCTTCGCCGTATGAGTAGCGGCCGTGGCGGAGTTCGCTGGGGCGGGGTCTCGTGAGCGCAAGGCTCCGGTGGGACAAGCGGGCATGCAGGCCATGCAGTGGCCGCAGTCGCCTCCCGAGTAGGCCGGGTCAGGTTCGAAACGTGCGGTGGTGAGCAGGCAAGCTAGTAAGGTATAGGAGCCGGGTCCTTCCATCAGCGCCAAGGTGTTGCGTCCGATCCACCCCAGGCCTGCGCGTATCGCGAGTTCTTTTTCCAGGAGCGGGCCTGCGTCGACCTGTATCCGTGAAGCCGTAGTGCAACTTCGGTGCAAGTCTTCGGCAAGGCTTTCGAGCTTGTGGGTCAAGCGAGAGTGGTAGTCCTCATCCAAGGCGTAGGCCGCGATACGGCCTTCGAGTTTGGCAGCCCAGCGGGGGTCGGCCGGCCCCGGGGGCGGGTAGGGCCACATGCAGACGATGATAGAGGCGGCTTCCGGTAACGAAAGCCCGGGTTGTAGTCGCCGCTCCAAGTTAGCGGATAGGTAGTCCATGCCGCCGTGCCGGCCGGCTTCAATCCAGGCCCGAAGGAAGGTGCCGGAACGCAAAGCCGATGCATCGGCGAAACCACAGGCGATGAAACCAAGACTTAATGCTCGTTCTCGAATAGATTCCTTTATACGCTGATTTATAAACTCTTTCACCGAAAATGCTCTCTCTCAATCATAACAGATCGAGCTACGTCGCCTGTTCGGATTCCGCCAAAAATCATTATCTGATCAAGCCAATACAGCATCATTCATGAGACCTCGTCGCGAGAGTCGCAAGCGCCCGAGGGAGCGGCTCGACCGGCCCAAGTACAGCGTTGGGGCCTTCAGGCGCAGTGGCACTGCTTTGAGGGCTGGGAGCCTGCGAGGCAGCGCAGCGATCACCGTTGCCGCTCGATTGCGGTGTTTACGCGAGGTGTTAGACTTCGTGTTAGAGGTAAAAGCCAAGTGACTGAAACGCACACCCCCCGTCCCATTGTAGGCCTGACCCCCAAGGCCATAGAGAAAGTTTTCGCGACAATGCAGAGCGAGGGCCGTAGCGGCCATGGGTTGCGGCTTTCCGTGGTCAAAGGCGGATGCTCGGGTTACGAGTATTCTATCAAATTTGCGGAGCAGCCTAACGAAGGCGACATCGCTTACGAAATCGACAAACTGCGGGTCTTTGTCGACCCCGGCAGCGTGGAGAAGCTCGAGGGTACGGTGCTCGACTATGTCGACGGTATGTACGGGGCCGGACTGAAATTCACCAACCCCAATGCCGTGCATAGTTGCGGTTGTGGCTCCTCGTTTTCGACGGAGAACGACGAGACTGCCAACTAAGCGCCATCCTCGTTGCGATCTTGCAGCATGATTCGCGGGAACGACGTCTAGCGGTTGAGCCCCGGGGAAGGTCTCGCCAATGCCTAGGGTCGCAGTCTACATTTCCAATCATGGTTACGGCCATTGTGTTCGTAGCGGCGAAGTGATCGCACAGCTCGCGGCGTGCCGGGCTTTGAAGATTAGTGTGTGTTGCCCGTTGGAGCAGGGCTTGTGGCCTGCAGGCTTGGACGCACGGCTTAGTTGGCGCCGTGAAGCCTGTGATGCAGGAGTGGCCGAAGATGGTGCATTACGCGTAGATCTCGAAGCCACCGAAAAGGCGCTGCGTGCATGGAAGCTCGATTATGAGCGCTTCGTAGACGCCGAGGCTCGGCGTTTGCGTGGCGCTGTGGATTTGGTCATCGGCGACGTTCCACCGGCGGCTTTCGAAGCGGCGGCGATTGCCGGCGTGCGCTCGGTGGCGCTGGCCAACTTCTCCTGGGACTGGATCTACGCCGAGCTTGGCCTCGTAGAGGCCGCCGAAGATGCTCGCCGTGCCTACGCGCAAGCGGATTTGTTGCTGGAGTTGGAGCCTGCGGCCCCGATGCCGGCTTTCGTGCGTAGGCGCTCAGTGGGAATACTGGGGCGGCGCTCCTCGCGCGATCGTGAATCGCTGCGCCGGCAGATGGGATTCGGCCGCGGGCAACGCGTAGTGCTGATGAGTTTTCGTGCCGTCGGCCCACCGGTTTTTGCTTTACCACCGCCTTGCGATGATATCGTCTATCTCGTAGCGGCCGTGGGAGCCCGCCACGGTGGGCGGGCTGATGTGCTGGAGCTGCCTGCGAACGTTTCATACGCAGAGTTGTTGCTTGCTTGTGACATCGTGGTTTGCAAGCCGGGATATGGCATACTCGGTGATATTGCGGCTTCGGGTATTCCGGCTCTGCTGGTAGATCGCGCCGGGTTTCCCGAAGACGTGGTATTGAAGCGTTGGTTCGCGGCCTGGCCGGCGGCCAAAACGGTGGAGGCTTCCAGGCTCTTGCAGGGGATCTGGATCGAAGAACTCCGCGATTTGTTGAGCGCCGAAAGAGCAGTTCCGTTGCCGGTGCCGGCCGCCCGGGAAGCGGCGGAAGTATTGGCCTCTTACCTTGGGTGAAGCCCGGCGCTCCACCTCTCAGCCCGGCTCCAGTGCGGCCGACAGTAACTCGTCTACCGTCTCCACGTAGCGAAAGGACAGCCCTTCTTTGAGTTCGGCCTCTATTTCTCCAACGTCTTTCTCGTTGCGCGCGGGAACGAAGATTTCGGTAATTCCGGCACGTCGCGCGGCCAGAACCTTCTCCTTGATCCCGCCCACGGGCAGGACTGCGCCGCGCAAGGTTATCTCGCCGGTCATTGCTAAGTGGCTGCGAAGCGGGCGCCCGGTAAGCGTGGAAGCAAGTGCGGCGGTCATGGTGACACCGGCCGAGGGTCCGTCTTTTGGAATGGCTCCGGCGGGGACGTGTATATGAATGTCGGAGTTTTCAAAGAAGTCTTGCGGGATGCCATGCTAGTGGCCGCTACTGCGCAGGAAAGTCAGCGCTGCCTGGGCGGATTCCTTCATTACGTCACCCAGTTGTCCGGTAAGCGTTAGTTGCTTCTTGCCCGGCATTCTCGAGGCCTCGACGAAAAGGATCTCGCCGCCCACCGGGGTCCAGGCCAAGCCGATGGCGATTCCGGCCTTGAGATGCCTCTCGGCAAGCTCCCGGTCGAAACGGGCCGGACCGAGATAATCGGGAAGGTCTGCAGCCTCCACTCTGATCGGCCGGAGCCCTCCTTCGGTGACCTTTCTAGCGATCTTACGGCACACCGAGCCGATTTCCCGCTCCAGGTTACGCAGGCCGGCCTCTTTGGTGTAGTCACGTATCAGTCTCGTGATCGCCTCGGGCGTGAAAGTGACGAAATCACTCGCCAGGCCGTTCTCCTCGATTTGTTTGGCAATGAGGTGGCGCTGGGCGATCTCGAGTTTTTCTTCCTCGCTGTAACCGGAAAGCTCCAGCACCTCCATTCTGTCCTTGAGTGCCGGGGGGATGGGGTCGAGGTAGTTCGCGGTGGTGAGGAACAGTACCGACGAGAGATCGAAGGGAACGTCGAGGTAGTGGTCGCGAAAGCTGCTGTTCAGCTCAGGATCGAGAACTTCGAGCAACGCCGAAGAGGGGTCTCCGCGGAAGTCGGCGCCAAGCTTGTCGATCTCGTCGAGAATGAACACCGGGTTGTTCGACCCCGCCGCTTTGAGCGACTGAATGATGCGCCCGGGCATCGAAGCCACATAGGTTCGGCGGTGTCCCCGGATCTCGGCTTCGTCGCGCACGCCGCCGAGCGAGAGGCGTTGGAACTTGCGGTCAAGGGCTCTGGCGATGGAGCGGCCGAGGGATGTCTTCCCAACGCCGGGCGGGCCGACTAGGCACAGTATGGGCCCACGAGGGTTGTCTCTTAGTTTGCGCACCGCGAGAAACTCGAGAATGCGGTCCTTGATCTTATCCAAGCCGAAATGATCTTCGTCGAGAACTTGCTGGGCGTGGGCGATGTCGAGGTTGTCTTCGGTCGAAACCGCCCAGGGCAGGTCGGCCAGCCACTCGATGTAGGTGCGGATCACCGAATGTTCGGCGGACTCGGGGGGAATCATGGCTAGTCGCTTGAGTTCCGACTCCGCAGCCTTGAGAGCTTCCGGCGTGAGCTTGGCCTCGTCGATTCGCTCGCGTAGCAAGCTGAGGCCGGCTGAATGCTCTTCCTCTTCGCCGAGTTCCTTTTGTATGGCCTTGATCTGCTGGCGCAGATAAAATTCCTTCTGATGCTTGTCCAGCTCGGACTGGACCTCGCCGTGAATCTTGTGGCCGAGTTCCAGCAGCTCGATCTCGCGGGCAAGTACGGAGTGCAATTGCCGCAAACGGGTTTCCACGTCCGTGGTTTCGAGCAATTGCTGCCGTTCCTCGATCGCCAAGTTCAAATTGGTCGCGACCAAGTCGGCTATGCGCCCCGGCGCCTTGATGTTGATCACCACGACTTGCAGTTCACTGGGCAGATAGGGCGCCATTTCAATGAAACGGGAGAAGAGCTGGACGACCTGGGTTTTCAAGGCTTGGACTTCAAGTCCTTCGCTGTTCTCATCTTCGAGCAGCCGGACTCGCGCCCGCAGGTAGGGCTGTGTTGCGATATAGCTTTCAGTGTCCAGCCGGCGCAGTCCCTGAACCAGGATTCGCATGCTGCCGTCGGGATACTTCAGCGTTTTCAGGATGCGGCCGGCGCAACCGCGGGTGTAGAGTTCTTCCGGAGAGGGGTCTTCGTTCTCAGCCCGGCGTTGGGCCACTAGGCCGATCACGCGGTCGCCGGCCAGCGCGGCTTCGACCAGCGCCAAAGAGGGTGGCCGTGACACCAGCAGTGGTACGATGGCAGTGGGGAATACCGCCATTCCACGTAAGGGCAGCACTCCCAGTTCGTCGCTTATGCGTACATCGTCGATCTCTTCTTCGAAGCCGTACCAGTGCGATTGTTCCTCGTCGCCGGGCTGTTCATCTTCGGGATCGAATTGCGAATCGTGCATGAGTAGGTCGTCGTCCATAGCCTCTTTCCCCGTTCGCGCCCGGTGGTGTCAAACACCGGGCAACTGCCGAATACCAACCTTACATGCTCCGCTGTCGAGTTACAGAGACGGGCGCACATGTGCCGGCTGCTCGGGTCGCTTGGTCCTTCAGTTGCGGCGCTCTCCACCTGGTCGAGTGACAGCGACGGGTACACATGTGCTGGCTGCAGCAAGCGTTCACGAAGGATGACGTTCTCGATACCTATTCCGGCCAAGTCTGGACAGCCGTGCAGAGCCGTTGGTCTCGTGTGCCTCGTACCCGGTGCCGCTTGCGAGGTCGACTCCTTGGCGGGGCTTGGCTAAGTTCTGCTGATGAGTTCCCATGTAGGTTCCGCGGATTCGCCGCCCTGTTCTACGGCTAGCGCTTTACTACGTTGCCTCTATATCGTCAGTTTGGGCGTTTGGGTGGGGGCGATGCTTTTCTTCTCGGCGCTGGTGTTGCCACTTCTGTTTACCCGTCTGGGCAGTGCCGAAGCGGGGCCGATCGCGGCCATGATTTTCCCTTATTACTACAAGACCGGGTTGGTGTTGGCACTGATTGTCGCCGTCTGTGCGGGTTTTCGCGCCCGCGCCGGGTTGCGGCCACGGGTGGCTGCATTCATCGTCGCGGTAATTATTTGCGCTTGCCAGGCCTACGGTGCGCTGCTGCTGCAGCCGGAAATGGCAGCGTTGCGCGGAAGCGAAAACGGTGTGGCCCGCTTCCAACTCTTGCATAAACGCTCAGTGAGGCTCAACGGCACCGCCTTGTTGGGGGCGTTTTCCTTGCTGGTGGCGGCGGGTTGGGCGCGTGAAAGCCGGTGATGAGCACCGCTTTGCGGTCGAGGGGCAGGGGCCGCGCGGCCTGATCTTCGATTTATTCGGCACCTTGGTGTCGATCGAGATTTCACTCTTGCCACGTGTTGAAGACGAAGGCTGCAGCCGCGTGGAAACTATTCCGGGTCTTGACCAGTTGCTTTCGCGCTTGCGTCCCCGCATGAGCGCGGAGCAGTTTTCGTCGCGACTCATGGAAGTCTCGCAGGCGATCTTCGAGGAAAAGCGGCGCGACAATGTCGAAATTACTTCCGTCAAACGCTTTGAGATGGTGCTCGAAGCGATGGGTTTCAGCGGTGACTTGGCGGCGGTCGCCATGGAAATGTCGTCGCGGCATATGCAGAGCCTGCGCGGTGCCGTGGTGTGTCCCCGCGGGCGGCGCGAGGCTCTGAGAGAACTGTCCTTACGCTATCCGATGGCGTTACTATCGAACTTCGATCACGCAGCTACCGCACGCGCAATTCTTGCCGACACCGGCCTGCTGGAATTCTTCCGCCAGGTTGTGATTTCCGACGACATGGCTTTGAGGAAACCAGATCCGCACTTGTTTTTTGCGGCTTGCGACGGGCTGAATCTCCTGCCAGGAAGCTGCCTTCATATCGGCGATTCATTCGTGGAAGACGTGCAAGGGGCCGTAGCTGCCGGACTCCGTGCGGTTTGGATCCATGACGGCGGCGGCGATCCCTCTCCGGCCTTGGACGCGTTGAACGACGTCAGCGAACTGCCGGGTTGGCTCGAGCGGCGCTTCGGGAAAGCCGGTCTCGCCAAGCCGTTCAGTGAGACAGGCGGCGGGCCACGGTGATGAAGCCGGTGTGGGCTACCATGCGGTGGTCGGGCCGCACGCTCCGGCCTTGCACGTGCCAACTGCGCTCCAAGACCTCGAAGGTTTCCGCGAGCCGGCAAGTATTGCTGGCCTCCAGGGCGTCGCGGAGGTCTTTTATCTGCAGTACCGTCGGAGCGTAACTGATGAAAATACCACCACCGCGCAGAGCTTGCGCGACGGGCTGGATCAACGCCGCCGCATCGGGAATATCGGCGAAAACGCGGTCGACCGAACGCTCGTTGATACCGTGGCGCGCGTCGGCCAAGTGGATGGTCCAATTGTCGACGGGCCCCTCGTAAAGTTCCACGTTGGCCCGCGCTTCGGCGGCAAAGTCTTCGCGCAACTCATAACTGACCAACCGCCCCTTCTCTCCTACGCCACGGAGCAACGCCATCGAGGTCAGCCCCGCCCCGACTCCCACTTCGACTACGGTTTGCCCTGGACGTATATCACCGCGGCAGAGAATCAGCCCCACGTCCTTGGCGAAAATCGGCTCAGCGGGGCGGCTGAGTAAGGGGGTCAACTCTGCGTAACTCGGTCGAAACACTCTGAAGCGTTCGGGTTGGTCACGACCGGCCAGGCAGCCCTCGGAACGCCCGATAATGTCATCAGCGTTGAGCAGGGTACCCCGTACGGTCAGCGGATGCCCCGCACGCAAGCGCTTCAGGTAGCGCCGGCCGCGGCTGTCCACCAGCATGATGGCGTCGCCGTCTTCAAGTAGTTCGCCCTTCATGGCGCGAAACTTGATGAAACCGGCCAAGCATGCAAGGCCCGCCCGCTAGCCGGATCGCAATGGATGCCACTTATTTGGCGCCGCGCTGCAATTCCGGGCGATTCTGCCTTGACTGCCCACTTTGCGCTCAATACTATCCGGCGGTTAATTATCCTGGCTAGGAGCCCATGCAGCGTAAGGTCCGGCGTGAGAGTTCGCCGGCACGCTACGAGGGCGCTACGGCGATACGATGATGAATCCTGCTTGCCACGGGATATCGGTAATATTTCCGAGAGGCGCGAGGCCACCAACATCGCATGGCGCCAGCATAATGTAGGGCCCACGTAAAGTAGCGGTAAGGTAGCGACGATTCGCGGTGCCGCAGTATCAACTGTGAGAGTTCTTGGCTAGGGGCAGCCGGAGGGCGGAGAGGTCAATGGGAGCAGGTAAAGCTAAAACTGCACAGAAGCGCGTAGAGGGCGGGGCCTTGCCGTGCCCGGATTGTGGCGCGGAAGTGCGCGTCGTGATGTTTGCAGGTTATGGAGAAAAGGGCCTGTTTTGGGTCTGTGACAAGAACTGTGGCTATAAGCGACGGACGCGCTGAGCGGACTGCGGTGGGACGATCTTCTAAAAAGGATGCGTTGACCGAGGCGGCCGGATTTCGTCTTTTCGACGCCGCCCCGAAGACTGATCTCGACGGTGAAGACGAGCTGCCCAAAGACGAGGCCGGGCGCGCCAAGATCAAGCAACAATATATCGAACTTCTCGGTATTCGCGTGAATAAACTGGTCGGCCAGATTCTCAACCGGGAGCGCATCAACAAAACGCTGGAGGGCATCTATTTCATTTGTGCTCGTTGCCAGCGGGTGTGCCACAACCTCGACGACGGTTTGGTTGAGGACGAGGACAACAAGAACAATCGTTGCGTAGCTTGCGATAAGGCCATGAAGGCGAAACCGAGGGCGGTTGGCACCTCAAAGCCGGCGGCGCGCATGCGCAAGCCGGCCCCGAAAGCGTCGAGTAGCCCGAGCAAGAAAAAGAAAACCCCGAAGGCCTCTGCGAGCGGGAGCAAGTCCCGTACGACCGTCAAGAAGAGTGCTACTGCGAAGAAAACGGCGAGTTCCGGCGTAAAGACCAGCGGATCCCGCAAAAGTAAATCCAGCTGACACCGGGATTCCTGCCGCCCGTTGCGCCGGCTTGCGACAGCGTCAATTGCCTACTGTTTGCGCTGCGCGAGTAACTGGGCGTAGGCGCGGACGAATTCGAGTCCGGGCGGGCATGAGAAATCCAGAGTTTCTCCGTCCATGTGCAAAACGATTCTTGCCGCGTGAAGCAGCTGTCCGCTGCCGGCGCTAGCAGGGGCGGGGGGTCCACCGTATTTCAAGTCACCCAGCAAGGCATGCCCGGCCAGGGCTAGGTGGGCCCGTATTTGATGGGTCACGCCGCTGCTCATCTCGGCCCTTAGCAGGCTCCAGCCATCTCCGGCATCGATCTTGACTACCCGGGTCTCGGCGGGCCAGGCGCGCAGGCCGCGGCGAGCCGCTACGACACGAGTTCGCCGTCGCGACAACGCCGTATCCACTACGAAGCTTTCGGGGCTGCAGCCTTGCACCAGGGCCAAGTACCATTTTCGTGTGTGGCCGAGTTGGAAACAGCGGCGCATCCATACGAAACGCTCGCGTGTGGTTGCCGCAAGCAAAACGCCTGAGGTGTCGCGGTCGAGACGGTGGGCGATGCCACACTCCTCGGGCCGGTGACCCACATTGATCAAGGATGCATCGCAACGCTCCAGATATGCGGCAGCACTTGAACCACTCCGGCCTTTGTGGGTGTGCAAGCCCCGTGGTTTATCCAAGACGAGGTAGTCCCCGGCGCGAAACAACACTCGTGGTGCCGTAGCCCGGGTGGTCTCGTCGCGGTCGTGGCGGGCGGACGCGTATACCGTGATTAGCGCGCCTCGCGGAATCTGTGCCGATGCCTTGAGCCACCGCGAGTCGACTTTTACTAGGCCCGCCGAGATCAATGCTCGTGCCCTTCTGCGGCCGCAATCAAGACGGTCCGCAACGACGCGGTCAAGCCGTACCCCGCCGCGTGTGCTATGGAACGTATGCTGGGGCTGATCTTCGGCCATGAGTTCTACGATGCCGTCGCTAGCCGGGGGCTAATTAAGCTTAACCGGCAGTATTGATGACACCTCTGCTGCAAGTCTCAATCGCCCGCAATTTCGGCTCATTGGCCGCTCGCTGGTTCGCGGTTCACCACTTTTCGGCCATCAACGTGCTGATGCCTGCGGGCCTCATCGCTGCGCACACGCCCATCTGGCGATCGCACAGGAGCTTGCGACTCTCGCTTCGAGCTTTCATGAATACTGCCGCTTAGTCCAGGTTTTCCTTGATCAGCGTGTAGATCCGATCAGAGAAAAGCAGTCCGAGGTGGCCGGGGAAATTTACGCTGACGTTGAGTGCTCCGGAAAGCTCGCAGTTCTCCGGTGGGTATACCACTGCGTCGAAGGTCGAATAGATGCTCGTAAAATGTACGCAACCAAGGGCGGCCGAGTCTTCTCCGAGAGTGCGAAGGTAGTCTGAGCCGGGGCACAATTGGCCGAAGATCGATGCCGGTAGCCGGGCCGCCAGCATCGCGCCACGGTGGGGGCTTCCCAAGGTGACGATATTGACGAAACAGAGGCCGGCGAGCTGCTCACGAACCAATCCCCTAACGATGATGCCGCCGAGGCTGTGCGCAACCACGTCCATTGCGGTCCCCTTGATGCTCGGTGCCAGGCGCCGCAGGCGCGCCGCGACATTCGCAGATTTGGTGGCATTGTCGCGGCCGTAACTATTGTAGCTGATCGCCACTACACGGCGGCCGTCGCGCCGTAAGCGGGCGGCCAGCACCGCCATGCATATGCGATTCATACCCCAGCCGTGCAGCAGCAATACCGGTCTGGAAGCACCTTGCGCCGCAGGCAGCTTCGAGGTCGAAGTCTGAGTATTTTCTTCTGGAAGGCGGGAGAGGCTTGTGCCGCTATCTGCGCATGTGGGCGGCGCCACGTCCGCGCGAGTCCCAGTAGCTGCAGCCGGGTCTCGGGGAGCGTAGTCAGCCACCGCACCCCCGATCCACGCCAGGGGCTTCAAAACCGTACAGCCAAGACTCAACACCGATTCTGCCGCGTAAGCCGCTAGGCAGTACGGCAGCGCAAGCTTGGCCGCGTCGCGAGTTGGACGGCGGTAGCCCTGTATGCGCAGCAGATGAAGCAGTAATTGGCAGCCGGCACTGATCGCCAAAGCGGCGAGTAGGATGTTTATAACGGTCATGAACTCGAGAAGCTCCCGGGTCCCGCGGCTCTGCGGCTAGCGGAGACTTCCAGTGCACAGTAAGCAGAGCGGCGCTTCCCAGGCAAAAGGCCTACACCATATTTGCTTTTGAGGCAGCGGGATTTGATTATCGAGGCACTATGAGCCGCAAAGCTTCAGTTCCCGCTAACTCCGTTGCCCTTACTCGTAGAGTGCCACGCAAAAGGCGCTTCGCGGTCATAATGGCCGGAGGGGTTGGTAGCCGTTTTTGGCCGTGGAGCCGGCGCAAGAGTCCCAAACAGATGCTCGCGCTGACGGCGTCGCGGCCGATGATCGTAGAGACGGCCCTGCGGGTGCGAGGCATGCTACCCGACGAGAACATAATTGTGGTCACTTCCCGGGATCTCGGACCGGCGGTTTCGAAAGCCCTTCCTTGGTTGCCGGCACGCTCATTGTTGTGCGAGCCGCTGGGGCGCAACACCGCACCCTGTATAGGCTGGGCGGCCAACGAGATTCTTTCGCGCGAACCCGGCGGGGTGATGGCAGTGTTGGCCGCCGACCACCTCATCGAGCCCAAGGAACAGTTTCGCAGAGCCTTACGTGAAGCTTTCTCATTGGCCGAGGCTAGTGAGTTTCTCATTACCTTTGGCATAAGGCCGCGCGGCCCCGAGACCGGATACGGCTATATAGAAGCGGGAAAGAAGCTTTACCCGGAGTCGCCATTACGCTTGGTAAAGAAGTTTCACGAGAAGCCTTCTCTTGTAAAAGCAAAGCGATACGTCAAATCATCAAAGTATTACTGGAATAGTGGAATGTTTGTATGGAAGGCTGCGGTCATCGCCGATGAACTACGGCGCTACCTGCCGGAAATGGCTCGCGGCTTGGCCGGCCTCGAACAAAGCCGCCGCCGGGGCCGCATTGCCGCCGCTGCTCTTGACGGCGTCTATCCCGGTCTCGAATCGGTATCGATCGACTACGGCGTGCTCGAGCGTAGCGATCGGGTGGCGGTAATTCCCGCCACTTTCGAATGGAGTGACATCGGCAGTTGGGATGCGGTAGCCGCTTTGTGGGAAGGCGATAAGCTCGACAACCTCTCCCGCGATCCACTACTGGTCCTCGACGCCGGCCGCAATGTGGTGGCCAGCCGAGGCAAGCCTGTGGCGCTGCTGGGAGTCGAGGACCTCGTGGTAGTCGATTCCGGCGATGCTTTGCTCGTTTGTAAACGTGACAGATGCCAAGATGTGAAGAAGATCGTGGAGTTGTTGGAGAAGCTCGAAGGCTCGGGCTCTGCGCTGAGGAAACTCTTGTGAACCCGCATGAAGAGCAGGCAGGTGGTGGCAAGGCGGCGGAAGCCCTCGAACAAGCAGGACCGGAAACTCTGCGTACGAATAAACACGAGACGGTTGCCGAACACCCCTCGGCCATGCGCGAGCGTTTCAACTGGATCGCCGAGAGCATCGCACGGGCTCTTTTTTCCGGTGTCATAATTCACGAGTCTGCGGTCGAGAAGATCAGGAGCCTGGCCGCCGAAGGCACTGTGGTATATGTGCTGCGCCACCGATCCTTCATCGACTACCTGATGGTCAACTACGTGTTGCGCCGCGAGAAGCTGCCACTGGCAGTATTTACCAACGGCGTGTCTTCCCGGGTGCTGGCGCCGTTTTCGTCGTTGCTGTCACAGTTGCGTTCGGGCTTGTGGGGTCTGCTGCGAGGCTGGCGGGGTTACCACGGCGTTCACGGGCACGACTACTGCGCCGAGGCGGTCTCCCAAGGCCGGCCTGTGTTGATCTTCATGAGAGGGCGCAGGCGGGCGGGCCTTTTCCGGCGGGTGGGAGCCTCGGCGGCGGCTCCCCGTGTCGGCACGGATTACCTCAGAGAGATAGTCAACGCGCACGCGTCGGGACATGGGGAAAAGTTCATCGTTCCCCTGGCTCTGTTTCGCGGCCACAGCTTCCGCCGGCGCGATCCCGGGGTAAGCGGGCTGGCCTACAGCGTCCACGACGTGCCGAGCGACCGCCGCAAGTTTTTGGCCTACTGGTGGAACCGAAAGGAGTTGTTCATTACCGTCGGTACCGAAGTCAGACTCGGCGAGTTCATCAAACGCTACTGCGACGACCCCGAAGAGCGGCTGATTCGCCGCCTGGCCCGCGCCATACAGATTTTTCTTCACCGGGAGGAAAGGGTGGTACTCGGTCCGGCGCTGGTTTCCCGGCGCAAGGTAGCGGACCTGGTGTTAAACAGCGAGGAGATGCGTAAAGCGTTGCAGGAAATCGCCGAACGCAAGGGCGTCTCCGAACGTAAGCTGCACGCCGAAGCCGAAGGTTACCTGCGCGAGATGGCCGCCGATTTCAACGGCATGGGCTTCGCTTTCATCGCCTACTTTTTCAAGAAAATATGGAACCGGATGTTTCAGGGCCTCGAGCCGATCGGCTTCGAGAAAGTCGTCGACAAGGTCAAGCACCATCCGATCGTGCTGGTGCCATGCCATCGTAGCCACTTCGACTATTTGATTCTGAGCTACCTCTTTTATTCCCGCTTCGTCAGCCCGCCTCATATCGCCGCCGGAATCAATATGGCGTTCTGGCCGATGGGCCCGATCTTCCGGGCCGCGGGAGCCTTCTTCATACGGCGCAGCTTCGGCGACAACGAAGTCTACAAACTGGTGTTTCGCCAGTACCAGTGTTTCCTGATTCGTGAAGGCTATACCCAGGAGTTTTTTATCGAAGGCGGGCGCTCGCGCACCGGCAAGATCCTGACGCCCAAGCTTGGAATGCTCTCGGTGATCGTCAACGCCTACCTTACCGGCATTCGGCGGGATCTTTACTTGGTACCGGTGTCCATCCACTACGGCCGTATCGTCGAAGAAGACGCTTACCAGGATGAGTTGAGCGGCGGCGAGAAAGAGTCGGAAAGTTTTGCCGCCTTGATGCGAGCCCGCCGGTTTCTCAGCCAGAAGTACGGGACCATCTATGTTTCGTTTGCGGACCCTATCTCTCTCAGCGAGGAACTCGGGGAACGCAAGCAGCGTTTCGCAGATAACGACAGCGATGCGGAGGTGCTCGAGGAGAAAGCCAAGTTCATCCAGAAATTGGGCTTTCGCATCCTCAAGGACGTCAACGAGGCCGAGGTCGCGGGAGCGACCTCGGTGTCTGCTACGGTACTGTTGGGTGCTACCCACTGGGCCTCGCGTTACGAAAGTTTCCGTGAGCAGGCCAATGCACTCGTTGAATTGTTACGCTTCCAAGAGATCGGGATGACGGCCTCTTTGCGGCGTAACGTGGGAGATTTCCGAGAGAGCGTTGATTTTCTGTCATCCAACGGCCTAGTCGAAGTGCTCACCCGCGGGCAAGATGAAGTTATCGTCGTTCAGGAGCACAAGCGCCTGGCTCTGGACTTTTACAAGAACAACCTGATTCACGCCTTTCTGCTGCCTTCGCTGGTCGTTTTCTGCCTGGCGGAGGATCCTTCGCGTGAACGCTTGGTGGAGCGGGTGTGGTGGTGGCTGGATTTGTTCCGCTGGGAGTTCCCCCTGCCGGAGAAAGAGGAACTCGGCGGTCTTATCTAGAATCTGCTCGGCTACTTCGAAGAGCAGGGAGTGGTCAATGAAGGCGGCCTCGACCGTGCGCACCCGCTGAGCCGGGCCACGGTCAATGTGCTGGAGAACTTCCGCGAGGCCTACTATGTGGCCGCCAGGGCGGCGGCCGAGGTGCTGCCCGAAGACGGCATGACCGAGAAATCGTTTCTCGCCGAGATTCGCAAGAACCACCGGACCGGCCTGCTGCTCGGAGAATTGATAAAGCCGGAGTCGGCCAACGATGTGGGATTCAAGAACGCGATCAACCGTTTCGCCGAACTGGGTTTCATACGAATAGAGAAACGTGGACGCGGTGGGCGGGATCGCTGGATCGTGCGTGACGGTGACCCCCAACGGCTCGACGATTTCGTCGATACCCTGGCGGCCAGTGTCGGCAGCAACCGCGAGATGGCGCATCGTGCGCCGGCTACCCGGCGGCGGGAATTATGAAAGAAAGCGAACTCAGAACCGAACTCGAGACCGCGATGAAGGCCAAGGATGCGCTACGCGTCCGTGTACTGCGTAACGTGCTTGCGGCGATCAAGAACAAGAGCATCGATAAGAAGGGGGGAGAGTTGGCTGAGTCCGAGCTACTGGCGGTCGTAGGGCGCGAAGCCAAGCAGTGTCGCGAAACGCTCGACTTTGCCCGGCAGGCGGGGCGCGAGGGCACTGTGGCAGAACAGCAAGCAGTGCTCGCGGTTCTGGAAAGCCTGCTCCCAGGCCGGATGAGCGAGGAAGAACTCGAAGGTGCGATACGCGAGATTCTAGCCGACAGCGGTGCGGATTCGATCGGTCCGGTCATGAAAGCCTTGGGCGAGCGCCACGCGGGCCGCTACGACGGCAAGACTGCGAGCGCGTTGGTCCGCAAGCTGCTCGCCGGTTAGAAGTCCACGCCGCGCTACTCTGCAGGATTGACAGCCTATGCTACCCGCTCTATTCGTCTGGGCCATGGCGAAACAGCTTCCTATAGTCGAGCGGCTCGAGCGCGAGCGTGAGACGCTCATGCGTGAACTCAACATTGAGCTTCCCAAGATCATCGAAGAAGCGCGTGCTCACGGCGACCTGCGTGAGAACGCCGAGTATCACGCGGCCAAGGAGCGGCAAGGGATGGTCCATGCGCGTCTTGGCAGCATCGACGAAAGCCTGCGCCAGCTTTCAATGTACAGCTACTCGTCGATTCCCCGCGGTGTGGTCGGCTACGGCTCGGTCGTCGAACTTGAGGACAGCGATAGCGGAGCGCGGGTACGCTACCAGATGGTGTTCTCCGAGGAAGTGGATCCAGCCGGGGGAAGGATCTCGATAACTTCGCCGGTGGGGCAGGCTTTGCTCAACAAAAGCGAGGGAGACGAGGTGCAGATACGCCTTCCGGGTGGGGTCAAGAGCTACGAGATTATCGAGATCCAGACCATCCATGATCGCGAGGAGGCCTGAAAGTGGCTGCGGCTCTGAATAGCCTGCCGCAGATGTTCTTCGAGGCGGCGGCGCGTGGTGGGCAAAGCCCGCGCTATATGAGCAAGTCGGCTTCCGGCTACCAGACGGCAACTTGGGCGGAGAGCCTAGCGGCGGTAGAGGAAACGGCTGCAGCCTTGATCGAGTTCGGGATCTCGCCGCAGGATCGTGTCGCGATAATCTCCGGGACCCGCCACGAATGGACAGAGTCCGACATTGCGGCTTTGTCGGCCGGGGCGGTGACCATCCCCGTCTATCCCTCGAACCTCCCAGCCGAATGCGGATACATCCTCATCGATTCGGGCGCACGTTTCGTTTTCGTGGAGAACCGGGCCCAGGCCGATAAAATACTGAAAATCGCGGCCGAGGGCGTCGACTTCGATTCGCAACATCACGATGTGCCGGTTGACCAAGTGGTGCTTTTCGAAGGTGAACGCGAAGGTTGCTTATCGATGGCCGAGTTTCGTGCCAAGGGTCGCGAGGCCCTTGCGCTGCGTAAGGCCGAAATCGAAGCGCGGACAGCGGCGCTGCAGCGCGATCAGCTTGCCACCATTGTCTATACTTCGGGCACTACGGGGGTTCCCAAGGGGGTCATGCAGAGCCACGGGAATCATCTCGCCGCGCTTGAAGCAGTCGCCGACCTTGGTGCCATCGAGCCCGGAGAGATCGATTTTGCCTTCCTGCCCCTGGCGCATTCTTTCGGCCGCATGCTCGGCTACTACGCCTTGTACGCCGCTACGGTTACCGCTTATGCGGGCAGCATCGATACCTTGCTCGACGACCTGGGGCAGGTGCGGCCGCAATTGATCCCGTCGGTTCCGCGCGTATACGAGAAAATATACGCAGCAGTGCAGGAGAAACGGGCCAAAGCCGGCGCGGTGGCGGGAGCGATTTTCGACTGTGCCGTGCGAATCGGATCGATGAGAGCGTCCTATGTGAACCGCGGCGAAGCGGTTCCGGCTTGGTTGCAGCCACTCGACGCTCTCGCCCATCGCTTGGTGTTCGGCAAGATACACGAACGCTTCGGAGGCAAAGTGCGCTATCTGATGTCCGGGGGGGCACCCTTGTCGCCTGAAATCGCCGAGTTTTTTCATGCGGTGGGCTTGGTCGTGCTCGAGGGCTACGGCCTGACCGAAACGACGCCGATTCTTACTTGCAACGCTCCCGGCCAGGTGCGCATCGGCACTGTGGGACGGCCGATTTCCAAGGTCGAACTGCGTATTGCCGAAGACGGCGAAATCCTTGCGAAAGGGCCGAATATTGCCTCGGGCTACTACAAGAAAGAGGCTGAGACGGCCGCGGCCTGGGATGCGGAGGGCTGGTTCCACACCGGTGATATTGGGCAACTCGAGGACGGATTCCTGCGTATCACCGATCGCAAGAAGGAACTCATCAAGACCGCCGGCGGCAAGTACGTCGCACCTCAGAAGATAGAGAACATGCTCAAGGCGCGGCCGCTGATCAGTCAGGCCGTGGTAGTGGGCGACCGGCTGAAATACTGTGTGGCGCTGATCACGGTCGAAGACGACACCGCGTTGGCGTTTGCGCACGATCAGGGTCTGTCGGCGAGTAGCGCGCAGGATGTTATCGCGAGCCCCGAGCTGAACAAGGCCGTCGAGGCCGAGATTCAGGCCGTAAATCGCGAACTGGCCTCCTTCGAGTCGATAAAGTACTTCCGGATCTTGCCCCGGGATTTCTCGATCGAGAGCGGCGAACTCACTGCGAGTCTCAAGGTCAAGCGCAAGTTTGTGGCCGAGAAGTACGCGGATTTGATTAAAGAAATGTTCTGAAGCATCCGGAGCCCCTTGGATAGCCTCGATCGGACAATAATTCACGGCGCAAATCGCCTCCGGCTCGCGCCGGAGCACGCCATGGGCTTACCATACTCGCGCCCGCCGATGCTCACGTACGGTTGGGTACGCTCCGCTCGGCCACGGCTGACGCACTCCAGCGCGTTTTCGCTCATGAATTATTGTCCGATCAAGGTTGAAGGCCTTCGTGTTGCGTACGGCTGATTGGTGCGGTGGAGGCAGACTTGGGGCCGGCCTTGCGAATCACCGGCATCCCGCTCGTAGCCCCCCGCAAGGGGGGTAGCGGGTGATGCTGTAGTCCGCTGGCGGACTGCTGGGCCGGCGTTCGGCGGCCCAGCCGCGGCGGCCGTTCAATGTTGCGGCCGCAAGCTCCTTATGTTAATTAACTTCCTGAATTTTGGGGCGGTTGCAGGGTGGGCCCGGTGCCCGCCTTTTTTGTTGGCTTCAGCACCGGAATCGACCCCCCGGGGGTGTAGGACAAAGCTTGAATTCGACGGCGGCCAGGGTCTGGGAACTAGCGGAGCCGCTTGCGGCTCGTAGCGGGCTCGAACTTCTCGACGTCGTTATTGCGGGTGCTTCGGGAAGTCGGGTGCTCAGAGTATATCTAGATGCCGCATCCGAGGATAAGTCAGTGTCGCTGGCGGATTGTGAGGCGATCAGCCGGCAGTTGAGTGATTCGCTCGATGCGCATGAGACGTTGAGTGGCCACTACATGCTCGAGGTTTCTTCTCCGGGCTTGAACAGGCCGCTCCGTAAGCTCGAGCATTTTGAGCGAGTGGTTGGGCGACGCGTGAAGGTGACGCTAGACCGGCCCGTGGGGGGACGGCGGAATTTTGCAGGGCGGCTCGAGGCCGCGGGTGGCGGAGTCGTGGCCGTAAGAAGCGACGACTCGACGCTCCACGAGATTGCTTTGGTCGATATAGACCAAGCCAATCTCGTCTACGAGTTCGAGGAAAAGACGCGCCCCGGACGCCGGCGATGAGAGATGGAAGTTGGGAAGGTAGATGAATAGAGAACTCGGCCGTGTCATAGAACAGGTCAGTAAAGAGAAGGGAATCGATAAGAGCCTGGTGGTTGAAGCCGTCGAGGAGGCGATGAAGTCCGCGGCACGCAAGACCTATGGAGCTGATCTCAATATCGAGGCCCGCTATAACGAGGGCTCGGGTACTGTAGACGTTTTCGAGATCAAGACGGTGGTCAACACGGTCCAGGATCCCGATAATGAAGTCACCCTAGCCGAGGCCCGCAGCAATTATGATCCTCAGTCGCAGATCGGAGACGAACTGCTGACGGAACTCGATACCGGACCCTTTGGGCGTATCGCTGCCCAGGCCGCCAAACAAAACATCGTGCAGAAAGTCCGCGACTACGAGCGGGCGATGATTTACGCTGAATTCAAAGAGCATGAGAACTCGATTCAGTCGGGCATCGTAATGCGTTTCGAGAGGCGCAGTTTGATCGTGCAGTTGCGCCCCAATGTGGATGCGATACTGCCCGAGCGAGAGCAGATCCCGCGCGAGCGTTACCGCCAGGGCGACCGCATTCGCGCCATGATAATCGATGTCAGTGAGTCGACTCGCGGGCCGCAGATAGTACTTTCGCGAACCAACCCCTTGCTCGTTCAGGAGTTGTTCAAGCAGGAAGTCCCGGAAGTCTACGAGGGCATAGTACAGATCAAATCCGTGGTGCGGGAGCCGGGTGGGCGGGCCAAGATAGCGGTGGTGTCCAACGATCCCGACGTCGACCCGGTCGGCGCCTGTGTCGGTATGCGTGGCAGTAGGGTGCAAGCCGTGGTGCAGGAGCTTCGCGGGGAACGTATCGACATCGTGCCGTGGACTCCCGACGAAACCGAATTCGTTTGCCGTGCGCTGTCGCCGGCCAAGGTGTCGCGTATCGTGATCGACGAGGAGTCGCACGCCATGGAGGTGATCGTAGCCGACGATCAGTTGTCGCTGGCCATCGGGCGCAAGGGGCAAAATGTGCGCCTGGCAAGCAAGTTGTCGGGCTGGAAACTCGATGTGTCGAGTGAAGCGGACTATGAGCGCCGCCAGCGCGAATCTCGCCGTTCCTTACGCCGGATCGAGGGCTTGGGAGACATCCGGGCCGAGATCTTGCTTGCCGACGGCTACAAGTCGGCCTCCGAGCTGGCCGGAAGTGAAGCGGCTGAGGTAGCTGCAGTCCTCGAGATCAGCGAGGAAGAAGCGCGCCGCTTGGTATCTTCGGCTGCGCTTGCAGCGGTGGAGGAAGAGCGCGAGCTTCGAGTCGTCCGAATTGCTGCTGCTGTGGCTGAGGCCGTGGCCACCATGAAGGCCGAACAAGAGCGAGTGGAAGCGGAAGCCGCTCAGGCTCGAGCGTTGGCGGCCGAAGGCGCAAGCACAGAAGAGGGCGCTGCGGATGAAAGCGATGAAGGTGGAGAAGGCACTGCCCCGCAGTCTTCGGAGAAGTCTTCGGAGAACAACGATGGGGGGAACGCTTGATAGCGAAGTCACGGCACGAATTTCCCGTCCGCACCTGTGTCGCTTGCGGCGGGCGTGACGCCCAAGCGGTGCTACTGCGGATCCAAGCTCGCGAAGACGGCGAGCTTGAAGTAGTGACACGTAAGAGAGACGGGCGCAGCGCGTATTTGCATCGCTCGCCGGGTTGTAAGCAAGAGTTTGTTTCCGGCAAAGGCAGAGGATTGGCGCGTTCCCTACGTGGATCTTACGGTCTCGCGGTACGCAAAAGGTTGATGCAGATAGTTGAAAATGACGAACGCAGAAACGGTGCGTCGACGACGGATGCTTAAGACATGACACCGACTGAAGATATTCGAGAGACAGGGGGCGTGGCCGCGGCGCAAGGCGGACAAAGGCGCGTCGTTATTCGCCGTCGCAAGGTTCGCGGGCAAGCGGCCGGGGGCGCGGGCGAGACCGCCAGTGCATACTTCCCGCCGCCCAATGGCGGTACACCACATGCGCCGACGGCCGTCGAGTTAGCACCCGACGTGATCGCCGGTTTCGACCCCACCGCCTTCTCCGACGCGGCTTTGCCGGTATTCGGCCGTGAGGAAGAATCGCCGCAAGTCGAAGTCGCCGCGCCGCAAGAGCAAGCAGAGCAACAAGAACAAGCTAGTGAAACAGCTTCTGCGCTACCGGAACTCAGCAGTGAAGAAGACAGCGTAGCGGCAGCCGGCGATGCCCCCGCTTTGCAAAGCGAAGCCGTGGCGGAAGCCGCAGTAGAGCCGGAACAAGAAGTCGCGGCCGAGGCCACGGCCGTGGAAGAGAAGCCGCAAGCGGACGGGGCCGGGAGCGATGAGACTGCCGAAACCGTCGTGCAGGAGGACGTACTGCCGCGCAAGGTGTCGGTAGACGCTGCCGCGCGGATTGCCGATGAACTATTGAGTGCGGCTGAGGCCAAGCAACGCGAAGAGCAAAGCGTCTCCGAGTCGGCGACCACGGGAGAAGATGCGGACAGTGGCGACACGGTAAAGAAAGCGACCGGACCGCGCGTATTCGGGCGAATAGACCTCCACAAAAAAGCGACGCCGGTCAAGCCGTCCACTCCGGCCAAGGCGGCGCCACCGGCCGATAAGCCGGGCGCGGACGCCGCAGGCCGGAAGCGTAAACGCAAGGTCGTTCGCAAAGAGGATATGTTCGACGCGCTCGAGCGTTCCTATAAGGTAAGGCCGCGTAAGAAGAGAGCAGCGCCGGGAGCCAAGGTTGCGAAAACCGAGTTGACGACCCCACGGGCGAGCAAGCGGGTCATCAAGATCAACGAAGTGGCGACGGCCGGAGAACTGGCGAAAGCCATGGGGGTCAAGGCCGGCGACGTACTCGGATCGTTGATCAAGCTCGGTTCGATGCTGAGCATCAATGACGCGGTGGATTTCGATACCGCGACTCTGGTTGCCGAAGAGTTCGGATATACGGTGGAGAACACTGCGGTAAATGTAGACGCTCTTCTCGAGATCGATACCGGTGCGGACTCCGAAGATGTCGAACAATTGCCGCGGCCGCCGGTGGTTACCGTGATGGGCCACGTGGACCACGGCAAGACCTCATTGTTGGATGTGATCCGTAGCGAAAATGTCGTCGCATCGGAATCGGGCGGTATTACCCAGCACATTGGTGCTTACATGGTATCTACCAGCCAAGGTGATGTCTGCTTCCTGGATACTCCCGGGCATGCGGCGTTCACCGCCATGCGCGCGCGCGGAGCAAGCATTACGGATATCGTGATCCTGGTGGTTGCGGCCGACGACGGCGTCATGCCGCAGACCATCGAAGCCGTCAATCATGCACAGGCCGCCGAGTTGCCGGTGGTAGTTGCCGTCAACAAGATGGACAAGCCCGACGCCAATCCGGACCGGGTCAAGCAGCAACTATCGGAACTTGGGCTGCAGCCTGAGGAGTGGGGCGGCGACTGCCAATTCGTAGCAGTCTCGGCATTGCAGAAGACTGGAATCGACGACCTGCTCGAAGCCGTAAACCTGCAGGCGCAGATGCTGGAGTTGAAAGCCCCGGTAGAGACCATGGCCAAAGGTACGGTAATCGAGGCGCGCCTGGACCGTGGCCGGGGTCCGGTGGCTACGGTTTTGATAGAGCAAGGTACTTTGCATCGCGGCGATCATTTCGTTTGCAACGAAACGGTCGGGCGCGTGCGCGCGATGACCGACTACAAGGGCAAGCAGATCAAGGAGGCGGGTCCCTCGACTCCGGTAGAGATTACCGGGCTCGACGGAGTGCCGGCCGCCGGCGATTCGTTTGTTGCAGTGGAGGATCCCTCCCGTGCTGCCCAGGTCGCCGAGCATCGGTCCGACATTTCTCGAAAGCAGCAATTGGCTTCTTCCACCCGCATGTCGCTCGAAGACTTGCAGGCGCGTGTAGCCAGCGGGGAGGCTCAGGAACTCAAGATCGTGCTGAAAGCCGACGTCGACGGGTCGGTGGAGGCGATCAGGCAGGCGCTCGAGAAGCTCTCGACGGACGAGGTCAAGCTGCAGGTAATCCACGGCGGCGTCGGTGCAGTCAACGAATCCGACGTGCAGTTGGCAATGGCATCGAACGCCATCATCACCGCATTCCATGTTCGTCCTGAAGTCAAGGCCCGCGCTTTGGCCGAACGCGAGAAAGTCGAGATCCGTCCCTACACCGTAATTTACGAGTTGGTGGATGACGTAAAACAGGGTTTGGAAGGATTGCTCGCACCGGATTTCGTCGAAAAAATCGAGGGGCGGGTCGAGGTTCGCGAAGTGTTTTCGGTGCCGGGCGGGACCATCGCGGGCTGCTATGTCACCGAAGGGACCGTCAAGCGCAACCAGAGTTGCCGCCTGCTCAGAGACAACGTCGTCATTCACACCGGAAAGATCGGGAGCTTGCGGCGTTTCAAGGACGACGTGCGCGAAGTCCACAGTGGTTACGAGTGCGGCGTCGGCCTCGATCGCTACAACGACATCAAAGTCGGTGACGTGATCGAAGCCTTCCGCATGGACGAGGTCAAACGGACGCTGGAATCGGTGCGTGCAGCCGCGGAGGCGGCTGAGGCGAGCAAGTAGGCCCGGAGCCGGACGTGGTTGTCGGGGTGCTGCGCCTGGTCATGTACCTACCTGAGAACCGTTCGCTGAAAGGTAAGCGAGCAGTGCTGCGCTCTATCAAGGCCAGGGTGGGCAACAAGTTCAACGTCTCCGTTGCCGAATGCGACGACCTCGACAACTGGCAAAAGATGACCTTCGGAATCGCGCAGGTCGGCAACGAGCGTGCCCATGTCGATCGCTCTTTGCGCCAAGTATCGGAGTTCATCTGCGCCATGGGCTTGGCGGTTCCAGGTGAAGAGCACTACGAGTTTTCGAACTACTGAACACGAATTCGAAGTTCCCTGGGCGGCCGCATGCAGGCTTAGCGCGGACCAACGGCGAATGAGAACGAGATGAAGGTATTGAAGAACATCGACAGCGCGGCAGCGCGAGTTCGGCGCTGCGCCGTAAGTGCACGTTGCTCCCAGAGGTTCCGTGTCTAGTTCGTTTCGTACCGAGCGTCTGGGCCGTGGCATCATCGAGGCGCTCGCTTCCATCGTAGAACGGCACACCAACGATCCGCGGCTGCACGGCGTGACGTTCACTTTTGCCAAGGTCACTCCGGACCTCAAGCAAGCGCGGGTACTGTTTACGTATCTCGGCGATGCCGAGGATGTGCAGCGCTGTGGTGAGGGCTTGGCGCGCGCCGCCGGCTATCTACGGCGCGAACTGGCCCGTGAACTCCAACTTCGCTTTGCTCCGGAATTATTCTTCGAGTTCGACGCTTCTGTGGAGCGCGCCGATCGCATCTCGCGTTTGCTCGCCGGTGCTCGAGACCACGATGGCTCGGAGTAAATCGAAGCCGGGACTCGGTCCGGCGGGAATCCTGCTGGTCGACAAACCTGCGGGTATTACTTCGGCCGCAGTGGTGGCGATCGTCAAGCGAGCCTTGGGCGGGCCCAAAGTCGGCCATCTCGGAACGCTCGACCCCTTTGCTACCGGATTGCTGCCTCTTTGCATTGGGGAAGCTACCAAGGCGGCACCCTACTGGAATCTCTCCGACAAGGGCTACCAGGGCTTGCTGCGTTTGGGCGTAAGCACCGACACTCTAGATGCCACCGGCAAGGAACTCGCCCGGCAGCCCTGCCCCGCGCTCGATCGAATCGACCTCGAAGAGCTGGCGGCCGCGTTCACGGGCGAGATCGAGCAGGTGCCTCCGGCTTACTCTGCGATCAAACAAGGTGGGCGGCGCTCCTACGAATTGGCGCGTGCCGGGCAGGCCGCAGAGCCGCCACCGAGACGGGTTCACATTCACAGCCTGAGGCTTACCGTGCACGGGGACGAGACCTTGCAGATTGTGGTGGAGTGTTCGAAAGGGACCTATATCCGCTCACTTGCGCGCGATATCGGGGATCGTTTGGGCTGCGGGGCGCTGCTTCAATCGCTCCGCCGCACGCGCTTCGGACCCTTCGATTTGAGCGACGCTTTGGCGCTGGCACGAATACAGGAGCAAGACGGTGGTATTGCCGCCGCCCAAGCCACCATCGGGCTGCTCGATGCGTTGGCGCATCTACCACTTCACGAAATCGATAGGGCTGCGGCGGCTGAGCTCCGGCAAGGGCGGCAAGCGCTGCTTGCCACGTTGGTTCCTCCCCGAGGAAGCCAAGAATCCCTGCGTCTGGCTTGCGGCGGGCAACTGGTAGCGGTGGCCGGCGCGCAGGGCGGCTCCTGGCGTCTGGATCGCGTATTCGCGCCGCAAGCTGAGCTCGAGCAGCATCACTGATGAAAGCGTTCATGAAAGCTTCGTTGCGAACCGCAAGCGCCCGCCATTGTGACCGCGCGCCATCTCGCCTACCATCGTGGCCTACGTGCCGCGAAACTTGGCGTCATCGGCAGGCGGGACGGCTCGCGCTGGCGACGTCTCTTGCGGTTTCACGAGGTGCGTGTTAGTTCACTGCGATACACAACGGAAGAAGAGGAAAAAGGAAGCGAAGCGTCCGTGTCAAGGATCGAAGAACAGAAGAAAACCAAGCAAGATATCGTAGCCGACTTCCGGCTCCACGATACCGATACCGGTTCCGCCGAAGTGCAGATCGCTCTGCTCAGTTCGCGCATCGCGCATCTGACCGAGCATTTCAAGATCCACAAGAAGGATCATCACTCTCGCCGCGGCTTGCTCAAGCTGGTCAGCCAGCGTCGTGGACTTCTCGATTACCTGAAGCGGACCGACTACGACCGTTATCTTACGGTCATCGACAGGCTGGGTATCCGCAAGTAGCCGAGACAAGTACTGTCACGTACTCCCTCACCTCTTTTCCGGCCCAATAAATCAAGGTCAGGAAGACGTTAAACAATGCAACATGAAGTAAAAGTGGAAGTCGGGGGGAGAACTTTATCTATCTCCACCGGCAAAGTGGCCAAACAGGCCGACGGGGCCGTGCTGGTCTCCTATAGCGACACGACTGTTCTGGTCACGGCGGTTTCAGCGAAAACCGCCCGGGAGGGCTTCGATTTCTTCCCGCTTACGGTCGAGTACCAAGAGAAGACTTTCGCCGCCGGCAAGATCCCCGGCGGTTTTTTCAAGCGCGAAGGGCGGCCTGGGCCTTCCGAAGTGCTGACCTGCCGGGTTATAGACAGGCCGCTACGGCCGCTGTTTCCCGAAGGCTACCGTAACGAAACGCAGATCATCGCTACGGTGCTGTCGGCCGACCGCGCCGGAGTTCCGGATGTCGCCAGCTTGATCGGCGCGTCGGCGGCTTTGACGATTTCGGATATTCCTTTCGACGGTCCGGTAGCGGCGGTCAGGATAGGGCGCATAGACGGAAAGTTCGTCGCCAATCCCTCGCTCGACGATCTCGAAAACAGTGATATCGATATCCTGATGGCGGCCAAGCGTGATGCCATCGTGATGGTCGAGGGCGGGGCCCAGATGGTGCCTGAGGACGATATCCTCGAGGCGCTGTTCTTCGGCCATGAAGCCGTACAACCGATTCTCGACGCCCAAGAGCAACTGCGTGAGAAAGCCGGCAAGCCCAAGCGTGAGTTCGTCGTCGAACAACTCGACCAGGACTTGCTCGGCAAGGTGCGCGAACTCGCCACCGGCCCACTGCGTGAAGCCTATTCGGTTACCGAGAAGCTCGAGCGCTATGCGGCGCTCGATGCGGTCAAAGCCAAGTTTTTCGAAGAGCTTCCCGAAGATCTCGCTGAGCGTGCGGGCGAGGTCAAGGCCGCCTTTAGTGCCGTCAAAGAAGAGATCGTTCGCGGGGACATCGTTTCGAAAGGCAAGCGTCTCGACGGGCGTCCGGTCGACAAGGTGCGTCCTATCTCCATCGAGAGCGGTTGGCTGCCGCGCACCCATGGCAGCGCATTGTTTACGCGAGGCGAGACTCAGGCGATCGTGGTTGCGACCCTGGGCACTTCGGCCGACGAGCAGCGCATCGACGCTTTGCTCGGCGACTACAAGAAGCGTTTCATGTTTCATTACAACTTTCCGCCTTACTCGGTCGGTGAAGCCAAGATGCTGCGCTCCGCCGGCCGGCGTGAAATTGGACACGGCGCTTTGGCCGAACGGGCCATCACTCCGGTGCTGCCTTCGGCCGGAGAGTTTCCCTATACCATTCGTGTGGTCTCCGAGATCACCGAATCCAACGGCTCTTCGTCGATGGCCAGCGTTTGCGGCGCTTCGCTGTCTTTGATGGACGCGGGCGTGCCGACCAAGGGTGCGGTGGCCGGCGTGGCCATGGGCCTGATCCATGAAGACGGCAAATTTACGGTGCTCACCGATATCCTGGGTGACGAAGACCACCTTGGGGACATGGACTTCAAAGTGGCGGGCACCGAGCAAGGCATCACCGCCGTACAGATGGATATCAAGATCGACGGTATTCCCCGCGAAGTGATGACCGACGCTCTGTATCGCGCACGCGATGCCCGGCTTCATATCCTCGGCGAGATGGACAAGGCGCTCGACGGCCCGCGCAGCGAGATGTCGGATCATGCGCCGCGCATACAGACCATCAAGATCCATCCCGACAAGATCCGCGACGTCATCGGACCGGGCGGAAAGGTTATCCGCGGCATCGTCGAAGAGACCGGCTGCAAGATCGACGTCGAGGACGACGGTACGGTGTCGGTGGCTTCCTCCGACGGCCCCTCGCTAGCACGGGCGCTAGACATCATCGAAGGCCTGACCGCGAGTCCGGAGATTGGACGGATTTACGAGGGGAAGGTTCGCAAGATCACCGACTTCGGTGCCTTTGTCGAGATCTTGCCGGGCACCGACGGCTTGGTGCACATTTCTCAACTGGCCGAAGATCGCGTCGAGAGCGTTCGTGACATCATCTCGGAAGGTGAGAAGATCCCGGTCAAGGTTCTCGATGTGGACCGCCAGGGTAAGATTCGCCTGAGCCTGAAAGAAGCGCGTCGCGACCAGGCGGCTTCGGAGGCCTAATTGGACGACAAGGTCAGGATGACCCGTCTGGAGAACGGACTTCGTGTAGTTACGGAGTCCGTTCTCGACGTCGCCTCGGTGGCGTTCGGAGTATGGGTCAAGACCGGGTCGCGCCACGAAACCGAGCACCTCAACGGCATCTCCCACTTCATCGAGCACTTGGTGTTCAAAGGCACGGCTACGCGCAGTGCCAGGCAGATCGCCGAGGAAGTGGAAAGCCTCGGGGGCTCGATCAACGCGTTTACCAGTAAGGAATACACCTGCTTTCACGCACGCACTCCCTATCGGCACTTGCCGACGGCGGTCGACGTGGTGGCGGACATGGTGCTCAACTCTGCCTTCAGACCCCGCGATATAGAGTTGGAGCGCGACGTAATCATTCAAGAAATCCTCGATACCGAAGACAGCCCCGAGGATTTCATCCACGACTACTACATCTCGCGTTACTGGCCCGGCCATCCGCTGGGCTGGCCCATCGCCGGGACGGTGGAGAGCGTAGGCGCCATCGCGCAGGCGGATCTCCTGCGCTTCATTGCCGAGCGCTACCGGGCCCAGGACATGATCGTCGCGGCGGCGGGTATGCTCGATCACGACGAATTGCTGGACATGTGCCGCGACAAGTTCGCCTGTCTGCCTTCGGTGGCCTCCGAGACCAGCGTCGACATGCCGGATTTCAACCCTGGGGTGTTCGTGATGCCACGTGACTTGGAACAAGTGCACATGGTTTTGGGAATGCCGGGCATTTCGATGACCGACGAGCGGCGTGAGCAAGCCGAAGTGTTGGTCGCCGCCCTCGGCGGAGGAATGAGTTCTCGCTTGTTCCAGAAAATCCGTGAGGAGCGCGGCAAAGCCTATTCTGTCTATGCCTTCCAATCTCCTTTCCACGATATCGGCTACACCGGCGTTTATGCTTCGACGGGAAGGCAGTCGGTTGCGGCGGTCTGTGAACTGATCGTCGATGAACTAAGAGACATCTGCCAGTCGGGGCTGAATGCGGACGAACTCGAACGCACCAAGAGCCAGTTGATCGGCAGTATTCCTCTGGCCCTGGAGACTACCGAAAACCGTATGCTGCGTATCGCCAGGGACTCTATCTATTTCGACCGTAGCATGCCGGTCGACGACATCGTCTCTGCGATTGCCGCGGTCAGCAACAATGAAGTGATCGAGCTGGCCCGCGAGATCTTCAGCTTCGAGCGCGCCGCCGTAGCGCTGCACGGGGATGCCGAAGAATCAATGGTTTCTCTACCTGCGCTGTGAGCGAGCTTGCCAAGACAGCCGCACAAGTAGTGGTGCCGGTGAAGATCAAGCGCCTTGCCCACGGACGCGAGCTTCCGGCTTACATGACCGGCGGGGCGTCGGGAATGGACATTGCCGCCGCCATCGCCGAAGCGCTCGACATCGAACCCGGCCAGCGCACACTTGTGCCCGGCGGGTTTGCGATTGCCATACCGCGCGGCTACGAGGGTCAGGTCAGGCCGAGAAGTGGCCTTGCGTTGAAGCAAGGGCTCAGTGTCGCCAACGCGCCAGGAACCATAGACTCCGATTACCGCGGAGAGGTAAAAGTCATCCTCGTGAATCTCGGCGGCGAGACGGTACGGATAGAACCCGGCCAGCGTATAGCCCAGTTGGTGATCTGTCCCGTATCGCATTGCTCGCTTGAAGAAGTAGAGGAACTGGACGGTACCGGCAGAGGCGCGGGCGGTTTCGGGCATACGTCCTGAACACGCTGCCGACCGGCCGCGGAGCAGCGCCACTACGCGGGCCGGAGAGCGCGCTATACGCGCAAGAATAGCCGGCAAGGTAATGCCACGGTAAGCCACAAGGATAGCCAAGAGAGGCCGCGTATATGATTCCGCGATACAGCCGCCCTGAGATGGCCCGACTCTGGAGCGATCAGAATCGTTACGAGTTGGCCCTGGAAGTGGAGATTCTGGTCTGCGAGGCGCTGGCCTCCCGGGATATGATTCCAGCCAAAGCGGCGGCGGAGATTCGTGCCAAGGCTTCGGTGGACGCTGCCCGGGTTGCTGAGATCGAAGCCGAGGTTCACCACGACGTCATCGCTTTCGTGAGTGCGGCCGCCGAGAGTGTGGGTGAAGCGGGACGTTTCCTTCATTTCGGGATGACCTCTTCGGATCTTGTCGATACCGTTTTCGCACTGCAGTTGGTCGAGGCCTCGCGGCTCATTTCGGAAGGACTCGATGAGTTGATGGCGGCGCTCAGGAAGCGCGTGCTCGAGCATCGCGGCACCGTAATGGTGGGGCGTAGTCACGGAATACACGCCGCTCCCATTACCTTCGGACTCAAGCTTGCGGGGTGGTACTCGGAATTGCAGCGTGACCGTCGCCGCCTTGCCCAGGCCACAAGCGAGATCGCGTTTGCCAAACTATCGGGCGCAGTCGGGACCTACGCCGCCAACGGACCCGACATCGAAGCTGAAGTATTGGGCCGCCTTGGGCTCCAACCCGAGCCGCTGGCTACCCAGGTAGTGCCGCGTGACCGCCATGCATCGTTCTTCTCGACGCTGGCGCTGATCGGATGCTCGCTGGAACGGTTTGCCACCGAATTGCGGCATCTGCAGCGTAGCGAAGTGCTCGAGGCGCTCGAGCCCTTCGCGAAGTCGCAGAAAGGCAGCTCGGCGATGCCGCATAAGCGCAATCCCATACTCAGCGAGAACCTTTGCGGCCTCTCGCGCATACTGCGCTCGCATGCGCTGGTGGCCATGGAGAACGTAGCGTTGTGGCACGAGCGCGACATCAGCCATTCTTCGGCCGAGCGGGTGATCGGCCCGGATGCGACCACGCTGCTGCATTTCATGTTGAAGCGCTTCACCTCGGTGGTTGCAGGCTTGGAAGTACGGCCCGGGAACATGGAGCGCAACCTAGAGCTAACCGAAGGGCGCCTGTGTTCGGAAAGGCTGCTGCTGCGCTTGGTGGACAAGGGCGCTACCCGCGAGAGTGCCTACCGTTGGGTGCAGCGCTGTGCTTTGGGCAGCGAAAACTTTCGCACTGCGGTTGCGGCCGACCCCGACATAAGCTCACTTCTGGACCAGGAAGAGATCGCCGAGGCTTTGGACTGGCACCCGGCGCTATCGCATGTAGACGAGATCATAGAGCGCGTACTCGAGGCGGATTGAGAGCGGGGTCGAGGCCGGGCCAACAACGGCCGGCGGAGGAACGCTTGAAATCTGTTGCAAAAGGCAGCGCGGGCAAAAAAAGCGCCATGTCTCGATCCGGCCGGCGGAGGAAATCTTGAAGTTTGTCGCAAAAGTATATGTTACCCCCAAGCCCGCGATCCTAGACCCGCAGGGTAAGGCGATCGCCAACTCCTTGCACTCGATGGGCCACAGCGAAGTGCTTGATGTGAGGCTGGGAAAGTATGTGGAACTGAAGCTCGAAGGCGACAGCGAAGCCGCTATGCGCGACGCTGTGGAGGCCATGTGCAAGAGCTTGCTCGCCAACGAGGTGATCGAGGACTTCCGCTTCGATCTATCCGGCTACGAGGAGGGCAGCCAACAGTGAAGTGGGGAGTGGTCGTGTTCCCCGGCTCCAACGACGACCGCGACACTCTGTACGCATTGTCGCTCGTAGCGCCCGATGACCAGGTGCTGGCCTTGTGGCATCGCGACGAGACCTTGCGTGGGGTCGATGCGGTGGTGCTCCCCGGCGGTTTCTCCTATGGGGACTATCTGCGCTGCGGTGCGATGGCGAGGTTCTCCCCGGTAATGCGCGCGGTGCGCGATTTCGCCGGGCGTGGCGGACCGGTGCTCGGCATCTGCAACGGTTTTCAGATTCTGTGCGAGTCGGGCCTGCTGCCCGGCGCTCTGCTGCGCAATCGCGACCTGCTGTTTTCGTGTGCGATCCCTAAAGTTCGCGTTGAGAATAGCTCGAGCGCCTTCACTTCCGCTTTGAGCCCCGGTGAGATTCTGGAAATTCCGATCAAGAACGGGGAAGGGTGCTACGCCGCGGATGCCGAGACTCTGCAACGCATCGAAGGCGAAGGCCTAGTTACGTTCCGCTACGCGGACGGCGCGCCCAACGGCTCGATCAACGACATCGCCGGCATCTGCAACCCGCGTGGCAATGTCGTGGGTTTGATGCCGCATCCCGAGCACGCGGTTGATTTACTGCTGTCGCCGGGCCACGGCCGCGGTCTTTTTGAATCCGCGCGCGAAGCGCTGGCGCAATCCGGCACCGGGGGTGTGGCGTGAGCACTGCGGCAAGGCGCGGCGAGGCCGTGGAGGTCGATCTGGCGGTGGCCCTCGACCACGGGCTCAGCGACGAGGAGTACCAACGGATCAAGCAACATCTCGGGAGGGTGCCGAGCATCGAGGAGATCGGTGTGTTCTCGGTGATGTGGTCGGAGCACTGCAGTTACAAGAGTTCCCGGGTTCACCTCAAGAGGCTGCCGCAACAAGGCGCAGCGGTGTTGCAGGGGCCCGGTGAGAATGCTGGGGCAGTTGATATCGGCGGCGGCATGGCCGCGATCTTCAAGATCGAAAGCCACAACCATCCATCTTACATCGAACCGTATCAGGGGGCCGCTACCGGTGTAGGCGGAATCCTGCGCGACGTCTTTACCATGGGCGCCCGCCCGGTGGCGTCGATGAACTCCCTGCGTTTCGGCGGCGCCGGCCATGAGAAGACGGCGCAGTTGTTGCGCGGCGTGGTCGCCGGCATCGGCGGTTACGGCAATTCGGTGGGCGTAGCCACTATCGGCGGAGAACTTTACTTCGACGAGGCTTACAACGGCAACATCCTGGTCAATGCGTTCAATCTCGGTGTGGTCAAAGCAGACCGAATATTCCGTGCGGTGGCATCGGGCTGCGGCAACCCGGTGCTCTACATAGGTTCGAAGACCGGGCGTGACGGCATCCATGGGGCGAGCTTGCTTGCCTCTTCAGAGTTCAAGGAAGAATCCGAGCAGATGAAGCCCACTGTACAAGTGGGCGATCCCTTCACCGAGAATCTGCTGATCGAGGCCTGCCTGGAAATTCTCGCAGGCGACGACGTGGTCGCCATTCAAGACATGGGTGCGGCCGGACTTACCAGTTCGTCGGTAGAGATGGCCAGCCGCGGCGAGGTCGGCATCAAACTCGATCTCGATAAGGTCCCGCTTCGTGACGAAACCCTGTTGCCTT
The DNA here is from genome assembly GCA_024276575.1 of Candidatus Binatota bacterium. Classification (GTDB taxonomy): domain Bacteria; phylum Desulfobacterota; class Binatia; order UBA1149; family CAITLU01; genus JAJRWY01. The sequence goes on from JAJRWY010000225.1 coordinate 33,199, forward strand.
ACGAGATGCTGCTCTCGGAATCTCAAGAGCGCATGCTGCTCGTCGCCCACAAAGGCCGTGAGCGGGGCATCGAGGAGGCTTGCGAACGCTGGGGGCTCGACTGCGTGACGGTCGGAGAGGTTACCGGTAGCGGCCGTTTTGAAGCCGTATACCGGGGCGAGACCGTGGTTTCGATCCCGGTGGATGCACTTACCGACGCGGCTCCGCTTTATCGGCGGCCGATCGCCCGGAGCGGCCCCGTGCATGAAGAGATCGACGTGCGGGCTTTGCCGCCAAGCGAAGATCTAGATTCGGACTTGAGGATGCTGCTCTCCTCGCCGAACCTGTCGAGCCGGCGTTGGGTTTTCAGCCAGTACGATTCTTTTGTCGGTGCCGATACCGTGGCGCATCCCGGCTGCGACGCGGGCGTCATCCGCGTGCGCGAAACCGGCGGGGCCTTGGCGATGACCTGTGATTGCAACTCGCGCTACGTGAAGCTCGACCCCTATGTGGGAACGCAACACGCGATGGCCGAGGCTGTGCGCAACATCGCCGTCAAAGGCGGCAAGCCGCTGGCGGTGAGCGACTGCTTGAACTTCGGCAATCCCGAGAAGCCCGAAGTCATGTGGCAGTTCTCACAAGCCATAGACGGCATGGCCGAAGCCTGTGAGATATTCGACTGCCCGGTGATCTCCGGCAACGTGAGCTTCTACAACGACACCCGCGGCGAATCGATTCCGCCGACGCCGGTGGTGGCAATGGTAGGGCTGGTTCGAGACTGCGAGAAGGTCATTTCAGGAGCACTAGCGGCTAAGGGCTGGGGCTTGTATCTGCTGGGCGGGGGCGTCGCGGAGTTCAATGCTTCGGAATACCTCGCATTGCGCTTCGGACTTTGCGGAGCCAGGCCGCCGGCCCTGGATCTGCGTGCGGAGTTGCGCACAAGCACTTTGTGCCGGGAATTGATAGAGAAAGGAATGTTGCGTGCCGCTCACGACGTAGCCGACGGTGGATTGGCCGTGGCCTTGGCCGAGATGTGTATGGCCGGTGGTTGCGGCTGCGAAGTGTCGTTGGATTACCGCGACCGTGCAGACCTTGCACTGTTTGGCGAGAGCGGTTGTCGAATCATCGTGGCGGTCGACGAGGCCGGCGCTGCAGAGCTTGGGGCCGCAGCCGAGGCGGCGGGCGTAGCGCTGGCGCGACTCGGGGCCAGTGGCGGCTCACGCTTGCGTATTGCTTCCAAGGACGGTGCGGTGCTGATCGATGCCGGCTTATCCGAGTTGCGAGATTGTTGGGAGGCTACGATACCGGCCATTGCCGAAGGACGTTGGCCTTGCGAGTGAACCCTAGCGAGGCGACTGTTTGTCTGGAGGCGGCGCAGCCGATGAAGAGTCGATGAATACTTGGCGCGATAAGACATCTCCGGGGTCTCAGAGCGCCGGTTTTCACGAAGAGTGCGGCGTGGTCGGCGTTTTCAACCAAGCGGAAGCCGCCAATCTGGTCTACCTCGGGCTCTATTCCTTGCAACATCGCGGCCAGGAGGCCGCCGGTATCGTTTCCTCGAACGGTGACGGCCTGACCAGCCACCGGGGCCTGGGTTTAGTCGCCGACGTCTTCGACGAAGACATCATCCGCCGCTTGGTCGGCGATAAAGCGATCGGCCACAACCGCTACTCGACCACCGGACAGACCTTGTTGCGCAACACTCAGCCCTTCGTGGTCGAGTATGCGCTCGGCAGCCTTGCGGTAAGCCACAACGGCAACTTCGTGAACGCCGAATTGCTTCACGACCGACTGGTGCGGCAAGGTTCGATCTTCCAGTCCACTTCGGACACCGAAGTATTGATCCATCTCATCGCGCAGTCGCACCGGCCAACTTTGCTCGAGCGATCGATCGACGCGCTCGCCCAGGTCGAAGGCGCCTACTCGCTGGTCTTCCTGGCCGAGAATGAGATGATAGCGGCGCGCGACCCGCACGGCTTCCGGCCTTTGGTGCTGGGGCGTTTTCATACCGGGGGCTTCGTGGTCGCCTCGGAAACCTGTGCGCTGGACCTGGTCGAGGCCGAGTACATTCGTGAAGTGGAGCCGGGCGAAGTCCTTCATTTTCGTGGCGAGGAATACGAATCTCTGCGGCCCTTCGGGCCGGCGCCGGGCAACCGCTGCGTTTTTGAATACATCTATTTTTCTCGTCCCGACAGCCGCGTGTTCGGACGCAACGTTTACGAGGTGCGCAAGGAAATCGGCCGCCAGCTTGCACGCGAGACCGCAGTGGATGCCGACATCGTAGTTCCGGTGCCTGATTCGGGGGTGCCTGCGGCCCTCGGTTACGCCGAAGAGTCGGGTCTGCCCTTCGAGATGGGCCTTATCCGCAACCACTATGTGGGTAGAACCTTTATCGAACCGCGTGATGCAATCCGCCACTTCGGCGTCAAGATCAAACTTAATGCGCAACCCGCGGTACTCGAAGGCAAGCGCGTGGTCGTGATCGACGATTCGATCGTCCGCGGCACCACCAGCCGTAAGATCGTCGGCATGATTCGTTCGGCGGGAGCCGAGGAAGTGCACGTGCGTATTTCCGCGCCGCCTACCACCGATTCCTGTTACTACGGCGTCGACACCCCGACTCGAGGCGAACTGGTAGCCAACGATCTCAGTGTCGACGAAATCTGCGCCTACATCATGGCCGACTCCCTGGCCTATCTCTCGCGTGAGGGCTTGTACGCTTTCCGCCACGAGGGCGGCGGTGGTGACGGCTTCTGCGATGCCTGCTTCACCGGCAACTACCCGGTGGCGGTCGATGCCGGGCAGGAACACCGGCAGATGCGTCTGTTCAACGCCATAGAAGCGCGCAACACCGGCTCGCGACGCCGCTGAAGCAGCGGGTGGCTGAGCTGCAAGACGCAAGAGAGTATCGCCTAACGTAAAGAGCAGCCCGGCGCCGCTGAAACACTGGGGCCGAGCTGCAAGACCCCCGTTTCGCTGGGGCATTCGCTGTATGGATCGCTCGGCAGGACGGCGGCTACGCTTCAGTGTTTCAGACGATGGTGTGGCGCAGCCAGTGGGCGTCGTCTTTGTCTGGGCAGTCGACGTTGAAATGCAGTCCACGGCTTTCGCGGCGGGTGGTAGCCGAGCGGATGATCAAATCGGCAACCAGCGCGATGTTGCGTAACTCGAGCAAATCTCCGGTGACCAGGAAATCCCAGTAATACTCGCGTATCTCCTCGCAGAGCATGGCTATGCGTTTGGTTGCGCGCGCCAAGCGGCGGTCGCTTCGCACGATGCCCACATAGTTCCACATCAGGCGGCGGATTTCGTCCCAGTTGTGGGTGAGCACCACCGACTCCTCGATGTCGACTGCGTTTCCCGAGCGCCAGGCCGGAAAGGCGGGCGGTGCACCGTAGCTACCGGCAATGAGTTGCCGGGCATGTTCAAAAGCCCGCCGTGCAAATACCGTGGCTTCGAGCAAGGAATTCGAGGCCAGCCGGTTGGCGCCGTGGACTCCCGTCATGGCTACTTCGCCGACCGCGTAGAGCCTGTCGATGGAGGTCTGGCCGTGGAGTCCGGTCACGACCCCCCCGCACATGTAATGCTCGGCCGGCACCACAGGGATTGCTTGCCGGGTAATGTCTATGCCGTAGCTTAGGCAGCGTTCGTAGATGGCCGGGAAGCGCGACTTGATGAAGTCCGGGCCGCGCGCGGTGATGTCGAGCAAGACGTTGTCGTAGCCGCTGCTCTTCATCTCATGATCGATAGCCCGCGCCACGATATCACGCGGCGCAAGCTCCCGGCGTTCGTCGTAATCGGCCATGAACTGCCCGCCTCCCGGGCGGCACAGCACCGCCCCTTCGCCGCGCATTGCCTCGGTGATCAAAAATGACTTGGCCTCAGGGTGGTAAAGGCAAGTGGGGTGGAACTGTATGAACTCCAGATCCCCAGCGCGGCAGCCGGCGCGGTAGGCCATGGCCAATCCGTCACCGGAGGCGATGTCCGGGTTGGAGGTATAGAGATAGACTTTCCCCGCGCCGCCGGTAGCGAGCAGGGTCGCCGAGGCAGTGAAGGTCTCGACTTGCCCGCTACGAGTATCCAGAGCGTAAGCGCCCCAGCATTGTGGATGGCCGCGTCCGAGGCCGAGTTTCTCATCTATCAGCAGGTCGATGGCGTGGTGCTGTTCGAAGACGTCGATGGCGGAGTCCGCACGCACCTTGGCGCCCAAGGCACGGACGATTTCCTTGCCGGTGCGGTCGGCGGAGTGCAGTACCCGCCGGCGCGAATGTCCACCTTCGAGTCCGAGGTCATAGTCTTCGGGCGCTTCTTCTTTGTGAGAGAAGCGAACTCCGAGTTCGATCAACTCCTCGATGCGGCGCGGCCCTTCCTCGACCACCACGCGCACGGCCTCCTCGTTGCACAACCCGGCGCCGGCGGCCAGGGTGTCGCGCACATGCTTTTCGAAGGAATCGTCGTCGCTCCACACCGCAGCGACGCCGCCTTGGGCATAGGCGGTGTTGGATTCTTCGAGTTCGCGCTTGGTGATGATCGCCACGCGGCCCTTGCGGGCGGCTCTTGCGGCAAAGCTCAAGCCGGCAATTCCGCTGCCCAAGACTAGGTAATCGTAGTGCGGCATTGGCCCTTGACCTGCATTATCGATGGAAGCTCTGCCAGAAGCCAACCTTGGACCAAAGCTAGCATCGAACCAAGGCTAACTCGCCAAGGCTCTCATCTACGCTAACTAGCCCCGCGGAACGGAAACCGCTAGCCTATGGCGCCGTCGCTGTGTTCCGCAGCGTGTTGTTGTGGCGGAGCGGCGCTTTCCAAGATGAGTGAAGAAGGAGCCAGCATAATGCCCGCGTCGCGGGGAAGCGCGATGGCTAACCTGCCCAACTTGCTCACGCTCGCGCGCATGGCGGCGATTCCGGTGGTGGTCTGGCTGCTGTGGTCGCCGGATCGGACAAGTTCGCTGGCCGCGTTCGTGGTTTTCTTGATTGCCTCGCTCACCGACTTCTTCGACGGATACGTCGCTAGGCGTTACGGCTTGGTCACGCCGCTCGGCAAGCTTCTGGACCCGCTGGCCGATAAACTCCTGGTGGTTTCGGCTCTGTTGATGCTGGCGGTGATGCACCGCTCCCCAGGTATACCGGGCTGGCTACTGGTAATAATTGTTGGCCGCGAACTGGTCGTCACCGGGCTTCGCGGCATAGCCGCCGCCGAGGGAATCGTGCTGGCCGCCGACTCTAGCGGCAAGATAAAGATGGTGCTGCAGATCGTCGCCGTCCACGCGTTGATCTTGCATTATGAGTTTCTCGGCATCCATTTCCACACCATGGGCATGCTGTTGTTGCTCGCCTCGGCGTTCTTCGGGATTTGGTCGGCAGTCGAGTACCATGTTTTCGTCTTCCGGCGCCTCCGTGAACATTGAGAAGAAAGCGGTCAAAGGGTCCCGCCTCTTGGGCATGACGCCCGATCCCCGCAGCGGTCTAGACCTGCGTGCTGCTCCGTGCAGGTGAGCTTGCTGTCGGGGCTAGGCGAGTTTGCAACGCAGCCGAATTACGTTAGTAAGAAGGCTGTGCGCAGTCACTACTGCGTAGCTCTTCATGCGGGTGTAGCTCAGCTGGCTAGAGCGTCTGCTTGCCATGCAGAAGGTCGCCGGTTCGATCCCGGTCACCCGCTCCATCTACAAAACGGACCAAAACGGGGTCAGGTCCCGTTTCTGACGCGCCGCGCTGTTGCCGGAACGGGGTCATTGCCGTTGCAAAACAGGGTCATCAAGCCGGAACGGGGTCAGGTCCCGTTTCTGCGGAAATCGGGACCTGACCCCGTTTCCACCCGCTTGGCAATGCCCAGGCAGAGTGCCAGCCGTTCTGCTTGTCCTACGCCGCTTGGCCGCCTGGATCTCGGGGCGCAGCCGTGCCGGGAGCATTACAACCGCCTTACCCACCTTGTCGCTCGAAGTGTTCTGACACACCTTGGGGCTAGGAGTCGTGCCCTCTATGTTTCGGCCGGCCAGTTCGGGCTAGTTGGCACGAGCCGTAGCAAGCCCTGGGATTTCTGTTAGAATGCCTGGCGAATCCAGCGGTTTGAGCGTGGGGGGACTAGGGTGGCCGCGATAGGGGGGTGCCCGAGCCGAGTACTTTCGTTCGTTGCGCCGCCCTTGGTGGCAAAGCGTCGCGAACGCGCTATTATTAGGGGCGGTCCACGCAAAACCCGCCTGGAAAGCGGGAACACCGGAGTGATGTTAACGGGCAACTCGTCTTTGTGCGCACCGCGCACCTACAGAGAGGAATTCATGCGTTTTCCAACCTTGCACGCGCTGGCGGCAGGGGCTGTTCTAGCTGCTTTTGCGGCGATGGCGGGCCCAGCCGAGGCACTGAATCTTCCCTTCGCGGTAGCCTGTAATACAGGCGGCGACCAGCTCGGCTACAGCGTGGCCACTAATGGCGACTACAATGGAGACGGCGTACGCGATATCGCCATCGGTTCTCCGTGTTATCACGCCGGCAAGTTCAAGCACGCCGGACGTGTGATCGTCATCAGCGGAGCCAACGGCCGCAAGCTACTCTCCAAGAAAGGCGCGCAGACGGCTGAATGGCTGGGCACGGCGGTGGAGTTCGTGGGCGACCTCAACAAGGACGGCCGCGACGAACTGGCGGTCGGTTCGCCCGGCTACGACGTCTCCTTGGTCGAAGATCCCACTGGGCCGGTGGGCGGCAGAAACGCTGCCGGCAAGGTCGAAGTCTTCCAGCGCCGGCGTCGCAAGAACAAGCTCCGTCTCAAGATTCTCGGCTTGAACCAAAATGCCGGTTTCGGCGAGCAGATCGCACAGTTGAGTGACGTCGATGGCGATAAGCGTGCCGATTTCGCAGTCGCCGCATCGCGCGACAAGAATTCCTCGGGTGGCTCGCGTCCCGGCCGCGTCTACATAATATCCGGTAAGAAGGGCGAGATTCTAGGCTTCAAGGAAGGCCCGCGCGCGGGCAAACGCTGGGGCCAGGTGCTGACCTCGGCGGAAGAGGATGTGGACGGCGACGGCATTGTCGATTTCCTGGCGGGTAGCCGCGAGGTCAATCTCAACTCGGTCAAAAACGCTGGCGTGGTCGACACGGTTTCCCCGGTTGATCTCGAGAACGAAATCAACCGGGTAGTGGGTGCCCGGGGCGACGGTATCGGGCGCGCGATCGACGCCGCCGGCGATGTGGACGGCGACGGAGTCTCGGAGTTCATTACCGGCTCCTACCGCTCCGATGATAGCGACGGCCTCAAGCGTGCCGGGATGGTGCGCCTGATATCTTTCGACGGCCGTTTGCTGTGGGCGGTCCCCGACGAGCAAATCCAAGCGGACGCGAACTTCGGCGTCCAAGTAGCCAAGATCGGCGACGTCGATCTCGACGGGGTCACCGACTTCGCCGCTTCGGCCTATCAGCAAGATCTCAGCGACGGCAAGGAGTTTTTCCGGGACGTAGGCCGCGTGGTGATGCTCTCGGGTGTCGACGGCCGCCAGATCTGGGCGGTCAACGGCAGGCGGCAGAACGGGTTTTTCGTCCGTAGCCTGACCGGCGACCTCGACTGGAATGAAGATGAGTCTCCCGACGTAGTGGTCGGATCGACCGGCACCGCTCCGTTCGGCAGGCGCGGTGCGGGCAGTGTTACGATTCTGTCGGGACGCGATGGATCCGAGTTGTTCTCGGTAGCCGGCCGCCGGGGCCTGGAGACCCGCATCGTAGTGGCCGCGCCTACACGCGCCACCCAAGCCGAAGTGCGCAGTTTCAATATAAAGGGCAGGCCGGTCGAGCTTTCGAGCCGCATTATGCGCAACGATGCCTTCGGCGACCTATCGTTGGCGGTACTCGATGATCGCAACCAGCCCGAACCCAAACAGGTGGATGTCGCCGTCGGCACCGGCAGCGGATCTAGCAGCTCGCGGGTGGAAGTCTTCAAACTCGGATCGCCGAGCTTGATGGTAGATTCTTTCGAAGCATTTCCCGAACCCGAACTAGTAACCGGAGTGAACCTCGGTGCCGGCCAACTCGACGGCGAACTCAACGAGAACCTGGCCTGTGCCCAAGCCGACTCCGTCGACGGCAACGTGTTGATGAGGATCTACCGCCGCTTCCAGGAAGAGGAACCGTTTTTCCTGGCCAGTGAGTTCCAGGTCTTCAATGCCGACGACAACTACAACGACTTTTTCAAGGTCAATGCGCGCGGAGCTACCGTAGCCGTGGGCGATGTGACCGGTGGTGCAGCCGAGGAAATCATCGTCGCGCCGAGCGCCGGCGAGCCCTTGATCAAGATCTTCTCGCGCACCGGCCAGTTCATCCGCTCCTTCCCGGCTTACGATCCGGTGATCTTCAGCGGCGTGGATATAGCCGTTGCCGACCTCGACGGTGGCGGCGAACTCGAGATATTGACGGTGCCGCGCAATGGACAGGCGCTGGTCAAGGCCTTCAACGGCAACGGCGACCGTGTGACCTTCGGGCGTGACGGCATCGAGATCAGCATCATGGCCATGGATCCCTCTTATACCGGTGGGGCGCGCATCGCAGCCGCCGATATAGATCTCGACGAGCGCGATGAGATCATCGTGGTGATTCCCGGACCACCCGCCCAGCGCCGGATCCTGGCTTTCGAGCGCGACGGCACTACGGTCAAGGGGTTCCGTGAGCCCAAGCCCTTCAAGGATAGCAACTTTCCGGGTGTGGCCGTAGTCGGAACCAATCTCTTCGTACGCAACTAGCGCGGCGAGTGTCTCTTGGTCTCAAAGGCGGGTTCTTGCGTGCGTGCGCGGGAACCCGCCTTTGCGCTTTCCGGCGTGAATTCCGACCCGCTTTCCATACCCGTGCCGCGCGGATCTGTACTCTCGTGTGGAGCATAGTTCCAAGCGAGCACCACTTGCCGAAGGTCTGCAGATGAGAGACGGCGTCCGCGAAGTAGGCGAATACCCGCTGCAGGGCATCCGCGTACTCGATTTCAGCCATGTCCTTGCCGGCCCCTCGTGTGCAAGGATTCTGTGTGATCTCGGTGCCGAGGTAATCAAAGTGGAACCGCCTGCGGGTGATCTTTCCAGACGCCTCGGCGCGCGCCGCGGCGGTATCAGCGGCTACTTCATGCAACAGAACTGCGGCAAGCTGAACGTCTCGCTGGATCTCAAGCAGCAGCGCGGCCGTGAGATCGCGCTGCTGCTTGCCGGCGCCTGCGACATCATGGTCGAAAACTTCAAGCCCGGAGTGATGGCCTCCTTGGGGCTGGATTGCGAAAGTGTGATGGCGAAGTACCCGCGGCTCATCTACTGCTCGATCAGTGGTTTCGGCCATCAAAGTCCACTTCGACAGCAGCGCGCTTTCGCCGGCATCGCCCATGCCCAGACCGGAGTGCTGCATCGACAGGCCGCTTGCAGCGGAACTCTGCCGGTAGATTCGGCGCTGGCCGTAGGCGACACCGTAAGCGGGTTGCAGTCCGTGATTGCCATTCTAGCGGCCCTGCACTTGCGCGAGCGCAGTGGCCGCGGCCAGTTCATCGACATGGCCATGCACGACGCATTGCTGGCCATACAGGAGGCCGCCAACTTCTATCTTTTCGGCGACAGCGGCAGCGATACCGATTTTCTAAGCTCGTGGATCTACGTATGCGAAGGCGAGTATATTGCAGTGCCGTCCGATCCGCGGGCGCAGTGGGATGATTTCGCCGCCCTCATGGAGGCTCCAGGGCTGCTCGAGGATCCCCGTTACGACAGCTTTGCCAAACGCAGCCGCCGGCTCGACGAACTCGAAGCCATCGTCGCCGCCTGGGTCGCAGGACAGCCAAGCGCAGACGCCGCAGTCGCGAAGTTGCACGCCGCGGGAATGGCGGGGGCCAAGATTCTGCGCATGAGCGAAGCTCTCGACTCCGAACAGAGCCGGGCTCGAAACATGACTCCACAACGCGACGACCGTAGCGGCGGCAAGGCCCGCGTTCTCAACAGCCCCTATCGCTTCTCGCAGGCGCAGGCCGGTGTGCGGGGAAGGCCGGCCTTTCGCGGCGAGCACAACTCGGAGGTCTTGACGTCCCTGCTGGGGCTCGGCGAAGACGAGATCGCGGAACTCGAAACGCAGGGCGTACTATCCTCACGCCTCCCCGGGCGCAAGCACTGAAGGGTAGCGCAGCAGTGCCAGGCCCCTGGTTTGCAAGTGTATCGATGGGTCGAGGGCCAGCTCCAATCCCAACGGCGCGAGCACCGAGAAGCGGCTCAGCATGGGGCCGCAACGGCGCGAGCGCGCAAGTCGAGGGAAGCGGACCCGGACCCAACGGCGCAAGC
>JAJRWY010000226.1 GCA_024276575.1 Candidatus Binatota bacterium
CCGTTCGCGCTGAGTTCCGCAAGGTAGGCACCCAGTCCGTCGTTGCCGCGCCTCATCAGTTCCGACACGTCGATCCAAAGCGAATCGTCTTTCATCGTAACGGGCTGGTAAAAAGAAAACTCCTCGCGCTCAAGATGGAAATGTAGTCCCGTAAACGGCTTGGCATTCCCATCATAGAACTCCGGCGGACGGCCACGGACTATTCCATACAGTGAAGTGATCCGCTGCTGCCCGTCCAAGAGGAGCTTGACGACGCCGGGGGCAAGTTCGGCTTCGCCGCGATGCGGTGCCCCATCGGATTCGGTCGCCCATACGAGCAGACTGCCGACCGGGTGCCTGCGATAGAGCGAATCCATGAGTACTCGCACTTGGTCACGATTCCAGACATAGCCACGTTGGAACTCAGGGAGAGCCATATACCCGGAATCGATGTGATCAAGTATCGTAGAGATTTTCATTGCACGGCCTCGCAGATTTAGGTTGGACCTCCCCCGTTCGTGCACGCTCGGGGTTGAGTACGTTGGTGAAGAACACGTCCTTCGATCCCCGAAGGCGTGAGTCCGTTTAGCGCAGTGCGGATTCTCTGGTTATTATAAAGGATTTTAATGTACTCGAAAATCGTGGCTCGGCACACCTGCCCTGCACAGCAGCGTCATGCCATACTTCACTGACCGTCCTCCTTTGAGTAGTAATAGATCAAGGCGCAGGCCGGCTACATGAGTATGTACGATTCCGGACCCGGGCCGTGGAAAACCGGCGAAAAATGCAGCAAGCCGTGAAGCTACACACATCTTTCGACTCAGCCGCGCTATTGCTCGATTGGGGACGCCTGTGGAAAGTCGCAGGCCTGGAGTCCTCGGTAAGCGTCGAGTTCAGCAGGCGCATGAGCAGTTCGCTGGGCCGCTGCTACCCCAAAGACGGAACGATCCGCATCGCCGCCTGGCTATGCGAGGATCGCGGAGACGACGGGGCCTTGCTCACCGAGGTGCTGTGTCACGAGGCCGCACACGTGGCGGTGTATCGCTTGTACGGCAAATCCGTTCGCCCCCACGGACCGCAGTGGAAGCGACTAATGCGCGCGGCCGGCTTCGAGCCCAGGGTGCGTTTTCCCGCTGAGATTCTGCCGCAATCCGTGCTACAACGCCGCCGACGGCGACAGCGATGGCGGCACAGTTGCCCGGTTTGCGAACATAGCTGGACGGCCGGCCGCGTGATGCGGCGGTGGCGCTGTCGAAGTTGTGTGGAGGCTGGGAGAGAGGGGGGGTTGCGGATCGAACGTCACCCGGCCCCAATCCACGGCGAAGCAGCGTCGCCTCAGGCAACACCGTGAGCGAAACACGCTGCCCCTTCTGTCCGCCACCGGCCGAGCGGATCTTCTACGAAGGCGAGAAGATCTACGCCTTTTGGGACGGCTTCCCGGTAAACGAAGGGCACGCACTGATCGTACCGAAGCGACATGTTGCTCTGTGGTTCGACGCCGACCCCGACGAACAAAGCGAAATACTCGCCGGCCTCCAGATCGTACGTAAGGAGATTCTCGCACGCCATAACCCCGATGGGTTCAACATCGGCATCAACGTCGGGGCCGCCGCCGGACAGACGGTTTTTCATCTGCACATGCACGTTATTCCGAGATACCGCGGGGATGTGGGGGACCCGAGGGGTGGGGTCCGCGGGGTGGTGCCGGGGAGGCAGAAATATGGCGGCGATGAGGATAACGCTAGCGCCGGACAAGACTCCGAAATCAGCGAATCCGGGCCTGTCTATGAAGCTCCTCGCGACTTCCGTATTGTTACCATTCCTCACGAGCGTCCACTGATAGTCGGCGGCAACGATGCGTTCCTCTCTCATCTTCTTCCGCAGCTCGACGCTACCGATGCGCTGGACATTGCCGTCGCTTTCATCATGGGCAGTGGAATGCGGATACTTGAAGAGCCGCTCAAATGTTTACTGGAACGTGGCGGCCGGCTGCGAATCCTGGCCGGTGACTACCGAGAGGCCACCGAGCCCGAAGCTCTTTTTCGTCTACTCGACTTGGCTAACCATGTACCACGCAGCGAAACGCTTCACGGGAAAAAGGCGGATCCCAGAAAACCCGCGGACAGCCTTGAGCTGCGAGTATACGAGTGTTCCCGGTCCAGCTTTCATCCGAAGGCCTATATCCTACGCATGCGCGAGGGTAACGGTGTAGCTTATGTGGGAAGCTCCAACCTGAGCAAAACCGCTCTTACCAACGGCATCGAGTGGAATTACAGAGTATTGACCTCGCGCGACCAAGACGGTTTCGACGAAGTGTCGTCTTCGTTCGAGAACCTTTTCTACAGCCCCTCCACACAGGCACTCACCGAGGAGTGGATACAAAACTACGCTGCCATGCGTGACGCGATCTCGTTCACCCGTAGCGGTCCGGTTGGCGAGGAATTGACTACCTGCAGCATGGTCGACGAAATCGTGCTGGAGGTCCCCAACGAAACGGCCAATGAAGTCCCTACGCCCCACCAAATTCAGGCTGAAGCCCTGGAAGCCCTCCAGGCCGCGCGCAAAGACGGGCAAAGTGCAGGCCTAGTGGTCCTGGGTACCGGCCTCGGAAAAACTTGGCTTGCCGCTTTCGATTCCGAACAGGCCAAAGCTCGACGCGTATTGTTCGTCGCCCATCGTGAAGAAATACTGCGCCAGGCTATGTCCACCTTTCGCAACATACGCCCTCGCGCCCGGATTGGACTATTTACCGGGCAGGAGAAAGACCGCGATGCCGATATCTTGTTTGCATCGATCCAAACGCTCAGCCGCTCAACGCACCTGTCAAGCTTCGCTCGCGATCACTTCGACTATGTAGTCGTAGACGAGTTCCATCACGCCGAAGCACAAAGCTATCGCCGTCTAATTGACTACTTCAATCCCGACTTCGTGCTGGGCCTCACAGCAACGCCCGAACGAAGCGACGGCGGAAACGTTCTGCGGCTATGCAACGAAAACTTGATTTACCGCTGCGATTTTCCAGAAGGAATTCACCGCGGACATCTCGCTCCTTTTCACTATTTTGGAGTCCCTGATGAGATCGACTACAGCAACATCCCATGGCGCCGTACCGGTTTCGATGAAGAGGCTCTGAGTACTGCCCTCGAAGTGACATCGAGGGCACAGAATGCCCTCGATCAATACCGTCAACGAGGAGGAACACGCTGCCTCGCGTTCTGCTGCTCACAGAGCCACGCGCGTTTCATGCGCGGTTATTTTCGAGAGGCGGGCCTACGATCCGCCGCAGTATACGCCGGCGATGATAGCGATCCTAGATCATCGTCTCTCGAAGCTCTGCGCAACGGGACGCTCGACGTGTTATTCGCGGTCGACATGTTCAATGAGGGCGTCGATCTGCCCGATGTCGACACCGTGCTGATGCTGCGGCCGACCGAGTCACGAATAATCTGGCTGCAACAGTTCGGGCGCGGCCTGCGCCGCCGTGAAGGCAAGACCCTGAAGGTCATAGATTACATAGGCAATCACCGCAGCTTCCTCAACAAACCCAAAGCCCTGTTGGGCCTCAGCGACAACCCGTCGGAGTTGCACGATGCGATTTCTTTGATCGCAAACGGAGGTCCGCTGCAGCTACCGCCGGGTTGCGAAGTTACTTACGATCTCGAAAGCATCGAGATTCTGAAACAGCTCGAGCGAGAACAACATCCGAAATCGCGTTTGGCCACTATCCTAAGTTACTACGACAATTTTGCGGACATGCATGGACGACGGCCATCAGCTTCGGAAGCGCTTCATGACGGCTACAATCCCAGGCAGCCCGAACTACGCCGTAAGTACGGGTCGTGGCTCGGCTTGGCCGATAACAAAGGACAGCTCGAGGACGACGAGAAGCGTGTCCTACGCGAAGGGCGCATCGCCGATTTTCTCGATCATCTCAACTCCACCAGCATGACCGGCAGCTTCAAGATGCTGGTGCTGAAAGCAATGCTCTCCACCGGCATGTTTCCTGGATCGATCTCCGTAGAAGCGCTCATAGAAGAAGTTCGTCGACAAGCCAAGAGTAATCCCTTGATCAGAGACGACTTCAACTGTGATATCGACGACGGAGAGTCGATGAGAAGCTACCTGGAAAAGAATCCTCTGAAGTATTGGTGCAAGGGAAAGTTCTTCCGATACAGAGATGGCGTATTTAGTACGACTTTCGATGTCGCGGAAGAGTTACAGGAAGCAACCGCGCGTTTGACCATGGAATTGGCGGAGTGGCGCTTGGCCGCATATTTGATCAACCTGTCACAACGTAGTTCCAAGGGTTTCTACTGCCGGATACGCCACAATGGGCGAGAGCCGATAGTACTGCTTCCGCCACGCAAGAAGGTAAAAGGAATCCCACAAGGTTGGAGGAACGTCACCGTCGACGGCGAGACCTTACGAGCCAACTTCGTCAAGATTGCCGTTGACGTAATCAAGCGTGAAGACTCCGACGAAAACGTGCTTCCATCGATATTGAAGAAATGGTTCGGAGCCGACGCCGGCAAAGCTGGAACTACTTCACAAGTGTTTTTCGTCCCACAGGCCGACGGGTTCATCTTGCGTCCCGCAGCTCGCGGCGTCGACTCAGGCGTAGACCCTTAGCGACCCCCTTCATCCAC
>JAJRWY010000227.1 GCA_024276575.1 Candidatus Binatota bacterium
CGCAGCGGCGCCACACCTCGCTGGAATGGCCGAGCGGGTCATCCATCATCGAGCGTGAGTAGGAAACCGGAGCCTGTGCGGCAAGAAAATCGCGGACGCTGCTTAGAAACTGTTCTTGTTCCTCGGTGAATCCGAAGTCCATGCCCCATCCTCCCCGTCCCCCCGGCTGATTCCCCGGCTACGCAACTCTTTGGCGAACTGTTCAAAAATCAAATCCAGGTAATAGCTGGAATTTAGCCCGAGCAGATAGACGCTGTCAGAACCGGACTTCCTGGCATAAACCGCCGTACGGGTCGGATTACGTACGCCGAAAGCAAGGGTTGACAAGATGACGCCGTCCCTCTCAACTCGCATACGCACTTTGGGCGGGCGCAAACCGTACTGACCTGCCGAGTCCGAAGACGTGTCTACTATTTCGATGGGCGCTATGCTGGTGAGCGTGTCTAGAACAGCGTCAAGCAAGTCGCTATTGAAGCGAAGCCCCGGATGAGACCGTAACTCCCAGCGGCCGCTGTCGTTGCGAGAGAACTCCAGTTCGATTTCGCCTTTGTCGATACGAACGTGGTCGATATCTTCCACCACGGCGGCGATCAACGGCCGCTCAGAGTCCTCACTGGACAGTTCCTGGGGCTGCCGTTGGGCACGGTAGGCATACAAGTATGCACCTAGCAGCGCGGCAAGCGCGTAGTAGGCCAGTATGCGTAGCCAGTTCACGGCGTCAATCGCCTCCACAACAGCAGGGCCAACGCGATCAGCAGAAAAAATCCCGGCTGCACTATCACAGCAGTCCAGAACACGCTTTCCCCCTCGGATTGGCTGATAAAGAACTGGTTCTTCCCGCCCTCCTTGCGCTGTGGACGGGCGGCTAGCAGATGGTCTTCTCGCGCTAGCCAATTCACGGTATTGACAAGCAGGTCTCTGTTGCCCAGATAATCGAGGAAACGGTTGTTGGCGAAATCAGAGTCGCCATAGACGATTATGCGCGTTCTCGCATCCTTGCGCCCGGGAACGTCTTCCGCGACCCGCTGGCTGACTTCCACCCAAACGGCCAAGGGGCCGTTGACATCACGGCCGGCAACGAAGGACGCAGAAGAACCCTGTACTACCGAATGATCGAAGCTGGCCCAACTCCTGGGGCCGGTCTTCAAGAACTTCACGACGACCCTGCCGCTCTCCTCGTCTCTACGAGTGGAAAGCGCTGCGGTCAAGGAAAACAAGGGGGGGGAATCCAGGGTGGAACTGATCAGGTGTCGTGGATTAAGATCGGTTATGACCGCCGAAAACGGTTCCCCGCCGGCCAAGCGGTTGTCAGGGTCGATCACCACATTGGCCCCCACCTCTATGCCATAGGCTCCGAGCAAACTGACTAGGCGCGGGGCGCGGAAAGGATCTATGAGTACCAGCAAATCGCCGCCGGAGGCCAAATAGCGCTCGATGGAACGCGCTTCAACCTCCAGTAGGTCGCCTCGAGGACCGTTCAATATCACTACATCGGCGTCCTGCGGGACATCCGCACCACCGGCAAGGCTGAGTTCCTCGATGTCGTAGGACTCCAACGACAGCACGTCGCGCATCTGTGAGCATCCGTTACGGCGGTCAGTGTTCTTGATCGAACACTCCCCGTGTCCGGTCAGCACATAGACTTTCTTGGGATCTTGCACGACCTCGAGAATCGCCGACATCAACAGACTCTCCGATGGCTGACCGAAGTCGGCCCGTTTGGTCGCCGATTCGACGACGGTGGCACCGTAGGCATTGACCCCATACTGGTTGGCGAGTGCAGGGTGGCGGTTTATGTCCACCACGTCGTAGCTGATGTATGGACTCTCCCCGGCAACTTGCCACAGTAGGTCTTTGATCAGCGGGTTACGCGGGTCCTCGGTGCGAATGAACGCCGTAATCTTTATCGGCTCCTTGACTGCGTCGAGAACCTTGTGGGCGTGGTCCGAGAGTGTAAAACGGTTACCGGGGCTCAAATCGAAACGCATATTGTGGACGTAGGCCGCCGCCACCAGCAGAAATAGCAGGGACAACAAGCCGAACGCCGCGATCAGCAACTGCAGGTAGCGCCGCCACGTAAACGAAATCACCGCCGCCCCCTCCACTGCCGTGACTCCATCGAACGCATGGTCAGCCAGTTCATAAAAGTTGTGAGCGCGATGAAATAGGCAAGATCCTTCAGGTCTACGATACCTCGCGCAAAAGGCTCGAAATGGTCATAAGCGCAGATCTGGGAGACCACGCCGAGAATATCCTTGGGCACGGCCGCTTCGTTCCACGAAAGATTCCACAGCAACAACACCGCGCCATAGGTGAACAGCGCGGCGATCAACTGCGTTTGTGTAAGCGAGGAGATGAATATGCCGATCGACACCATCGCCGATACCAATAGAAACATACCAAGGTAAACGGCATAGAGTTGGCTGAGATCGAAGGGCTGGATGCGATAGATGAGTATCGGGTACAGGACTGTAGAGCCGACAATCATGGTAAACACGGCCATACAGGCAAGGTATTTGGACGCCAGGATCTCGCCGTCGCGCAAGGGGGTCGTATAGAGCAACTCCATGGTCCCGAGGCTCTTCTCCTCGGCATAAACCCGCATGGTGACCAGTGGTATGACCGTAATCACCACCCGTACGATGTCGTTGAACAGGCGCTGCCACAGATGCTCGACGATTGACTCTCCGAAACCGAAGGTAATGAAAGCGTTGAGATTCGTATAGAAGTAGTACCCGGAAAGAGCCAGAAATACGGCAGCCACGAAATAGACCAAGGGCGAAGCAAAAAAAGTACGCAACTCTTTGCCCAGCATGGAGAGGAACGGTCTCATACCTGGGTCTCTCCGCCCGGCGTACCACCGCTCGTAGTAGCCGCCACGGAGGACGGCCGGGAGGCGCCGGGACTTTGCCGCGAAGCCGCCGGCACACCGCCGCTTTCGAGTATCGCAACGAAAAGATCCTCGAGGCTCATCAGCTTGGGACTCAGCTCATGCAAGAGCCAATGCTTACCGACCAGCAGCCGGGCCAAGCGCGGGCGCAACTCAGCCCCGCTAGGCGATGATATCTGAACGCTGATCACGCCGCCGTCGTCGCGGCCCAGCACTTCGACATCCTCTA
>JAJRWY010000228.1 GCA_024276575.1 Candidatus Binatota bacterium
CGACTGGGTGGCCGGATCGTTGTTCGAAAACCAGTAGTGTGCCATCAACCAGTATCGACGCGCCTAGGCGCAGGCGCGTCGAACGCAGGCGCAACGGATGCTCACGAGCGTACTCGCCGGGTGGGCGCGCCGAATGGGCTCGCGCCCACCCGGCGAGTACGCTCGTGAGCATCCGTTGCGCCGGCGTTCGACGCGCCTGCGCCTAGGCGCGTCGATACTGGTTGATGGCACACTACTGGTTTTCGAACAACGATCCGGCCACCCAGTCGTAGGTTCCGTTTGCTTGCCGACTCAAGCCGCCGCCCACTACCGAACTCATGCCGTGCGCCCTGTTGCCGTCACCGCCGCACACGACGGCCAATGGGCCGGATACTACGTTGGAACTGCCGCCCAACACGGAAGAGTTTTGGCCGTGCACGACGTTACCGGAGCCCGCGATCAGGCCGCCGTAGCTGCTGTAGACGTGGTCGGGGCCGATGACCAGGTTGTGCGAACCGGTCTTGGTGCCCGCTCCTTCGTCGTAACCGACGATCAGGTTCCCGCTGCCGTTCGTGGAATTGCTCAGCCCCGTACCGTTTCTCACGTGCACGTTGCAGCCGGTGAAGTAAGTATCGGTTGCGTTCGCGTTCATGCATTGGGTTTTGTCTTCGACGACTGCCAGGCCGGCGCCGACCGCGCTTAGTTGGGCGTCGAGCGTCGCCACTTGGCCGGACAAGGCGACCACATCGGCATTAGTGGCTGCCAGCGAGGCCGTGAGCCCCGTGACGTCCGCTTGCAGGGTCGCTACGTCGGCTTCCACGGTGGCCACCTCGCGCAAGCCCGGCGTGCAACCGCGTATCCACACGGCGCAGCTCTCGGCGCCGTCGTCGGAAATGTACAAGGTGCAACCCGCAGGCGGTGTTTTTGCCGCTGTCGTGGAGGGATCGGCGATATGGCAGGCGCGGGCCCGGCCGGACACGATGCAGGAGTTTGTGTCGTAGAAGTCCACTGGAGGACTCGTTTGGTCCGGCGCCCATTTCAAGATCCCGGCCACCGAGCTTGCGTAGACGTTGAGTACGCCGTCGCTTCTGCCGATTTTCACTTTGCAGTGGCTCGCCGCCGCGGCCTGTGTGGCCGGCAGCATCGACAGGGCCGCTACGAGCCAGATCACCACTATAGTGCTGCGCCGCAAGGCTAGGTGCAGCACCGCCCCCATGTTTTTCGAATTCTTGGAAATGTTCATGGATACCACGCCGCTTGCTTTGATACTCAGCGGCGCCGGAAGGAGGGCAGTGGGTGGATGAGGCAACGGCACCCTGCGGATGAGAAACCTGTGCGGGTGCTAGACCTCTACGGGCGCTATGACGCAACAACGCTCCTCCGGCGATGCCGCTTGCTTTCTTGCAGCTCCCATTATCCGCGTAACACGGTTCCTGTCCAGGCTGGGGTAGGGAAGGGATCCGGGGAGCCGGCAGGAGGTCGTCAGCCGGCAGGGGGTCGAGTCGTGGCCTTCGACTATGGCCGTCAGGTAGCTGCTTTCGACTCTGCTGGCCTGGCCTCGACTTCGCCGTCCGGTCACGACGTTCAGCATTCCCAACAGGCCGACGACAGCGTCGAAGGGCCATAGCCCGAGGTCCTCTGTCACGCCGGTTTCCGCATCTCCGTTTCAGGCCGCATCCCTCGTCCCACGTCTCCATGTAGCGCCGCCTTCCGGCTCAAGAGAACGGATTGAGGATACGTGCGCCGAATCCAGCCATATCGGCTTCATTACACGCAACTCCGAGATGATACGCCGTCCCCGGTACGAGTCCGAAGCGGCTCGGCCGATATGGTATCCGGTTTGTGCTGAAGAGGCCGAACGGCCTATGCTAGGTTCGGCTGGATAAAATGAAACGTCGCATCTTCCAATTGTTCCTGGCTCTGACCGTCCTGAGCGCGCAAGCGTCCGCCGGAAGCGCGGTGTTCGCATGCCGTGTAGACGCCAGCGTTCATCGTGCATGCTGCTGCCAAGGCGAGGCTTCTAGTGCGACGGGGCGTGCCGCGGAGAATCGCGTAGACTGCGGATGCTGCGATGTAGAAGTCATCAAAGCGGAACTCGCTGCCCGCTCCGCCGGCTCAGTTCCAGAATCACGCTCAGCGCCTCTAGCGGCAACGCCTCCGGCGTATTCGGCGTCAGACAGTTTTCGCCAGGTGACGTCGGCTCGTCTCACGGCGGAACCTCCGGCTTCGCGCTATAGAACGTCGCGCCTCTTCGTTCTGAACGCATCCTTCTTGATCTGATCGCCCACGTCTAGCCTGCATTATTCATGAAACCTCGTCGCGAGAGTCGCAAGCGCCCGTGAGATCGGCCCCAGCGCAGCGTTGAGGCCCGCAGGCGTAGTGACACTACGTCGAGGGCCGAAAAGCGAGCACGGGCCGAGATTGCGGGCGCTTGAGGCTTGTAGCAGAGGTTTCATGAATTATGCAGGCTCGCGAAGCTGAGCTAATCGCTCGGCCGTCAGTCCGCACCTACGCTCGAGAGGGTCTGCGGGCGCACCAGCTATCGCAACCGTTGTTCATGCGTCTGGCCCTTCGGGGGCGGCGCGGTGCTGAGCAGTGAACTCCGCTGAACAGCGAAGAGAGATGGGAAGATGAGACCTAGAACAAAGATTACGACGACCGGAATAGCTGCGCTTCTGCTGTTGAGTGGCTGCGCTGCCAAGCTAGATAGGTACCACAGCCTCCGGGCCGACGCGTTGAAGAGCGCGCCGCGGAGTACTCGCCCGTTGTCCGGTGCTGGTCTCGGGGTGCCGGCAAGTTTGGCGGGCGATCTTCGAACGATCCCCTCCCCGTTCGCTGGCCGCACGGTGCTGGAACTCGACGACCTTCGCCTGGAAGTACTCGCCCGCAATCCGACCCTCGCTGCCATGCACAGCGCGTGGCAAGCGGCGCTCGCTCGCTACCCCCAAGTGACTGCGCTCGACGACCCGCGGTTCGCCTACGGCATTGCGCCAGGAACAATCGGATCGAGCGACGTAAACTTCGGGCAGACACTCGAACTCAGCCAACGATTCCCTTGGCCGGGGAAGCTGAAACTGCGAGGCCAGGCCGCGCTAGCCGAAGCCCAGGCCGCCGGCCGAGACTTCGAAGCTACCAAGCTCCGACTCATCGAGAGTACGGAGACTGCCTTCTATGATTACTACTTCCTGCACCGCGCCATCGACATCAATCGCTTTAACCAAGAGCTGCTGCTCGAACTGAAGCGCATTGCCCAGACGCGATACGGCGCGGGACTCGTGCACAAACAGGACGCACTCCAAGCAGAAGTCGAGCACCAGCATCTGATCCACCACGGGATCGTGCTCGAGCGTGCGCGATCGGTAGCGTCAGCGCGGATTAACACGCTCCTCAATCTTCCGCCAGAAACGATCCTGCCAGCGCCGCCAGTAAAGCTTCCCGGGATACGGCCAGTGGTGCCACGCGACCAGCTTGGCGACTACGCGCTCCGGAGTCGCCCTGAGCTCGACGCCTTGGCGTTGAGATTTCGCGCTCGCCAAGCGGAGGTAGCGCTGACCAAGCGCGAGTTCTTTCCCGATCTTGCGGTGATCGGCTCATACAACAGCCTTTGGGATGCCGCCGAGCGACGGCCGACCGCCGGCTTCGGCTTCAACGTTCCCATCCAGCTCGGTAGGCGTAGGGCGGCTCTGTCCGAGGCGGAAGCCAAGGCGAGGCAAGCCCGCGCACATCTAGAAGAGGCGCACGCCCAGGTTCTCTTCGAAGTCAGTCGCGCCGCAGACGAAGTAGCCGAGAGCGCGCATGTCGTACGGCTCTACGGGTCCTCAATCGTTCCCGCTTCTGAGGAGAGCCTCG
>JAJRWY010000229.1 GCA_024276575.1 Candidatus Binatota bacterium
CCCGCAATCTCGGCCCGTGCTCGCTTTTCGGCCCTCGACGTACTGTTAGTACGCCTGCGGGCCTCATCGCTGCGCTTGGGCCGATCTCACGGGCGCTTGCGACTCTCGCGACGAGGTTTCATGAATAATGCGGGCTAGGCCGTGCCGGCAGCAGCGACGGCCGCGTCATGCCATGAAAGGAAAACCGTGACTGTTCTCGCCGGACTACTCGCCGGTTCTTTGCTGGCTTTCTACTATCCGGATCCCTTTACGGCCTTGAAACCCATGCTCAAGCCGGCTTTTGCCGTCACCATGCTTTTCGTCGGGACCCTAGTGCGCCGCGAGCAAGCCCGGGCCTTCATCGCGGCACCCTCCCGGCCGCTGATCGGACTGGCCGCCCAGTATACCATCATGCCACTGTCGGCTTGGGCCGTGTCTCAATTCTACGACGATCCGCAGCTACGCGCCGGGATCGTGCTGGTCGGCTGTATGCCCGGCGCGATGGCGTCTAACGTAATGACGGTGCTGTTTCGCGGCGATCTCTTATTGTCGGTTACCATGACCACTGTCGCGACGCTGCTCTGCCCTCTGGTTCTGGCACTGTGGCTGCCTCTGCTGGCCGACACCAGCATGGAGGTGCCGGTAGCGGCGCTGGTAGGCGATGCCATGAAGCTGGTGGTGATTCCAGTGTTGGCCGGTATCGCAGCGAGACAATTGCTAGCCTCGCCTCCTCAGTGGTGGGACCGACTGGCAGCGACGGTCGCATCTAGCGCCATCGTTTTGATAGTGCTGGTGGTAGTCGCGGCCAACCGGGATTCTCTTTCCAGCGGGGGCGCCTCGATAGCCACCGGCATGCTCATTCTGAATCTGGCCGGCTACGGTGCAGCTTACGCTTTCGCGAGCAGCCTGGGCTGGCCGGACCAACAACGCCGCACCTTGGTGATCGAAGTCGGCATGCAAAACGCCGGGCTGGGCTCGGTACTAGCCACCGCCAACCTGGGCGCCGGCGGAGCTTTGCCCAGCGCCTTCTACACCGCCCTGTGCGTAATAACGGCGGCCGCGGCATTACCCCTTGCCAGGAGCAAGAGCCGGACTTTCTTGAAGCACGGGACATTACCGCCCGGCTGAACTGCGACCTACTCAGCCGTCAAGGACACTGGCCGCCACCAGCTCGCCCAGATAAGGCGCGTCCCACCAGCTTATCTGTAGTTGTTTGGCACGGCGAAAGTAGAGTTGAATGTCATAGTCGACAGTGAATCCGTACCCTCCGTGGACCTGCACGCACATTGCGGTCACATCACGGAAGGTATCGCAGGCGAACAGCTTGGCCATCGGCGCCAGCCGGTCGTCGGATTTTCCTTCGGCCAAAGCCCAAGCCGCTTCGTAGACCAAAGCAGTACCGCCGTCCACTGCTGTAGTAGCGTCGGCCAAGTAATGGGAGATGGCCTGGAACGCCCCAATGGGTTTGTTGAACTGCTCTCGCTCCTTGGCGTACTGCACCGTGATTTCCAAAGCACGGGCCGCCGCCCCCATGCCCCATGCCGCAAGCATTATGATGCCCTCGCGCATCACCTTGTCCCAAGTATTCCACCCTGAACCGGGATCCCCGATACGCGCCGCGGCCGGAACCTCCACGTCGGAAAACTCGACTCTGTACTGAGTGTCCGACGACAAGGAGAACTGCTGGGTCATCTTCACACCGGGCGAAGCCGGGTCTACGAGGAACAGATCCACACCGTCGCCGGCACCGCCTTCCCTGGCATCGCCGCTCCTAGCGAGCACTAACAGGCGGCTGGCCGAGGAAGCAAAGTAGACGTGGCGCTTGACGCCGTTCAGAATATAAACGCCGTCGCCCGTCTTGGCCTTGAGTTGCACACCGCGCGCGCCGAAGCCGCGGTCGGGTTCCATCCAAGCTGGCGTCAAGATTGCCCCGCCGGAGGCGATCTCCGGGAGCCACTCGCGCTTTTGCTCTTCAGTCCCGGCTGCCATCAAGGCACCGCCGCAGACCACCGAGCTGACGAAATGAGGGGTCGGTGCCAACGCTCTACCGAACTCCTCATAAACCACCACTCCCTCGAGGGGCCCCAAGCCCGACCCACCGTAAGCCTCAGGAAAGTTGAGTCCGAGGATTCCGAGTTCCGCCAACTGTGACCACAGCGCAGCGGGATAGCCGACCTCATCGTCTTCCATCGCACGTACCACGTCGACGGAACAGTGGCGTCCGCACACACCGCGAACGGTCTCTCGCAACATCTCCTGCTCTTCACTAAAATCAAGATCCATCTACCTTCCTCTCACTCTCCAGAGAACATGCCGCATAGCCGGCTCCGGGCCCCCACAGCGCCGCGAACTCTCCCGCAGGCCGCTCTCACTCGATCACACCCCGCTTGCGCCAGGATTGGATTTGTTGCGGCGACATCCCCGCCGCCTGCAATAGTTCGCTGCTATCGGTTGCTTGTGGGTCGGGAAGCTCGACCGAGTCTTGCCCTCCAGCAGGACTCGGTCCGGCCATACCGGCCGCACCGGCCGCACCG
>JAJRWY010000230.1 GCA_024276575.1 Candidatus Binatota bacterium
CGGCGGTGCATTCAGCCCGGTCCGTAGGGTTCGACAGCGCGAAGATTGCAGGCCGATGGTTGATTTCAGCCATCGCTTCGAGAGCTTGGCGTGTGAATACGCCGGGTGCACCGGTGGCTCCGATCAGCACATGTGGGCGAATTTCATGTATTGCCTCGATGAAGCCGACAGCGCGATGAGCGTGGGCATAGGGCAGGTTATGCGGCATCAGGTCGCTGCGGGAAGCGACGAGAAGTCCGTTGATGTCGACAAACCACAGCCGCCCCCGGGCCTGGGATTCGTCGAGCCCCTCGTGCATCAAGGCTTTGGTCGCTAAATCGGCGATACCGGTGGCGGCCGACCCCGCACCGAGAAACATGATTCGAAGTTCGGAGAATTTGAGCCCGGAGATGCGCGTAGAGGCATAGATGCCGGCCAATGCCACCGCTGCTGTGCCCTGAATGTCGTCATTGAAGCACAGTACTCGATCACGGTAGCGTCGCAGCAGGCGGTAGGCGTTGGGCGTGAGGAAGTCCTCGAACTGGATCAAGGCCTTCGGGAACTTATCTTGCACTGCTGCCACGAATTCCTCGACGAGCGAGTCGTAGGCCTCACCTTCGAGACGGTGTTCCGGTGAACCGAGATAGAGTGGGTCGGCAAGAAGCTCCTCGTTGTTGGTACCGACATCGAGCATTACCGGCATGCATTGAGCAGGATGCACTCCGGCGCCCGCAGTGTACAAGGCCAGTTTGCCGATCGGGATGCCCATGCCGTTGGCGCCGAGATCGCCGAGGCCGAGTATGCGTTGGCCGTCGGTGACCACGATGACGCGGACGTCACTTTCCGGCCAATTGTCCATGATACGGCGGATCTCACCGCGGTCGGCGGGGCAGATGTAGAATCCGCGTGGCTGGCGGAAAATGTGGGCGAATTCGCGGCAGGCTTGTCCCACGACCGGGGTATAGACGATCGGCATCAGTTCGTCGATGTGATCGATGAGAGTGCGGTAGAAAAGCCGCTCATTGCGCCCTTGCAGAGCCAGCAACAAGATGTAGCGCTCGATGTCGAAACCCTTGCGGCGTAGATTCTCCATCACGCGCTTTTGCTGCTGGGCTTGGGTCGAAACATGCGCCGGCAACAGCCCGCGTAGCCCCAGGGCATCGCGTTCTTCGGCCGTGAAAGCCGTGGATTTATTGTGCTCCGCGTGGAGCAGAAGCTCGATTCCTCGTTTTTCAGTTGTCATATTCTCAGTTGTCCACTGAGACCAAGATACGGGAGAGTTGCGTGCTGTCGAACGCCGGGGCGTCTTTTCGGACAGTCAGGCCACGAGTTTCACCGTTCCGGGAAGGGGGCGCCCGGAACGGTGAAACGGAAGGTTGCTCCGTGTCCGGCACTGCCTTCGGCCCATACCCGGCCCCCGTGAAGTTGAATTATCCTACGGACGGTAGCCAATCCGATGCCGGTGCCTTCGAACTCGGAGGGGGGGTGCAGGCGCTCGAAGGGATCGAAGAGCTTGCCGGCCGAGTCCATGTCGAATCCGACTCCGTTGTCGCGGATACGGTAGACGGTCTCTCCCCGTTCCTTCGCCGCGCTGAACTCGATCAACGGCGCCTGAGTCTTGGCAGAGTATTTCCACGCATTGTGAAGCAAGTTCTGCATGACGTCTCTTAGCAGGGTGGGGTCTCCATACACCGGCGGCGTCTGCTTGATGTCGACGCTGATGTCACGTCCGGCCTCCTCTCGACCTAGGTCTGCCAGCACCGAGCGGGCGATTGCACTCAAGTCGAGCCGTTCCCGGCGCAGTTCTTGCCGTCCGATGCGGGACAGTCCGAGCAACGCGTCGATCAAAGCGCCCATGTGCTGAGCTGCGGTGCGCACTGTGGTGAGGTGTCCGCGCTCGGTTTCCTCCAGGCGCTCGGCGGTCTCGTCGAGGACGAGTTGGCTGAACCCGTCGATGGTCCGTAGCGGAGTGCGCAGATCGTGAGAAATCGAGTAGGCGAAGGATGCGAGATCCTTGTTGGTCTGGTCGAGCTTGGCAGTGCGTTGCTCAATCCTTTGTTCCAGGGTCGCATTCATGTTTTCCAGGGCTTCTTTCCAGACTTCGATTGCCCGCCGGTTACCGTCGTAAGCGTGTGCTAGGTATATCGACAGTCCCCAGACTCCGGCGAGATTGAACGCCGTGTTGGTGGGGAAAATGTTCTCCACGTTCTCCATCACTAGGCCGGGAAGTCCGGCGACGATGACGGCGGAAAAAAGCACTATCATGCACTGCGCAGCTGTTCCCCAGGGGAATAAAGAGCAGGTGGCCAGGGGAACCGCAGTGGCCACCATCAGCATCGTGGCGACGGCGTCGCGCGCGAGGCTGGCCAGACAGGCTGTCACCAGGATGGATGATGCCATCAACAAAGCGTATGCCTTCGCGTACTTCGCGGCATTGGGGAGTCGCAGGGCCAGGATTATCACGGAGAACCAAAGCAGTCTTAGGGTGTGGGTAATCCAGAGCAGCGGCGGGGCTTCAGTACCGGCGATAAGGTCTCCTACCGGCAGGTAAACCGAGAAGACGAACAGGATCCAAGCACCGATTCGAGCACGTTCCAGCAGCAGGGAAGTCCCCGGCGCTTCGTCTGTTCTCTCCATATCCTGGGGCGTGATAGACATGCGAATTACCGAATTACCGCGTAGTGAGTATCATAGCGGCGATTGCGGTGTCTATGCACCGATTGCGCCCGTCTGCGGCATTACTTGCAGCGGTGGCCAGTATACCTTGGTCGGACAATAATTCATGAGCGAAAACGCGCTGGAGTGCGTCAGCCGTGGCTGAGCGGAGCGTTCGCCGAGCGGAGCGTACCCAACCGTACGTGAGCATCGACGGGCGCGAGTACGGTAAGCGGATGGCGTGCTCCGGCGCGAGCCGCAGGCCATTTGCGCCATGAATTATTGTCCGATCAAGGTATAGTGTCGGTGGAGTATGCCAGTGAGAAAAAGAGAGAAGAGCCGATGAGCGCAGTCGGCAAGACCGTCTTGATGCCGTTGCCGGCCGGTGGCTTCGATCCGACCGAAGCCGCTGTCAGTTGGAAGATCCTCACGGACCGTGGACACCAGGTCGTGGTTGCAGCGCCGCAGGGGCGTAGTCCTCGAGCCGACCCCATCATGGTCAGCGGCCGCGGGCTTTTGATGTTAGGTGGGATCCTGCGCGCCGACAAGAACGGCCGTGCAGCTTATGCGTTGTTCAGCGCCTCACCGGAGTTCGAGGCCCCTTTATCGTATGAGCAGGCGGCGGCGAGTTCTTTCGACGCCTTGGTGCTACCCGGTGGCCATGCGAAAGCGATGCGTCCGTATCTAGAATCCGAACTGTTGCAACGGGTCGTGCTCGGAGCGTTCGACGCAGGCATCCTCGTGGCTGCTATTTGCCACGGTGTTTTGTTGGCGGCAAGGACTATCGATCCGTCCAGCAAGCGCTCGGTGCTCTACGGCAGGAAAGTCACGACCTTGCCCAAGCGCCTGGAGC
>JAJRWY010000231.1 GCA_024276575.1 Candidatus Binatota bacterium
CAGCTTGGCTTTGTAGCTGCCTTCCAGGCTCGGATGCAAGCCCTCGAGCGCCAGACTTTTCTTTGGCGCGGCCGTTATTCCTTTGTCCGCGTCGTAGAAGTAAAGCACTTCCTCGCTTCCGCCTTCGTGCAGGTCCGATTCGCGTAGCAGGCGGTCGTTGTCGTCGCGTACCAGCATAGGCATGTCGGTCTGCTCGATCAGGAAATCGCGGTCGATCAGGTCCTGCTCGACTATCACGTTGGCCATCGCCAGGCCGAGGGCGGCGTCACATCCCGGCTTTACCGGTACGAAGGTGTCGGCGTGGATGGAAGAGGCGCTGTAATCCGGGGCGATGCAAGCGATGCGAGTTCCGTTGTAGCGTGCCTCGGTGAGGAAGTGGGAGTTGGGGATCTGCGTGTAGATGGGATTGCCGCCCCAGATCAACACTAGGTCGGAGTAGAAGTAGTCGTCGGCCGAGCGCTCAAAGACTATCTTGCCGAAGGTTTCGGCGGCTCCCCGGTGGCCGTCGCCTATCTCTGTGTTCATGTCGAGGTTGGTCGAGTCGAGCAAGACCGCCAGCCGCTGGTGGCCGGCGGCGTTCGCGCCCACGGTGTAGAGCGGGCCGAGTTCCCACACGATACGGTCGCAGCCGTCCTTTACCAAGGTGTCGAGCATCGAGTCGGCGATGGCGCTCAAGGCCTCGTCCCAAGCAACGCGTTTCCATTTGCCGGAGCCGCGCGGACCCACGCGCTTCAGGGGATGGCGTAGCCGCCCGGGGTCGTACATGCGCTCGCTGAAGCAGCCGCCCTTCTGGCAACCGCGGGGATTGGGGTCGGGGAGCATGGGGTTTATCTGCGGGTACTGGCCCACCTGCTCCTCGCGCCACACCATTCCGTCTTTCACATAGACGTTCCATGAGCAGTTGGCCTGGTACCAGCAGTTTACGAAATGGGTGGAGCGTACGATCTTGTCCCAACGCCAGCGCTCCCGGTAAATGTCCCGCCAGTCTCCATAGCCGGGTGTAACCGATTTGGTGGCGCCGCCGGCCGGCACTGTGGCCGGCGGCGCCTTAGCGGGTGTGGGCTGAAGGTGTTTCAACCCAAGCGCGACTCCCGCGACTCCCGCCGCGCCCACAGCACCCGCTATCAGAAAAGTCCTTCTATTGATGATGCCTTTGCCGTTGTTCGCCTGTTGAGTCATCAGCGCGTTTCCGTATGGCTTGCGTCCGTTGTCGTTAATTCAGTCGTGTTCGACACTTCGCGACCTCAGCTTCGGTCCTCTTTACCTTTGCGCGCACGCTACCCGGCTTCCTTTTTTGTGGTGGCACGGTCGGTGGCGATGGCTTGGCCCATGAAGGCTGCGACTTCCCGTAGCCGTCTGGCCAGCGGGTAGCCGGCGTCGTTCATCCAGTTGGTCACCGCCGCGTTGAAAGCGCCCACAACCATTTCGGCGATAAACTCCGGGTCGAGGTCAGCGCGGACTTCGCCGTTGGCTTGGCCCTGGCGCACGATTTCGGCGAAGGGCTCGTGTACGCGAGTAAGGTAGGGAATCGCTTCTCCGGGCCGCGAACGGGTACTCATGAGTTCAAGAAGGACATCGCGTGCAAGATCGCGGGACTCTTCGATCTGCACCGCGCCGCTTTCGGCGAAACCGCGGAGACGCTCTTGCGCGGAAACGGGGCGCGACAATTGTTCATCGACCATCGCACGCATGGCGTCGAAGACTTCCCCGGTCATTTCGGAGAGAACTGCCTGCTTGTTTTGGAAGTGGTTGAAGAAGGTGGCCTGGGCGACGTCGGCGGCCTCCGTGATCTGCTCTATGGTGGTGGCTTCGAAACCGTTGCGAATGAACAACTGCCGGGCGGACTCATAGATGCGCTCGCGCAGTTCGCGCTTCTTGCGCTCACGCCGTCCCTCGACCATAGCTGCTTGCTGCATTGGTAGAGCCTCCTCTAAGAATCAAGCCTACTCTAACTATAGAGCATGGTACGTTGTTAGATCAAGCCCCATGGAGTGCGGAGAAAGTGCTATGATTCCAGGTATCTTGATATCGGCAGTTCGCAGTTCTTGTGACGAGGTTTCATGAAGCGCCCCTTGGTCTTGACTCGGGTGCGGTAGTCGTGCGTGTAGAGTCTGCGCAGAATGCCGGAGTTTCGTTATTTGCAGTACGACTGCGTTAGGGTCTGCAGCCGTCGCACGCGGAGGGAGCTTCGGTCCGGACGCTCGCTCCGGATGGGCATACTTTGCAGCCGTCGCGCGGGGAGGAAGGGATGTCGTTGGATCTCGCTATGGCCATAGCCGGCCTGAAACGCGAAGAGGCGCTGGCGGAGTTGCACCGCCGCATGGAAGCCGGCGGTGATCCACTGGCCATCGTCGATGAATGCCGGCGGGGGATGGCTATCGTTGGAGAGCGATTTCAGCTTGGCGAGTATTACCTCGCCGAGCTACTGTTGGCGGCCGAAATATTCAAGGAAGCCGTAGCCATTATCGAGCCACAGCTAGCAGGCTCGGAGAGACCAGATCCGGTGGGCAAGGTGGTACTGGCCACCATGCGTGGAGATATCCACGATCTGGGCAAGAATATTCTGGCAACTTTGCTCAGAGCCCGCGCCTTTGAAGTTCACGATCTCGGCGTTGACGTTAATCCCGATACGCTCCTCGCCGCAGTGGAAAAAGTCGAGCCGGATTTCGTGGGCCTTTCAGTTCTGATCACCACTACCTTCGACAGTATGAAAGAGGCGGTCGAAGGGTTGGGCGCTGCCGGACTTCGCGACGGAGTCAAACTGATGATCGGCGGCGGCGTAACCACGACGGCGCTGCGCGACTATCTTGGCGCCGATTTTCAATCGCTCGATGCATCCGCAGGCGTGGAGTACTGTTTGCGCGTGCTGGAGCAGCCGTGAAAGCGATAGCCGAGCGCATGACGCCGGAGGAAAGGCTGTGGGCGGCGATTCGCCTGGAGCGCAGCGAGCGTGTGCCGGTCCTACCGACCTTGATCGCCGAGCCGGCCGGTGCGCTGGCCGGTTGCACGCAGGCGCAGCTCGCCGCCGACAACCTTCTTGCGGTGCGCTCGTTTTTCGAGGTGTTCGATAGATATGGCGGTTGGGACAACCCCTATCCGTGTGCGGCTGCGCCCTTACAATTACAAGCTGTCGGTGCACAGCCGTTGAAGATGCGTATTCCGGGCAAACATCTCGGGATCAATGACTCGTTCCAGGTTCACGAAGAAGAGGTCCTGAAGCCGGAAGACTACGACAGGATCTACGAGATGGGATTCGAGGGCTTCTACTACGAAGACTACCTGTGGCGAATTACTGAAACCGCGGCGGCGGATCTCCCCGGCATGATCGAGAAGCTCACGGCCGGATTCTCTGTTTTCGTCGAGGGATGTGAAGAGCGCGGTGTGCGGCCCTTTTTCGTGGGCAACGCCCTACACCCGTTCTTTTCGCTCTGCTTGATGCGCTCCCTCGTGCCGTTCACTCAGGATCTCTACTACCATCCAGAGCCGGTGGAG
>JAJRWY010000232.1 GCA_024276575.1 Candidatus Binatota bacterium
CAGCCTTCGGCGTAGGCTTCGCTGCAGGCTTGGTCGCTGCTTTCGGCGTAGGCTTCGCTGTAGGCTTGGCTGCCGCTTTCGGAGCGGGTTTTGCCGCAGGCTTGGCTGCCGCCTTCGGCGTAGGCTTCGCTGCAGGCTTGGCTGCCGCTTTCGGAGCGGGTTTTGCCGCAGGCTTGGCCGCCGCCTTCGGCGTAGGCTTCGCTACAGGCTTGGCCGCTGCTTTCGGCGTAGGCTTCGCTACAGGCTTGGCCGCTGCTTTCGGCGTAGGCTTCGCTGTAGGCTTGGCCGCTGCTTTAGGAGCGGGTTTCACTGCAGGCTTGGCCGCAGCCTTCGGAGCGGGTTTCGCCGTAGGCTTGGCTGCCGCCTTCGGCGTAGGCTTCGCTGCAGGCTTGGCCGCGGGTTCCGCTTCCAAACCGAGGAGTTGGCGCAACAACTCTAGTTGCTCCTCCTCGCTCGAGGAACGGAATTCGGGACCGGCGGATTCCGGGACAACCGATTCCGGATTGGTAGCAGCTTTGCCTTGGTCCTGGGCGATGACTCGCGGAACGACCGCCCACGAAAGCAACAAAGAGACGGAAACCAACAAACCCAATGCGAAGAATCTTCCGCCGAACCCATGATAACCGCGCCGACGCTTACATCCCGAGTGTAACGACATCCTACTCTGTCTCCTACGGCGCTGAATTAGATGAAACGGCCCCACTAACCGGCAACCATCGAATCCGATCGAATCCGGCGGCACCCCCAACTGCACTGTGAAATCAGTGCGCTGTCTCGATAGCCCCACCCAAACACCCCTGAACAAGGGGTTCGATCAATCCGGCTGCTCACTACGGCACAAGGCCCCGCCCGCCGCGCTTTGTAGCGGAGTATTGTGCGACTGTGGCAGTGCCGTCAAACACTATTGAAGTGGAGCGACTGGGTTGTCGCAAGAATCTTAGCCCGCGGGCGGCTGCGGGCCTGGACCAACACCGCCCCCAGCGCTACGCCGCCACAAGAAACTCATGACGCGCCGTGCCGAAGGGCAGTGTGCCGCGGCTAGCAATCTTCGCCGATCACGATAGTAGCGTCGACCGCAAACGGACGGCCCTCGCAGATGATCAAAGGATTTAGGTCGATCTCTCGCACCCTGGGGTTCTCCACAGCCAAGCGGGCAAGCCCACACAAGATGCGCGCAAGAGCCCGCCGGTCGACTCCCTGGGCTCCACGGAAACCGTCGAGAAGCTTCTGCGTCTTCAGCCTCGCAAGCATCCGTAGCGCGCCTTCCTCATCGATCGAAGCGAGCGCGAAAACGCGGTCTTCGAGCAACTCGGCCATGAGCCCTCCGAGTCCGAACATCAACACCGCCCCAAACTGATCGTCGCGTAACATCCCGGCAATGAACTCCGCACTCCCCCGCAACTGCTTTTGCGCAAGAACACGCCCGCCACCTTGCATGGCGCCGGTCAGATCAACGTAGTGCTGCTTTGCTTGGCCCTCATCCGACACGTCGAGGCGCAACAATCCACGCTCGGTCTTGTGGACCTCCCCGGGGGCAAGCCCCTTGAGAACAATCGGAGACCCCAACTCGTTGACGGCCTCGGCAGCCTCTTCGGGCGAGGAAACGAGACGTTCTTCGACCACTGGCACTCCGTAGCAAGCCAGAACACGCTTGGAATCGTACTCATCGAGGACGAGGCTTCCGGTGGCAAGCATGGCCGGCAGATCCGAAGCTAGTTCCACGGGCTCCGACGGCGTCATCACCGCCGGCTCCGCGCCGACGCTACCCGTCACCGGCGGGGCACTCTTCAACACCGCCGCCATACATTCGGCCGCTCGCGAAAGCTCTCGAAACAACGGTATTCGATACTCGCGCGCTTCTTTACGCACCCGTGCAACCACTTCGGCCGTGCCGATGGTCCAGCAGAACACCACCTTTCCCGAAGCGCTCGCAATCTCGGCCAGCGGCGCAATACTTCCACCGAACATACCCAAGCCTAAGAAGTGAAAGAGCACAGCATCGACACCGGGATCCTCGCACAATGCACGAAACGCACTGAGATAGGCTCCGGGGCCATTGAGTTCTACTGCCGGCCATATGTCGACCGGGTTCGCTACCGGCATCCAGCTCGGGTAGATACTCTCGAGCTTCTCACGACATGGTCCCGAGAGCTGTGCCAGCTCCAAACCCACCGCGTCCACGAAGTCCGTAGAGACTATACCCGCACCACCGCTCGGTGTGAGAATCGCCACGCGCCTTCCCACGCCGCCGCTACCGCCGTACTCACCGACAGCGGCAAGGGCCTGGCACATATCCATCATCTGATGAAAATCCGAGGCCTCAACGACTCCGGCTTGAGCAAGAAGGTCGCTGACCAAAGCGCCGTTGCCGGCCATTGAAGCCGTATGGCTCATCGCCGCCTTGGCGCCAATCTCGCTCTTGCCACCTTTGATGACGACGATGGGCTTTCGCGAAGCGCAGCATAGATCGATGAAACGGCGCCCATCGCCTATCGACTCCAGATACATGCCAATCGCACGGGTGTCGGCGTCGCCGATCAGGTACTCGAGCAAGTCAGATTCATCGACGTCGACTTTATTGCCGATCGAGCAAGCCTTGGCGATCCCAAGCTCTCCATGGCTCATGATGTCGACCAAGAAGCCGGCGGCGAGAAACCCACTTTGCACTACCAGCGAAACGTCACCGTCCATCATGCCGTTGTCCCAGATGCGCTCCATCACGAAAGAAAAGGCATGTTTCCGGCGGGCGTCGACCAAACCCATACAATTGGGACCCCATATACGGATGCCCGAGTCACGATGAATCTCGACGAGTTCGGCTTGTAAGGCACGGCCTTGCGGACCGCTTTCCGCAAAGCCCCCCGATTCGATGATTGCAGCCTTGATACCACGTTTCACGCAGTCGCGGATCACAGCCGGAACGGCGGCCGCAGGTACCAGCACTATGGCTAGATCCACCGGGTCGGGGACCTCGGTGACGCTCGGGTAACAACGCAGTCCGCCGATCTCGCTACTTCGCGGATTGACCGGATATATGGCGCCCTCGAAACCCGTTACTAGATTTCTCAGGATACGGTAGCCGCTACGGCCCTCGCGCGCGCTGGCACCGACCAAAGCGATGCCGGAAGGATTGAAGAAAGCATCCATTGACTGACTATTCCCCTTGAAGACGGCGTTGCCCGTAGGCGCAGGGAGGCAACGTGGCAGCGGAGGTCATGAAATATGACCGTTACTAGATACGGCAAGCCCAGAGTTGAGAAAAGAGCTACGCCGAAGCCGTGATCAGCCACACTGGCGGTTGGCGATACACTCGGCACCCGGCCGCTCTGGGCCACACTGGCGGTTGGCGATACACTCGGCACCCGGCCGCTCTGGGCCACACTGGCGGTTGGCGATACACTCGGCACCTGGGCATGCTCAGCCGAGCTTGCCGTGGACGATCAAGCGCAGGCTGTCGAGCCGTAGGCGCGCTACCGACAGATAGCCTCGCAACTCGCCAAGGTGTCGGCGCGCGCTTTCGATTTCATCGCTGCGTATGTTCGGGTTGACGGCCGCCAATTGCTCGAGCCGCCGTAGCTCCGATCCGGCCACCGCAGCGATTTCTTCGTCGGCAGCATCAGTCAATGCTTCCACTCGAGCGGCAGCAGCCGCGTGCGCCCCTTCGACCATACGCGATATTAGCGGGGCAAGATCGCCTCTATGCCCGGCCAACCATCCCGCATCCCCGTCGCGCAAATCATCGCCGCCGTCCATCGCCGTAACGCCGCCTGCTTTGCTGCTGCCACGTAGACCGCCGCTATGTAAGCCGCCGCTTTGTGGGCCGTCCTCATCCAAGCCACCGCCACGTGGGCCGCCGTCATGTGAGCCGCCGTCATGTGGACCGTCCTCATCCAAGCCACCGCCACGTGGGCCGCCGTCATATGAGCCGTCCTCATCCAAGCCACCGCCGCTGTGCGGTCTCTTGCTGCCGGACCCTACTAGTTCCGCCGTTGCGGTGGCCGGCGGCCCTACTTCGCGGCCATGCTGGTCAACGAGGACCCGTAACGGGACTGGTGGCAGAAAACGATCCATGTGCAGACGCGTGGGCGCCACGCATTCGAGCACGAAGAGTGCCTCGAGTTCCAAGCGGGGCCCGCCTTGGCCCGCAGCTACGGCGAAAGCCGCGCTGCCACGCTCACTACCGAGCAGGGTTTCCGTAGCCGCTTCGAAAAGCGGATGGTCGCTACTGAACAGTTCAAAGTCTTCACGCTCGAGCGCCTTGCTGCGGTCGAAAGTAATTACCCTGTCACCGCCCTCGAGCATCGGCAGTTCATCGCACTGCATTCTTTCCGGGTTCAGCAAAAAGCTACTTGGGGCGACTTCTTCCGCATAAACGCGATAGCTCTCGAGCAAGCGCAGGAAGAACTCTTCGAAGGCTTCGTCAGCGTCGTGTTCGCGAATGCGCTGGATAATCTGCTGCGCCTTATCGCGTCGAAACGAAGAAAGTTCCAACAAACGGTCGCGTCCTGCTTCGACCTCCGCTTCCAGCTCTTTGGCGGCGCGGGCGGTTTCAACCAGCAATTGCTCGAATGCGGCGGCAACATCGACAGCCGGGGCGGCGGGCGTGCCGGGAGCTAGGCCGGCGGCCACATCACTGGCAGTACCGGCATTCGAGCCTGAAGCCGGGGCGGCGGGCGTGCCGGGAGCCACGCGGGCGGCCGCATCCATCAAGTCGTGCAAGCGCGCGCCGAAGCGTTCGAGCAAGATCGCGCCGAGCGAACAGCTACGTTCGAAAGCGCCGAGACCCTCATGGTACCAGCGCAACAACATCTCCTCTGCACCGCCTACGGCGTAAGGGACGTGAATGTGAACGTCGCCCTTCTGGCCGATACGGTCGAGGCGCCCGATGCGCTGTTCTAGGAGATCAGGGTCCGCCGGTAGATCGAAAAGAATCAGATGCTGCGCAAACTGGAAGTTGCGCCCTTCGCTGCCGATCTCCGAACACAACAAGATGCGCGCACCGCTGGGATCGGCGAACCAGGCGGCATTGCGATCGCGCTGCACGATGGACAGATCCTCGTGAAACATCGCCGAGGCCACTTTCAATCTGGCCCTGAGCGCAGCGTCTATGGCCAAGACCGTCGCCTTGGACCTACAGATCAAGAGAAACTTGCTCTCGCGATTCTCTTTGAGCAACGCCACCAAATAGTCGATACGCGCGGGGTCGACAGCGCCGCCGGCGTCGAGCTTCGCAATGCGCTCGCCGGCCGTGAACGATGCGGAGGGCCGCTCGCCGTCTTTCAGCGCTTGGAAATGGACCACACGGCGCGGGAAGCCGCCTACGGCTGCGCGGGTGTTGCGAAACATCACCCGGCCGGTGCCGTGGCGGTCGATCAAATCGGCGAGTTCGCTTTCAAGCTTGCGGCGGGCGGCTCCGCTTTGCTTTTCCATACGCGCCAGCAGCTCTGCGGCTTGCCGGGCCACGTCTCGATAGGGAGGACCTTCGGCAAGAAACGACTCGAAGTCGGGATAGCGATCGGGATCGAGCAGGCGCAGGCGGGCAAAATGGCTTTGCTCACCGAGTTGCTCGGGAGTCGCAGTCAGCAGCAGCAACCCGGGTGTACGCGCAGCAAGCTGCTCGACGGCAAGATACTCGCGGCTCGGCTTATCCGGCGACCAGCGCAAATGATGAGCCTCGTCGATCACCAGCAGGTCCCACTCGGCCTCAGCGGCCTGCGCCGCTATGCGCTCATCGTCGGCCAGTAGCGGCGCGCCGGCCAGCACCAATTGCTCAGTACCGAAAGGATTGCTGTGGGGATCCGAGCGCTCGAGCGCCTGGTAACGCTCACGATCGAAGATGCTGAAGCGAAGTTGGAAACGCCGAAGCAACTCGACCAGCCATTGATGAACAAGCGAAGGCGGAGTCAGTATCAAGACACGCGAGGCGCGGCCGCTGAGCAGCAGACGGTGGATGATCAAGCAAGCTTCGATGGTCTTGCCGAGGCCGACTTCGTCGGCCAGCAGAACGCGCGGGGCGTAGCGGCCGGCCACTTCCTCGGCAATGAAGAACTGATGCGGAATCAAATCCAGGCGCCCACCCAAAAAACCGCGCACCGGAGATTTTCGTGCCTGGTATCGCCGGACCAAAGTCTGTACGCGCAGGTCGAACATCGCGGACTTGTCGACGTCGCCCGCCGCTAGGCGCTGCTCGGGGCCCTTGCCCGACAGCGTGTCGGCAAGTTCGCGTTCATCGAGTACACGGCCGCTACCGCAATAAAAGAGGCGTCCGTCTTCCTCGCGCACTTCTTCGACAAGCAGTGGCCGGCCTTGCCGGTCGTGCACGAGGTCTCCCGCAGCAAACGCGACGCGTTCGAGGGGCGCCGAAGCCAAGGCGTAGGTGCGTACGGCGTCGGCGGCCGGGAACTCCAGCGTAACGCGGCGGCCGTCGGCCTCTACGACGACGCCGAGCCCGAGTTCGGGTTCCATCTCGCTAAGCCAGCGCTGTCCGCTGCAGGGTCTGTAATTCATAGCGGCGAGATCCGGCCCGCACCAGCCTTGATCAGGCAATGGTTCACGAGCGAAAACGCGTTGGGGTGAGCCAGCCGTAGCTGAGCGGAGCGTTCGCCGAGTGAAGCGTACTCAACCGTATCTAAGCACCGGACGCGAGTACGGCCGCCGATGGCATTGCCCATCGCAAGCCGTAGGCGGTTTGCACCATGGGTTATCTTCTGAGCGAGGTTGCTCGCCCTGTTCGTCGCGAAACCTCGACATGGCGCTACTAGGCCTACGGCTTCGGGCGTCGACTTCCGGCGGGATCTCGGTGCGGTATCTACGGTTTCAGGCGTCGACTTCCGGCGGGATCTCGGTGCCTGGCTCGTCCCAAAGTTTTTCAAGGTTTGATGATTCATCTGTTACGGCCAAAAGCGTTACGACCAAAGGCGTTGCGGCCAAAAGGGCATACTTCTTATACTCATCGTGGCGAGTGCGAAAACCTCGGGGCACAGAACCCGGTTCCGGCGAAGAGTTTCGCGAATGAGCGTGCGAGGATACTCCGTAGAATCTTCTGTGGAATCCCTGCGGAATCCCCCGTGTAATCCCTGCGGAATCCCCCGTGGAATCCCTGTGGAATCCCCGTGGAATCCCCGTGTAATCCCCGTGTAATCCCCCGTGTAATCCCTGTGGAATCCCCGTAGAAGACGGCCGTAGAAGACGAATACCAAGCTTGGTCAGACGATGATCGATGGCGCGAGCCGGAGGCAGTTTTCGCCATCAATCATCGTCTGGTCAAGGTTTCGAATAAGCCCTTGTCGAACCCACCCCGAAGTCTATAATTCAGCCTAAGGAACCCATGGCCCCATTCCTACGCCCACGCTCCTGCCCGGTGTCGCGCTCGGGTACCTGTTCGGCGACCCGCTCCGTGGCCTGCTCGGTGACCCGCTCCGTGGCCTGCTCGGTGACCCGCTCCGTGGCCCGCCCGGCGACTCGCTCCGTGGCCCGCCCGCTTGCCTGCTCAGTTGCCTGCTCGATAGCATTCTTCGTGGCCTTTGCGGCCCCGGCCCTTGCTCAAAGCCCCTGCGTCGGCGACTTGCGCAAAGACGTCGCCAAGGCGGTGAAACTGGCGTGCAAGGGCTACGACAAGGCCGCACGTCGCGGACAAAGCCCGGACATTAGCCGGGCTTCACGCGCGCGCGTCGGGCCGGCTTGCCTGGATGCAGTGCTGTCTGCTTGCGCAAACCTGTCCGAGTTATGCTACGGCGTCGCTTTCGACGGCGTAGCGGGCGCCTTTCCCGCAGCAGTAACCGACCGTTGCGCACGAAGCATCGGCTCGACTTGTTCCAAAGCGCTGTTCAAGGAAATCCGTTCCCCAGGAAAAGCCCTGAGCTTGTTAGGCAAAATCGAGCGCCGCTGCGGAGACCCAATCAGCGGCGACCTCGGAGGTGTTTGCGATGGTATCGTCGCCAATGCCGCAGCCCGTACTTGCCTTGCCGGTGAGCTTGGGGCCGTGGCAGGCAGCATCGACCCCGCGCTACCCAAGATTCCCGCAGCCGACTGCGGTTTCCCGGGGACCTCGGTAGTCAAGCCGGTAGTCGCGGGCGCTGAGTTCGACGCAGCGATATCGCCGTGGCTGCAGCCCATAACCGCGACCCCTGTTTACGAATCGCCGGCGGCCAATCAATCGCTAATCGATTATATCCGTCCGAAGAACGGCGGCACCGTGAACTTGAGTACACGGGAATGGACCTATCCCATCTACAATGTCGTCGCCGACCCGGCCACCGACTGTGCCCCCTCGCTACGTAGCCGTTGTTTCAGCGACGTAGTCATCGAAGACGTCTACCTGAGCGCCGGCTGGAACCCTACCGGCTACGCGTTGCTTCACGTTCCGGTGCCGGCCGGGGTGAGCATCAAACCCGACCCCAGGGGCGATTCGCACCTGGCCATAGTCGATTGGGTTCACGGCATCGAGTACGACTTCTGGTCCTGCAGCAAGAACAACGATGGAACCTGGCGCAAGATAAGCTGGCCGATTGCCAAGAACGGCGACGGCGAACCCCATTACTCGTGCAAATCGGGCGGCAAACTGTTCTTGAAGGGCAGCGGCAGCAATTTGATCGGCCCCGACAGCGCCAAAGGATCGGGACTTGCGCTCACCGCGGGCTTGCTGCGCGCCCATGAGTTGCAAAGCGGCGGTGCCATCATCACGCACTGGCCTTCTCGACCACGCTGGCCGCAAGCGGCGGGCCGGTCCCGCCGGCCAACTCGAGCGACGGCAACGGCCCCGCCTATCCTGCGGCACCGCCCGAAGGAGCGCGCCTGCAACTGAAGCCCGCAGTATGGAGCGACTCGCTGATCAACGCGCAGCAATGGAGCGACGTCGAAAAGAAAATCGCACGTGCGCTGCGCGATTACGGTGCCATCCTGAGCGACCAGGGAGCCTCCGATCTTGATTTCTACGCCGAAAGCGCGGTGGCAGACCCCACGATCTACGACGGCATCGCCGGAGTCGGCCCGGGCGCGGCCACTGAATTGTTCACGCCTGCGTTTTTCCTGTCGACCAACTTCGCGTTTCTGGCCGGGCCCGCGCAGTACGGCAACGACGACAGCGCCTCACGCGATCTCGACGGTGACGGCATGTTCGACTCTTTCGAAATCGCGATGGGCTGGCTGGCGAACTACCAAGCCGGCAGCCCACCCAACGCCGCCGACGACATCGACGGCGACGGACTGAGCAATCTCGAGGAGCAACGCTGCCTGCACAGCGACTGGAGCGAGCATTTGGCAAGCTGGCCGGGATTCTCGGCCAACCCGGCCTATCAGTATCCCTGCAACCCCTACGACAGTGATTCCGATCATGACGGCTTCGACGACTTCTCCGAGCTAGCCATCGGCAGCGACCCCGTGGATCCCTGCAGCCATCCGTAGAAGCCTGCATTATTCACGAAAGCTCTCACGAGAGTCGCAAGCGCGGTGCTTACGTTTGCGACGGCTACCTTTGTGGCGCTGGGTTTGTGGCGCTGGGTTCACGGCGTTGCGTTCGTGGCGCTACATTCGTGGCGTTGCGTTCGTGGCGCTGCGTTCGTGGCCCCGTGTTCGCAGTAGTTTTGTGTCCGCGGCACCTGTGTTCGCGGCACCTGTGTTCGCGGTGTAGTGTTTCCACAGCTTACTATGTTGCAGCGCTTTTCGCTTGAAAAAAACCCCGGCCCCGTTGTACGCTTGTTTTGAGGGGTAGACTCGGGGGGCCAGCCAACAAATCGGGGTGACGATGCGGGCAGCTAAATGGAGAGTCCCGCGGGAGCGGAAGGTTGGACCACCGACGAGTCGCCAGAAAGACAACGCACCAAGCCACTGAATACTTCGAGCAACTCTACAACGCCGCGGCAGTTCCGCGACCGAAGGCGTCGCTTGCCTTACTTGCCCTATGGTCATGGCTCATGCCGGCCGCGGTTCGCTGACGGCAACTAGCTCGAAGACATGTTCAATTCGACCACCTCGCGCGGCGGAGACCCGGCCGCCTATACATACACGGCGTCCGTATTGACTTGGAGCTTATTTGCCGGCTTTGCGACAGCCGCTTTCGTACTCGACCTGATATTGCCGCGCGGCGTATTAGGCGGGGCACCTTATCTCGCACTGTTATTCTTCGACAATCTGCCCGTCGGCCGCCTGCAGCGCCATCGGCGCTTCGTGCTGGCCGCGATTGCAACTATGTTGACCGGACTCGGCTATTTCCTATCCGTACCCGGAGAAGTCCAGTGGATGGTACTTTCGAACCGCAGTTTTACGCTCTTCGCGATCTGGTCGGGAACGCTCCTTCTCCGTGCCCACGACGCCGCCAAGACCGAACAGGATAAGACCAATACTAAACTACGCGCGGTCCTGCTGGCCTCGCTCGATCCGCTGATCGCGGCCGACGATCATGGAAGGATTCAGTTTGCGAGTTCCTCGGTAGAGCAAGTGTTCGGATACCGGGCCGGCGACCTGATCGGCAAGAACGTCGACATGCTCCTAGCCGAACCTTACGCTTCGCAACACGACGAATACTTACGCCGCTATCGCCACAGCGGCGTGGCCCGTCTCATCGGCTCGTCGCGCGAGTACGCGGCCAAGCGAAGAAGCGGCGAAGAATTTCCCTGCGAAGTATCCCTATCGAAGGTAGATCCGGCCTCCGGCGAGCCGACGCTTTTCGTAGCGACGGTTCGTGACATCAGCGAACGGCAAGAAACGGAATCGCAGTTACGGCGTAGTGAAGAGAGACTTCGCGAAGCTTACCGCATAGCCCGCATGGGCGTATGGGAATGGAATATCCGTGAAGACAAGCTCTATTACTCTGGGCATATCCCCCAAATCCACGGCGCCCGCGAGAACGAACAGGGCGTCACCTTGAGAACGTACTGAGTTTACTAGATCCCGAAAGCAGTGCAGCCGTCAGGGACCACATCGACGAAGTTTTACGCAGCGGCCGCTCCTACGATCTTCTTCATCGCGTCCGCCTCACCAACGGAGAGATACGCTTCATACACGGCCGCGGCGAAGTCATCAACGACGGCGAGGGCCGTCCTCTGCGAATGTTGGGAACACTGATCGACGTTACCGAACGCACAGTGGCCGAACGAGCAGTCGAAGCCGACGCGCGGCGGCAGAAGGCAATCGCAACGGTGTCGACGGCGGCGCTGGAAGGTGAACCGCTGGCGGACGTAATGAAGCACGTGGTAACGCAGCTCGC
The DNA here is from genome assembly GCA_024276575.1 of Candidatus Binatota bacterium. Classification (GTDB taxonomy): domain Bacteria; phylum Desulfobacterota; class Binatia; order UBA1149; family CAITLU01; genus JAJRWY01. The sequence goes on from JAJRWY010000232.1 coordinate 11,204, forward strand.
CGCAGTACTCGGAATGGACTGCGCAAAGGTACTGGAACTTCTCCCCGGCGGCGAGCAGCTTCTTTTGCGCGCAGGCGTGGGCTGGCAAGATGGCCTGGTCGGGAAGGCCAAGGTCGAATGCGACAGTGCCTCTCAGGCGGGCTTCACCGTCGTAAGCGACGGTCCGGTCGTGGTGGAGAACCTAGCGAGTGAAAAGCGTTTCCACGCCCCCCGCCTGCTCAGCGATCACAAGATCGTAAGCGGCATCAGCGTGGTCATAGAAGGGCGGGAGCAACCTTTCGGCGTACTCGGAGTACATAGCCGCGAGGCGCTCACCTTTGGCGAGGAAGATATCCGCTTCGTGCAGACCATGGCCAACGTTCTTGCCCAGTTGATCGAACTTCGGGATGCCGAAGAGGAACTGCGCTCACTCAATGCTGAACTCGAGCGCCGTGTAGAACGTAGGACTGCGGAACTAAAAGACGCAGTCGAGGCGCTGGAGGCCTTCAATTCGGCGGTTTCTCACGATTTGCGCCAGCCGCTTCATACCGTGTCGGGATTCGTGGGGCTGGTGCGTAGCGATGCGGAAGAACATCTCGATGAAAACCATCGAGACTTCCTGGATCGCGCAACGGCCGGACTAAAACGCATGGGCCGTATGATGGACGATCTTTTGCGCCTCTCGCGCTTGGGACGTGTGAAGCTCAGACGTTCAACCGTCAGCCTGGACGATATCGCCGTCCCCATTGTCGAGGAGCTGCGTAGATCGGCGCCGGAGCGTGATGTGGAGATCATCATCGAACCCGGACTCGAAGTCTTTGCCGATGAGGGAATGCTGAGCGTATTGCTGCAAAACTTGATCGGGAACGCATGGAAGTTTAGCGGCAACCGTGACCAAGCCCGGATCGAGATCGGGGCTGTAAGCCCGGGGACGGACGGTGCACGAGGCGAAGTGGCCTTCTTCGTACGCGATAACGGGGCCGGCTTCGATATGTCTCAAGCCGAGCGGCTCTTCCAGCCCTTTCAACGCCTGCATTCACAAGACGAGTTCTCGGGCACCGGAATCGGATTGGCTACAGTAGCCCGTATCGTTCGGCGCCATGGCGGCACAATCTGGGCCAAGTCCGCTCCCGAGCAGGGAGCCGCTTTCTACTTTACCTTGGGCAGCACTGCAGAATCCGATAGGACTGTCGGCATATAGCCGCAGAGACCAGCGTGTGCGCACGACGGGCCGCAAGACCAACCGGCCCCGCGTGTCGCGGAAGCCGCGCAGAGCCGCGCAGCCGCACCGCAAATCACTTGAAGCGGCCAGGAGTAGCCATGCTGTTTGCCATTATCGGTCACGACGCCCGTGACTCAGCCGAGAAACGACCGCAACTGCGGCCCGCCCACCTCGCCCACCTCGAGACCTTGGCGAAACAAGGGCGTGTAGCGCTGGCCGGCCCTTTTACCGACGGTAGCGGAAGCTTGATCGTCATAGAGGCCGAGTCGCTCGGCGAAGCCTGGGACGTGGTTGCCGCCGACCCTTACGTTCGCAACGGAGTCTTCGAGCGCGTCGAAGTAAAGCCCTTCCGCCGCGTATTGCCGCAGGACTGAAGGCCGCTAGATCGAACCGCGTACGCCTAGTAGCAACGCACTGCCCCCACCGCCGTAACTGCCGGGAAGGATTAGAGCTTGATCCGGCCCGACATCACGGTCCGGGCCGAAGGTGTGCAACAGCGACACATCGGCGGTCCAGCGGGTGAAGGCAAGTGACATTCCTGCCGAGACCGATTTCGTAGCCGTGTCGTACAACAGCGGACTCAGCGCGCGATCGCCGACTATGGTGTTGGCGTAGTCGAAGCCGGCAAGAAGCGTCAGGCGCGGCAAGCAACGGTAGGAAAAACCGGCCGTATAGCGCCACTCGTAACGCGCAGCCTCGAACATGCGATAGTCGAACGCGTCCGGGGCATCGCCGAAACGGAAATACGAACTCTGGAACGAAGAAGAGTCCGACCAACGGACGGAGATACCGGCGAACAGCCGCTCGGTGAGGTCGGCATTGACACCAGCCGTAACCTGCATCGGCAATTCCATGTCCAGGTTGAGATCACGCCGTCCCAGTCCCGGCAACACCGAACTACCGCTGGCCCAGACCATCCCCGGGCTTCGCAGCCCCAGGCCGAGATAGAGGCCTTCATAGGGTTTCCACTGCACGCCGGCATTGGCTTGGAGGCCGGGACCGTTGAGCTTATACTTTACCGAAAAGTCAGGCGCGCCGTCCTGGCCGGGAATGGCGAAATGAGTCCGAATGTTGCCGAACTGCGGAACGAGAGCCGCTCCCACTACCCACTTCTCGTTGATTTCATAAGCCGCGCCAAGGGCGAAGCTGAGCACCGAAGTCTCGGATACGAAACCCTCGTTCCATCCGGCCTCCGGATCCTTGTCGAAGTAGTAGCCAAGACCGACGGAACCGTAGAGCGCTAGGCCGTAATGCCAACCGTCGGCGCCCTCGAAGGACATGGCATAGGCAGGCGAGAAGGCGAGACGCTCGTCATCGTCCTGGTAGCCGGAGTATGGGGCGCCGTTCACCCGGCCCCTCACATCGATGATACCGATACCCGCCGACAAGTAGCTGCCATCGAACCCCGCCAACCCCGCGGGGTTGGCAAAGGCTGCAGCCGAAGGGGTAAGCGGTTTTCCCACGGTGGCAAAGGCCATTGCTTGATCAGGAATCCCCGAGCCGGCGGCGAGAAGCCCGGAGGCAAGCGCTGCAGCCGGGTACAACAGCGCCGGGCACAACAGCATGGCGACCATGACAGTCCCTGAACGCAGCACGGACAGCAGACTGCGGCGCAGGCAACAGCGTGAAACAATATCGGCTTCGACGTCATTTTCCACCGCAGTCCGATGGCCGCACCCGGAGCGCGGACAACGACAACAACGCGAAACAGTAGCGGCTTCGACTCCCCCGTACATGGTTACACCGTCCTCCCCGGATAGCAGGCTTCTCCGTATTGCAGCGACGGAGGCGATGCAATGCAGTCCTACCCGTATACCCGGCGACGGGACTCGATGGTCGCGATCAAGGGCAGGTACAAGCGGTTGCGTTCCCGTTCAGCCGATGCGGTCGCTACGTCTATGGGCGGCCGGAATACCAGTGGAACGCCGCTGCGCCGATGGGCGGCCGCTGCGCCGATGGAAGGCCGCAGCGCTCGTGGACCACCGCTACGCGACGCGACAGACTCCACGGTGGCTATGAAATAGCCGGAGCCGGTGTCCGGCGCAGAGTCCAGGTCCGGTGTGCAAGTCCGGGTCGGAGTCTAGACCAGAGGAGCCAGGCTACAGCGCTTCGATGCGGCAGCGCACATTTTTTTTGTGCGGGCAGCCGGTGATGGGGTCACGGTCGGCGATGTCGGTAAGCTCGTTGGCGTTGACCCCGTGGACTTCCTCGCGGCCGTCGGCGCTTGCCTGCACCATGCCGAAGCCGTTGGGCAGCCAAGCGTAGCCCGGGCGCACGCGCCCGTCCACTTCGGCTTCCACTTGCAGGCTACCGCGCGTAGTCGACAGGGAAACCGTCGAGCCATCGCCGATGCCGAGCCCCTTCGCGTCGGCCGGACTCATGTGCAAAGTGCAATGCCGCCCGCTGCCCTTACGCCAGGCTTGGTTGCGGATGATGGTGTTGGCGGTCCAACGCGTGCGCACTCCGGTAGCCAAGATAATCGGATAGTCGGGGTCGGGCGCGCTCAGGTCGGTCGCGATGGCACGGCGCAATTCATCCATCATCTCGCCGGGTGCCAGGCGGATGCGCTTATCCTCCCAGCCCATGATCTCGTCGTGCCAGGATGTCTCTTCGTCATAACGCGCAATCTCGACACCTTCAGGGTGATCGAGGATGCGGCGGTATATTTCGAAGCCGATCTCGAAGGGGCTCTTCGCCGCCCATTCATCGCCGAGCGTGCGCAGCACCGTCGCCGGGCGGGTCAAGGCGTTGAGCATCGAAAACAACCACACCGGAGTTATCGCAGGCGAGTCCAGATGCGGACCCAAGCACTCGTGCGCCCAGAACACGAGGCGCGGAACCGGGTTGGCGTCGCCGGTCTTGGCGGCCAGATCCTGCGCGGTCATCATGAACATGGCAGCGCCGTCGGCCGATTGCGCTGCGGCCTTCCCCAGGGCGAACAACTCGGCCGGAACTTCTCCGTAAAAGCCGGTTTCTTTGGCTATGCGTTGGTAGATCTCCGACTCCGGCATCACGTCGTCGCCGGGATCGAGCGGCAGCACGGGCCGGCGCAGTTGAAAAATGATCTCCGGCCAGCGCCGCCCGAAATCCACGTACTCCCACTTTTGATACTGCATGGGAGGCGGCAGCACATAGTCGGCGAGGCGGGCGGTTTCGGTAAACGAATTGTCGACTACCACCAGCAGCTCGAGCCGTTCGACCGCTTCACGCCAGCGTGCCGTATCCTGGTAATTTAACATGGGGTTGGAAGTGTCGCAGTGCAGGGCGCGGATGCGCTCGGGGTGGTCACACAGTATTTCCTCGGGCAGCAATGTCGGCGAGAACATGTGGTAGGGGGCCAGCGCACGAATCCCGCGCACACCTGCCGCCACCGTGCGCGGCGGCTCGTCCCAGCGGTCGGGCATCGCCATGGCCGGCCCGAAGCTGCCGTAGAACACGTTGCCGCCGGCTTTGCCCGCGTTACCCGTCATCGAGACGATCAGGCGGATAAGATAGGACACGCAGGTGGAGAACCAGCAGTGTTCGGCGCCCAATCCCTGCTCGATCGCCGCCGCCGGAGCCGCGGCGAACTCGGCCGCAGTTTCGGTAATCGCAGATACTTCAACATCGCAACGGCGCGCCATCTCTTCGATGTCGACCTCACCGAGCATCGCCTCGATGCGCTCAAACCCCTCCGTGTTGGCCTCGAGCCACTCCCGGTCGAGCAAGTCGCGCTGAACCATCGTCGCGGCGATGGCCGCCAGCAGGTAGGCGTCACTGCCCGGGCGCAGTTGGATGTGGCGGTGGGCACCTTTGCAGCCGTCGGTAACACGCGGGTCGATGACCACACGCTTGCGTGAAGGATCGGCGCGGAACGCTCTGTCCACCTCGCCGTGGTTACGGGTCAGATTGCTCACCCGCGGGTTGGTACCGATCTCGATGATATAGCCCGCGCGCAAGCCGTCCGACATGAACATCATCGTGCACGGGGCATCGAACATCCACTGCTCGATCAGGTGGTGTTGGGTCTTTTCCTGGGCGTAAGCGCAAAACCAACGCTTGGATCCGAGAAACTCGTAGAGCGCTAGCAGATTGCCGCCACCCATGTGGTTCGCCTGTCCGCCCATGCCGGCCAGCGCCAGCGCGCGCGGGCCATGCGCGTCGTGGATATCACGCAGCTTGGACGCGATCTCGGCGATCGCCTGCTCCCACGAGATGCGCTCGAAAGTTCCGTCGTCGCGCTTGCGCATAGGATGACGCACGCGCTCGGGATGGTCCTTCAAGAAAGTGATGCCGCCCACCTTGTTGCAGATGTGGCCGCGGCTGAAAGGATTGCTCTTATCAGGACGCACGGCGGCAATGTCGCCGCCGGAAACGTCGATGCGAATACCGCAATCGTGGGCGCACAGGACACAGTGGGTGGCCAAGTCCTTGGCCTCCGCCGCGACCGGCGATTTGGAAATCCAGGGATCGTTGCTGCTCGTGCTCATCCGTCGCGCCTCCATCAATGCATCATGTAGATATATTGGCTAGGCGGGCCTTGTCAAGTTGTATATACAAGGATCCACCGGCCTGACGGCGGCTCTGGCCGGGGCCTCGGTCGCTCCGCCCATCGGCGGCGCGCTTGCGCAGCGGCCTGGGTCGCTTCGCCCATCGGCGGCGAGCTTGCGCGGCGGCCTGGGTCGCTCCGTCCATCGGCGGCGGGCTTGCGCAGCGGCCTGGGTCGCTCCGTCCATCGGCGGCGGGCTTGCGCAGCGGCCTGGGTCGCTCCGTCCATCGGCGGCGGGCTTGCGCAGCGGCCTGGGTCGCTCCGCCTTAAACCAAGAAGAACTGCACAAATAATGCCCCTCTAAGGCGAGTCCAGCCCGGAGGGATTCAGGGATCCCGTACGCTCGGTCAGGAAGCCTGCTGGACTTTGACGGTAGGTACGTTTTTTTCTCGAGAGGGCGACCCTGCACACCAAAAACGTTACCGCTATGTTTTCAGACGGTTATGCTGTTAGAAGCCGCCTAGACTGGGAGACTTTTAGCGCCAACGTGGTCCAGCCCCGATGCCCCGTTCAAGCTGCTAGCTGAGACAAACACCCCGGAGTACACCCCAACGTGGAGCGCCAACGTGGTCCGACCCCGTCGCAATCGGCGGAGTACACCCCAACGTGGAGCGCCAACGTGGTCCGACCCCGTCGCAATCGGCGCCCCGTCGCAATCGGCGGCGGTTACCGCAATGTTTTCAGGTAGTTATGCTGTTAGAAGCCGCCTAGACTGGGAGACTTTGGGCGCCAACCTGGTCCAGCCCCGGTGCCCCGTACAAGCTGCTAGCTGAGACAAACACCCCGGAGTACACCCCAACGTGGTCCAATGTGGTGGTCCAATGTGGTCCGACCCCATCGCCGAACCATCGCCGACCCCATCGCCGAACCATCGCCGCCAACGTGGTCCAATGTGGTCCGACCCCATCGCCGCAGTCCGACCCCATCGCCGCACCCCATCGCCGACCACGTGGTCCGACCCCATCGCCGGGGGTGGTCCAATGTGGTCCGACCCCGTCGCCCAAACCCCGTCGCCCCATCGGCCCGTCGCCGGACCCCGTCGCCGGCCGTCGTTGAGAAAAGCCCTTACAATCATGCATATACGTTGCCGTATCGATATGAATGAAGTAGTGTAGTAGTTAGTGTAGGTGTAATGAAATGGCGCTTAACATACGCAACGACGAGACTGAAAAATTGGCAGCCGAACTCTCGCAACTGACC
>JAJRWY010000233.1 GCA_024276575.1 Candidatus Binatota bacterium
GCCCGTGAGATCGGCCCAAGCGCAGCGATGAGGCCCGCAGGCGTACTAACAGTACGTCGAGGGCCGAAAAGCGAGCACGGGCCGAGATTGCGGGCGATTGAGGCTTGTAGCAGAGGTTTCATGAATAATGCGGGCTAGAGAGGTGAACGCCGGGAGTGCCGAACCCCGGGTACAGGGTGTCGGGAGAGGAACGCCGGGCACATAGCTCCGAACGCGAACGCGAAACGCAGAGCGTGCTGGACGCCGGGCGAGGGTGCAGAGCCCGGAACGCAGAAGCTAGAGAGATGAACGCCGGGCGCATAGCGCCGAGGGCGGATGAAGGAGAGAACATGGATTGGAATATGGCCGACATTTGGGAAGCGGTGGCCGGAGTCATACCCGATGAGCCCGCGTTGATTCACGAAGAGCGGACCGTGACGTGGGCCGAGTTCGACCGTCGCTCCAACGCGTTGGCTCGCCGGCTCATCGAGGGCGGCGCGAAAACTGGCGACAAAGTCTCCATATACTCCTACAACCGTACCGAATGGATGGAATCGGTGGCGGCGGCTTTCAAGGCGCGCCTAGTTCCGGTGAACGTCAACTTTCGCTACAAGGACGAGGAGCTTCTTTATCTTTTCGACAACTCGGATTCGGTGGCGGTGATATTCGAAGGCGCTTTCGGCGAGAACGTCTCGCGCGTGCGTGACGGGCTCGACAAGCTCCAGACCTTCATACAGCTCGATGATGGTTCGCCTTTGATGGAGGGCGCGATTGCCTATGAAGAGGCGGTTGCGGGCGACTCCGCAGCCCTGGGCATAGAGCGCAGCCGCGAGGATCTCTTGTTCATCTATACCGGAGGCACCACCGGCATGCCCAAAGGCGTGATGTGGCAGCAGGGGGATTTGTGGGCCGGCCTCGGTGAAGGCGGAGAATTGGCAACCGGGCAGGGCAAGCCGCGCAGCATGCAAGAGCACTTGGACAATGTCCGCGAAGGCTCGCGGCGGCAGCGTTTGATGCCGGCCTGCCCCTTGATGCACGGGACCGGCTTGTTTACCGCGTTGAACGCCTTGGGTAACGCTGGCACGGTGGTGACCAACGGGTCGAAGACTCTCGACGCGCACCAATTGTGGCGTACCGTGGAGAAGCACCGGGTAAACGCGATTTCCATCGTCGGCGATGTCTTTGCCCGCCCCATGCTCGCCGCCCTCGAGGAGAAGAGTTACGATCTCGACAGCCTGCTCTTGATAGTTTCCTCTGGGGTGATGTGGTCTAGCGAAACCAAGCAGGGGCTGCTCGAGCACCACCCCAACATGATACTGTTCGACTCCTTGGGCTCTTCGGAAGGCGTTGGCATGGGAGCCTCGATGAGTGGCGTGGGTATGAGCGGCAAGACCGCACGCTTCGACTTGGGCAGTAGGTCGCGCTTGATCAGCGACGATGGCCGCGTGCTCGAGCCCGGCAGCAAGGAGCGCGGGCGCATCGGGGTAAGCGGTCCGATCCCGGTGGGTTACTACAAGGACGAAGAGAAGACGGCTGCTACTTTTCCGGTCATCGACGGCGTGCGCTATTCCGTGCCCGGGGATTACGCCACTTATGACGAGAACGGTAAGCTGGTCTTGCTGGGTCGCGGTTCACAGTGCATCAACAGCGGCGGCGAGAAGATCTATCCCGAAGAAGTCGAGGAGGTGCTCAAGCGCCATCCCCGTGTCGAAGATGCCGCCGTGGTTGGAGTGCCGGATCCCAAGTGGGGGCAGGCGGTGACCGCTTTGGTTACCGTGGAGGACGGCGGAGAAGTCGGCGAGCAGGAGCTACGCGAGCATGTCCGTTCGCTGTTGGCGGACTACAAGACTCCGAAGCGAGCGTTTTGCGTAGACTCGCTAGGCCGCTCGCCCTCGGGCAAGATGGATTACAAGAAAGTCACCGAGCGCGCCAAGGAGTTGAGCGGAAGGAGTTGAGCGGAATCTGAGAGTTGCTCCGTGCAATCCGTGTAGGGCACGGCGCCTTGTTCCCGGGGCCTCGGAGTTGGCCTTGATCAAATGCCACAGCCAAGGCTCATCATTCATATCGCACTTGCGCTTTGCCTGACCGCAGCGGCGTATCAACCCGCAGCTCTCGCTCATGCGCGTGAGGGGGGCGACTCTGTAGACAACGCCGATGTAGCGGACGGTGCAGATCACGAATACAGGACTGATGGCGGTGTGCAACCGGAGTCGAAAGGCGATGCTGCCGGAGCGGCAGACAATGCTGCTGGGACGCCGGGCGATGCTGCTGCCGTCGAGGTTTCGCAGCCCGCGCGAGAACCCGCCAAAACTCCCCTGCCGGCCCGCAAGCTCGACTATGAACTCGAGTTCGAATGTGAGTCCGGCGACATCGCCGCGTACTTGCGTTCGCTTTCTACTTTGTATGAGCGCCGCGACCGCCCACCGGCGACGATGCGCGGTTTGCGCGGCCGCATCGAAAGCGACCACGAGTTGTTCGAGAAAGCCTTGCGATCGCGCGGCTACTATCATTCGGCGGTCGAGATCTCTCTTGAAGACGAGCGCGATCCCTTGTTGCTGCGGATACGAGTGGATCCGGGGCCCCTCTACAGGATAATCCGCTACGACGTATTCGGGCTGCCACCCGTGTTGGAGTCGCGGAGCAGCGAGCAGTGGAGCGAGTTGCTCGGCGTCGGGCCGCACTCACCTGCCTCTGCCGATGCGGTTGTCGGTGCCGAGCAGAAGTTGATACTCGAGCTGCTGTCTCTCGGCTATCCATTCGCGCGCGTGTCCCGGCGCGAGATAGAGGTCGAGCATGCCGACCGCAGCATGCACGTTTCGCTTTACCTCGATCCCGGGCTTCGCGCCCGTTTGGGAAAGATTCGAGTAACCGGCCTGCGCGAGGTCGAGGAGAAGTTCGTGCGCCGCCGTATCGTCTTGTCCGAAGGCGACGCCTACGACCCGGCGAAGATAGAGGAGAGCCGGCACATATTACTGAGCAGTGGTGTGTTCGCTTCGGTCCGTATCATTCACGGTGACTCGCTGGACGGCGAAGGCCGGCTTCCGATCACCATCGAAGTAACGGAAAGCAAATCGCGTACGATAGGTGCAGGCGTCAGGTATTCTTCGAGCGAAGGCTTCGGCGGCCGGGCTTACTGGGAGCACCGTAATGTCATGGGCGGTGGCGAGCGGCTCAAGTTCAGCGCTCGCGCTTCGGAGATCTTTTACGGCAGCAACCTGGACTACCGGGAGCCGGATTTTTTGGAGCCCGGCCAAGACTTGCTCCTCGATTTGTCCTTCGACGTTCAAGACACAGATGCTTTCCGTTCCGAGGCCATCGTCTTGTCGGCCGGCGTCGAGCGCCGCTTGCTAAAGACCCTGTCCGCCGGGTTGGGCGTTACCATCGAACGCTCGGTGGTGGATGACCTTGCGGTACTCGGCGGAGGCTCGATCAGCGACACTTTCGATTTGATAGGTTTCCCTTTGAGCCTGCGCTACGACAGCAGCGACGATATGCTCGACCCTTCTCGAGGCCAGCGCATCACCGCCACGCTGACCCCTTATTCCGAGGCCATCGGCTCCGACGTGGGCATGATGGTAAGCAGGGTTTCCGAGAGTTTTTACATCCCCCTTGCCGCACGCAAGAAGTTGGTGTTCGCCGCCCGGGTTACGGCGGGTTCGATCGCCGGTGTCGGTGACGCCGCGGTGCCTGCCAACAAGCGATTCTATGCAGGCGGCGGGGACTCGGTTCGCGGCTATGACTTCCAGCTTGCCGGGCCGCTCGATGAAGACGGAGATCCGCTGGGCGGCCGTTCGCTACTACAGTTCGGATGCGAGTTGCGCTGGCGTGCCACACCTACCATAGGCGTGGTTCCCTTCGTAGAGGCCGCCTCCATATCCCAAGATATATTGCCGGATCTGGCCGGGCGCTTGTTTTGGGGCGCCGGTTTGGGGATTCGATACTTTACCGCCGTCGGGCCCATGCGCGTGGACGTGGCTCTACCGCTCGACAAGCGGCCGGGAGTGGACGACGCTTTCGAGATCTACATCAGTCTGGGGCAGTCGTTTTGAGATCTTTCGGCTGGAAGATGCTCAGGTGGGCGGCGCTTGGTCTAGGGCTCCTGCTCGGCCTTGCTGGGCTAGCAGTACTGCTTCTACAAACTAAGCAAGGTCAGGAGTTTAGCGAGGTATTATTAAATAAATACTTAAATAAGCCGGGAGTCTACGCCCTGCGCCTAGAGGGCTTGCGGGGCCACCCCCCTTTCGACTTCGAAGTCGAGCGCTTGGAAATAGACGACGGCGACGGGCGCTGGCTTTCTCTTCAGTCGCTGTCGATTCGTATCGACCCCTTTGCTTTGGCAGCGGGACGGCTCGACATCGTGCGGCTGCGAGCGGGCGTGCTGCGCTGGCAACGGCGGCCACGTGCGCAGGAGACGAGGACAAGGCGTCCTTTCGATCCGCAGCGCTTGCCGAGGCTAACGGTCGAGTCGCTGGCGGTTGATGCCTTTGAGCTGTCCGAACAAGTCGCCGGCCGCCGCTTACGATTGACGCTATCGGGCCGCGCGGGGCTGCGCGAGAATGGACGTTCGACGATCAGTCTGGACGTGAAAAGCATCGAGGGGCCTGCGGCGCGGCTGCAACTTTCTGGTGAGTTGAAAGGGCGGGAGCCGCAGCTCTCGGTTGCGGCGGAATTCGAGGAGGAGCCGGGCGGATTGCTCGGCGCCTTGTTGCGCGTGCCGCAGTCGCGCCGGGGACGGATATCGCTTCAGGGCGAGGCTCCGCTGTCGCAGTGGCAGGGGCGTCTGGAAATCGACTACGGTGACGGTGCGCGCTTGCAGGCCGGGTTGTCTTACGATTCTTCCCAGCGGCGAGCCGCAGTGCACGGGGCCTTCGACAGCACTGCCGTGCGGGTATGGCTCGCGCCGCAAAGAGCGTTTGCCGCCCGGGAAGTCAGCTATGAGGCCTCCTTGGTCCAGGGGGAACAAGGCGCGAAGATCTCGATTACGGCCGATGCGGCCGGCCTCGGACTCGAGACTCTACGGGTGGCGCGATCCTCCTTGCATCTCGAGGCTGAGCCCAGGGGGCAAGGAATCTACACGATCAACGCCTCGCTTGATTCGCAAGGCTTGAGCAGCGGCAGCAAGGCTACTGTCCCCCCCTTGCTCGGTGCTTCACCACGACTCACGTTGCTCGCGCGGATCGATATCGGTGACAAGCGTGGCCGCATAGAGTCTCTTCGAGTAGAAGGCGACGGCGCCGTTGTCGAGGGCAGTTTCGAGCTACGCCCGCAGTGGTCGGGACTCGACGGAGTCTTGGAACTCGAACTCTCCGAGCCGCGGGCCTTGTCCGCTGTCGCGGCCGGAAGGCTCTCCGGTCGTGCATCGATTAAGATGCACCTTGCCGCGGACTTCGGCGAAGCCTCGGCGAAGGGCCGCATCGAAGGGCACTTCGACTCACTATCGCCGTCTGTCGGAAGTTCGAAAGCGACGGCGGCAATTCTGGCCCTGCTCGGTTCCGCAGCGGACCTTTCGGCCGAGTTTGCGATCGCAGGGCGCGAAGCCGGCCTGGAAGCGTTCGTAATCGACGGCCAAGCGCTTCGCCTGAGCGGCAGCGGCAATTTTTCTTTCGACACTCGCAGCGTATCGCTGGAGGCACTGGCTGAATCGGGTGACCTCAGCGCGGCGGCCCCGGCTGTGGATGCCGTTATCGCTGGCAGCGGCGAGCTACGGTTGAGTCTGTCGGGAAGCCTGGATGCCCTGGATGTAGAGTTGAGCGCCGAGGCCGCGGGCCTGCGCGGCGGCGATGTGCCGGTAGAGTCAGCGCACGCGGGCCTGAGCGGGCGCTGGGAGTCCTCGTCGGCGTCGGGACGTGCCTACCTCGAGCTTCGCAACGGAGAATCTATAGTTCGAGGCGAGAGCGCGTTGCTGCTCGACGAAGAGCGGCGCCTGACCTTGTCGGGCCTGCGCGTGGAGGGCCCCTTCACTCGGCTCAGTGCAGACTTGGCGATTTCTTTGAAGTCCGCGGAGATCCAAGGCGAGCTTGATGCCGAGTGTTCGGACCTTTCGGTACTGAGCCCTTTTCTCGCCGGCACAGCGCAAGGCGAGGCCCGCTTGAGCGTGGTATTCCCCGCCGCGGTTTCCTCGACGGGTGGTGTCGATAGTAGCGATGGTATCGGCGCCGACGGTGGCAAGGGAAGCGGCAGCAGCAACGGCAACAACGGGGACGGCAGAAACGGCGGAAACGGCAACAGCGGCAGCAACGGCAACAGTGGAAACGGCGGGGACGGCAACAGCGGGGACGGCGGGGACGGGGGCAAAGGCGGCGGCAGCGGAAACGGCGGGGACGGTAGAGACAGTAGCAACGGCGGCGGCGGGCAGCGGGTCCGCGCGCGTTTGCGAGCTTCCGCGTTGCGGCTGCTGCTCGACGACAAGCGGGTATTGAGAATCGACGATCTAGATACCGCAGTTGAACTCAGCCGTCGCGAATTGTATTCGAACTCCCCAGGGTTATCGGAGTTGCCGGGCGCAGCGGGTTCGCGGCGTTCGTTGGAATCATCGGACTCGTCAAGCTCTCAGGGTTCGCTGAATTCTAGGCGTTCTCCAGCCTCGCCGAATTCACCGAGTTCACCTTTCGACTTGTCGGCCTGGCGCGGTAATGCAGTTGCGGTCTTGCAGGGGCTGTCTTCCGGCGAGCTGTCGTTCTCACTGTCGCGTTTGCGGGCCTACGGTGAAGATGGCGGCTGGCGCTTGGAGGTCGAGACCGAAGGCTCGGCCCCCGCGCCTTTCGAGTTGAGTTCGCGCCTGCAAGTGCGGCGTGGCGGCGAAGCGCTGCTTATCGGCCTCGAAGAGCTTTCGGCGTCCTACGCGGAGTATCCGCTGGAGCTGCAAGAACCGGCCACAGCCGTGCTCAGCGCGTCGGCATTTTCGATAGATTCCCTGAAACTCGATATCGCCGGGCAAGGCGGGCTTTTCATCGATGGCGAGTTGTGGGGCGATGCCGCCTCGACGCAAGTCGTACTCGAAAACCTGCCCTTGCGTCTGATCTCCATATTCGTGCCGACCCTGAGTTTGAGCGGTTTCGTGGATGGGAGAATCGGCTTTCACCGTAGCGGTGATTCCACCGAGGCCGAGCTGGATCTGTTCAGCGACGATCTGAGTACCGAAACTCTTTCGGCCTCCGCTTTACCGCCTCTGTCGGCGGGACTGCGGGGATCTTGGAAAGGGGGGCATCTGATTCTCGACGCCCAGATCGGAGGCCTGCGCGACACCGATATCGAGGCTCACGCCGAGTTGCCGCTGCCTTTCTCGGCCGAGGTGGACTCGTTGTCGGCAAGCTTACGCTGGCAGGGGGAGCTTGGAGACATCACCGCTTTGCTGCCGCTGGGTGAAAACTTGTTCAGCGGCAAAGTAGACGCCGATTTGCTGATGGACGGAAGCGTGGGGTGTCCGCGTATTCGCGGACACCTGTCGCTTGCGGAGGGAAACTACGAAGGGCCGCTACTGGGCCTGAGTATGCGCGGGATCCAAGCCGAACTCGAGGGCAGGGGAGACCGCCTAGTGCTGACTTCTTTCTCAGCCGGCGACGGTGCCGACGGGACTTTCTCGGCCGACGGGCATCTGCAGTTCGCCGGCCTCGACGACTACCGTATCGACTTCGACTTGCGCAGCGACAATGCTCGCGTTTTCGCAACCGACACCGCGACGGTGTTGGCAAGCGGGGCGCTTCAACTGTCCGGAAGTCGCGAAGGCTCCGGCTCCGGCGCCTTGTTCTACGTTTCGGGCCGCCTGCAAACGCCGCGGGTGGACGTGTTCATTCCCAAGCGCTTTCGCCAAGAGGTGGTTTCTCTGGATGTCGTGGAACTGCAGGACGGGCGTCCGCTCTACGATGATGAAGCCGTCGAGCAGCGCCCTCCGCCCGGCGTGTTGCAGTTCGACATTGAAGTCGAGGCTCCCAGGAGGGTTTATATTTCAGGGCGCGGGCTGGAATCGGAATGGAAAGGGTCGCTGTCTGTTGGCGGCAGCAACTCGCGTGTAGAGATCCAAGGCGCTTTCGAAGTCGTGCACGGAAGCATCGATGTGATGGGACGCCGCTTCAAGATCACCAAGGGCAGCGTGGTGTTCGACGGATATCCCGACAACCCTCCGCGCATGGAACTCGAGGCCGAAGCCAAAGCCTCCGACATAGTTGCCACGTTGTCTCTGCACGGCGACAATCGTGATTTCAAGCTCGAGTTCTCCTCCGAACCGCCATTGCCTGAAGACGAGGTTCTTTCGCGGGTATTGTTCGGCGAGAGCGCCAGTGATCTCACGCCCATGCAAAGTATTCAGCTCGCCCAGGCCTTGGCCGAACTCAGCGGCAAGGGCTTGGGTGGAGGCGGCAGCATCCTTGATCAGTTGGGACGCGCAGTAGGGCTCGACAAACTGGGTCTGGGCAAGGCTTCAGAGGGTTTGCAAAGTGCGCTGCTCAGCGTCGGCAAGTACTTGGGTGAAGGGATCTACGTTAACGTCGAACAAGGACTCACGCCCGACAGCAGTAAAGTGACGGTGGAAGTCGACCTCACCGACAATATCACCCTGGAAAGCGACGTCGGCCGCGATGCTCAAAGCCAAGTCGGCCTGAACTGGCGTTGGGACTATTGACGGGCTGCCCGTAAGGCGGCCCAAGCGTTGGCAGCTTCTGAAGATCCTTTGTGGAGCCGGGCCCGTGTCTATCCGAGAGGCCGCGCGCCGTGTTGGGCGCGACGTCGAGCAAATCCTGCGGGCGTCCGGGGGGCTAGTCCTCGACGATTTGCTGGGCCAGGTAATTCTCTAGTCCGACCTGCCCGATCAGCTCCAATTGGGCTTCGAGCCAGTCGGTGTGTTCCTCTTCGTCCTCGAGAATATTCTCGAGAAGCTCTCGGGTGCCGTTGTCGCCGGCGTCGCGGCAGGCTTTGATGCTATCGTTGAGGCGGGCAACTGCCCTGTGCTCCAACGCTAGGTCGGCTTCGAATTGTTCGGGCACCGTCTGTCCGATGAGGATGTCGCCGACACTTCGCACATTGGGCAAGCCGTTGAGGTATAGGATGCGCTCGATTACCTTCTCAGCGTGCTTCATTTCGTCGAGGCTTTCGGATCGTACTTTCTGGTACAGACGCCCGTAGCCCCAGTCCTGGCACATCTCAGCGTGCAGGAAGTACTGACTGATGGCGGCAAGCTCGGCGCTCAACACGTCGTTTAGTAGTTCAATAACCTTGGGATCGCCTGTGGGCATGGTTTACTCCTGTCGAAACTCTGCGCTGGATAAACATCGGCCCTCCGGCCGCTCTCTCATCCACCACTATCCACCACAAAACAGAGGATATCTAAAGCGCGATGCTTTGACAGGAGTGCCGGTCTTTCCCGATATTGCTGGACGGTACCCGAAATAGCACTATCTAAAGCGCGATGCTTTGACTGGATCGCTGGTCTTCGCTTCTTGCCTCGGCCTGCAGGACACGGGCGTTGTGCAGCACTTGCGCCAACTGCCGGTGGCAGTTGCCACAGCCGCTGCCTGCCCCGCAGCGCCGGGCGAGTTCGGCTACCGTCTCGACCCCCTCGCTGGCGTGGCGGGAAACTTCTTTCGCGGTCGTCGGCTGGCAAAGACAAATCAACATTGAAGCCAGAGTAGTGATTTTGACAGTCATTGTCAACAATCCCATCCAACACAACCCCATCCAACACAACTCGCTGTCACAATTTCTATCTTCTCCCCGACCACCCCCATGGGTCCAGCACCGCAATGCCGGGACCGGCCGGCTAGTGCACAGGTCTTAGTTGTGCTGTATCGCGAGCCGGCTCCCCGGCGACTCGTTACTTGAAAGTCACCGTTGACAATCAAAGCTCCCGGGGTATCTTGGTTTCGTGGAGTTCGAGTGGGATGACGCCAAGGCGCGCCGGAATCTCCTAAAGCATGGAGTATCCTTTGAGATGGCGTCAAGGGTATTCGACGATCCCAAGCTCGTCTTGACCGAAGATCTCGAACACAGCGCTGCAGAACTGCGGTACTTCGCATTCGGTGCTGTCGGAGAGGGGATTTTGACGGTACGGTTCACCCTTCGCGGACAGCGAGTGCGGATCATTGGTGCCGGTTACTGGCGCAAGGGCAAAGCGTTTTATGAAGAAGCGAATCAAATACACCGATGAGCCGATCAAGATCGGCCGCCGAGTAAGCTCCGAAATTCTCCCGGGTCACGGAGGTGCGCGTGCCGGGGCCGGCCGTCCGGCTTCCGGGAACAAGCCTGTGACACTGAGACTGCCGCCGAAGCTGATCGAAAGGGTGCGACGCGAGGCCAAGAAAGCCGGGCAGACGATGTCGGACTTCGTTGCCGGGAAGCTGCAGACCTGAGCGTAGGGCCAAACGATGCGGAGGCCGAGCGTCGCCGGAAATCAGCGCGAGATCGAGATTCGGGTTGCAACCCCCGCCTCAAACTTCGTGCGGTACTCGGAGCCGCAACCGGGATTGGCTCCGGTCTGCGTCGCGACTGACAGGGTGGAGTCCTTATCGAGTCGAAGCTTTGCAGTCTGCCTAATGAGATCGCGGATCTCGGCCTCGATTCGCGGACGGCCGGGATGCCCTTGCCGTTTCGAGATTCTCGTCCAGTAGCGACGAAATCGTCGGCGCTGCCAGTCCAGCACCGTCTCCGGCTTCACGACTACCAGCAGGCTGGCCCACCTCGGCCATGAGTTGCGCAGCGCGACCCAGAAGGCCCGCCCTGCTTCGGCAGCTACGCGAACTGCTCGATTCTTGAGGCCGACGGGATTTTGACGACCCACAGCACAAACTCGCCCTGCCATGGAGAAGTGACAACACCATCTTTCTTCCCAAAACACATAGTCATCAATTTTAATCTTTACGGGCCATGATTATTCATGATACCCTGTGTCCCCAAATAGGAAGGAGTACCCTATGCCTAAAGCCACTGAGATTGTTAGCTTTTCTACGACCCTGACCAAGCAGACCAAAGAACTCCTGGAACGATTCTGCAATAAACGAGGGCTTCGAATGAACCACCTGGTGGAACGAGCCATCCTTGAATTGCTCGAAGATGAAATGGATAGGGCAATCATCGAAGAACGAGAACTTGAAGAAACGGTTGAGTGGAAGAAGCGTGCCTAAGGGACGTTTCAAAGTACTGTTCCAAAAATCCGCATTTAGAGAATACGAAGCTCTGCCGAAAAACATCCGCGAGCGCATTGACCAAGTCTTGGAAGTTTTGAGCATCAATCCATTATTGGAAGTCCTTCGTTTTAAGAAGATTCGCGGTAAGGAAAACCATTATCGCGTGCGCATCGGAGATTACCGACTCATTTATTCGCCTCAGATCCAAGCCTTGATTGTTCGAGTGATCAAAGTCGCTCATCGAAGGGACGTCTACCGCCACTTCTAGCTTGGTCAGAGAGGCAACTATGCCACTGCCCTTCGCGTTGCGCACAGACTCACGCTCGTTTTACGCCTGGAGTGGGTAGCCGTCGGTATGGATTTTTTCCTTGTAATTCGGGAGGCTGGGTTCTAAAATGCAAGGATGCTGCTCCCGAGGATACTGGGCTCAGATATAGTCGCCGCGCTGAAGTCTTTCCCCGTGGTTGCGTTGCTCGGCCCGCGGCAGGTAGGCAAGACGACGCTGGCGCTCGAGATCGCCAAGCACATCGATCGTGATGTCACGTATCTCGATCTGGAGCAGGACTCCGACCGCGCCAAGCTGGTCGAGCCCGAACTCTACCTCGGCAGGCAGGCGGGCCGGCTTAGCATCATCGACGAAGTGCAACGCCGGCCTGAACTCTTCCCCGTCTTGCGCGGACTCGTTGATCAGCGAATTCGTGCGGGCGAGCGGGCAGGGCACTTCCTGGTGTTGGGATCTGCGTCGCGTGATCTGCTACGTCAGTCCTCGGAGAGTCTCGCGGGGCGCATTGCCTACCTGGAGCTGGCGCCCTTTTCCTTACTGGAGTTGCAAGCTGTGGGTGGGGATCTCGACCTGCACGGCCTGTGGGTGCGGGGCGGATTTCCCTCGAGTTACCTCGCGGCAACGGATCATGTCAGTTGGCAGTGGCGTAGTAATTTCATCTCTACCTACCTCGAACGCGACATCCCCCAGCTCGGGCCGCGGCTACCCGCCGAGCAGATGCGACGCTTGTGGACGATGCTGGCCTACGCTCAGGGTACGAGCTTGAATGCATCGCGCCTGGCAGCCAGCCTGGGCCTTTCCGGACGCACGGTGCGTCACTATCTCGATGTACTCACTGATCTCTACATGCTGCGTCAACTCGTCCCGTGGTCTGGCAACAGCGCCAAGCGATTGGTGAAGGCACCCAAAGTGTATGTGCGTGATTCAGGCCTGCTGCACAGACTCACCAACATTCCCGACGTCGAAACGCTGCTGGGTAATCCGTTGTGCGGCCAGTCGTGGGAAGGTTTTGCTATTGAGAGTCTGCTCGCCCAACTCCCCGATACCTGGCAGGCCAGCTTTTACAGAACCTCGGCCCAGGCCGAGGTCGACCTTGTACTTGAAGGGCCGGGCCGACAGACCGTTGCGATCGAAATCAAGCGCACTCTTTCCCCCTCGGTAAGCAAGGGCTTTCGCCTCGCTTGCGACGACATTGGAGCGACGCAGCGTTACTACGCAATTCCTGAGGGCGAGCCTTTTCCCCTCGGGCACGAGACCGAAGCGATAGGCCTGGCGCGGCTCGTGTCTCGCCTGGCCGGGGAGTAGGCGGCTTGGTGCACAACTCCAGTAGAGGTCGAGAGATCGTGTGGCCCCGACTCTGGCGCTAAGCCGCCTTTCGTTCCTGCGATGCTGCCGGTTTACGTGGCCTACCTGCCCTTTTACTGGTGGACGGTTTCGCGCTCGGAGGACGACCTGCAGGCGAACCGAATATTTTATGCCACGCACTTTCAACTCGCGCTCAGCCTGTTGGCCTTCATCGCTTTCCCGGTGCGTATGCCGCGCGAGCTGTTCTTCGGCCCGGAACTTTACGGCTGGGCCGATGCTTTTTGGCGCGCCTTCGACGCTCCCAACAACTGTTTGCCCAGCCTGCATGTATCTAACTGCCTAACGATGATCGAGTTCAACTGGCGCCGCCGCTATCGCTTGGCCCACAGCGCGATAGCCGTGGCCATTATCGTCTCCACCGTGCTTGTGAAGCAGCACTATGTGGTCGATATCGTGGCTGCCGTGGGAGTCTATTTGCTGTCTCGCGTTTTTCTTGGGCGGATATATCGTCCCGAGCCGCTCTAAACTGCCGTTCGAAATCCGGGGAAACCGCTCTGGCGCGGGCTCAAATGCGGCGTAGCGCCTTCGCGATCTGCTCAGTCGTCTTCTTTGTGCAATGGGCGTCGGCGGCAAACTCCCGCCATCGCGTGATGGCGGTGTTCACCGCGTCGAAAATAGGCTCGGCCTCCCGGGATCGGATGCCGGATTCTTTGGCGAGCTTCAGGCAATGCTCGCGTGTTGGCTGCCGGCCCTCGCCGAGCAGTGTCGTCGAGTGCTCGCCGCCCGGTCCGGGGGAGAATGTCAGGTCGTAGGCGGGGGCAAGCGACCATTCACCGAGGCGATCGTCTAACATAAAGGCGAAGTTCTTAGCATGGTCGTCGCGATTATGGGCGGCCACGTTGAACACCATCAGCCGGAAGAGGCGAAGCGCGTCGCCGTGATTACGCGTAAGGGACTGCGTGACTTTGAAGAGGTCGGCGTAGTCGCTTTGCGGCAAGCGGAAGTCAATGTGAAGTAGGTTGGCGAAAGTGTGGACGTGGATCCGGCGGTTGCCGTTCTTGCGATCGAAACGCCGAACGCCGAAATAGCGAAGCCGGCTGCGGCCGCGCCGGACCTCGAAGAGCCGGATCGGCGGAATATCGATGCCGGCCGCCTTTGCCATGCAGCCGTAGGCATACTCGGCCGGGCCTGCGTCGCGAGCGTCGGCGCGGCCGGCGAATTTCACGATCCAATGTTCGAAGTCATCGGGCAGGTCGTCTTCGCCGGAAACGATTCGGTCGCCTTGAACGCCGACGAGTACCTTGGGCCGGGCACCACCCGGGGATCCACCTGCGCGTATGAGTTCCGGCAGAACCTCGGCCGCGTCGCCGGCCAGCACGTCCGCGGCATTCTTGCCAAGCTCGTAGAGATGGAGCTGCCGGTCACTGTGCGCAAGCTCGCGCGGTGGATGATAGGTCAGTGCGCCCATCGTGGCCGTGCCCAACCAGGCCAGGCGATCGATGGGCGAGAGTGTCGCCGGGTCGAAGCCCTCTTGGCGGAAGACTCGATCTATCAACAGCAGGCCCCAGCCGTCGGGAAGCGAATCAGCGAAAAGTCCGGGGAGCGGGCCGAACGAGAGATCCTCGTGTGTTCTCAGTCCGGGACCGAGTGGCAGTTTAAGTGGCGAAAGTTGGAGGCCGGTATCGATAAATGCGGGGTCGTATTCGAAGAAGGACCGTTTATCGTCGTCGGCGATGGTACCGACCGTCAAGAACTCATCGGGCGAGCGCTTGAGTTTGACGATCAGTCTTTTCATCGCACACCCCGCCGGCGTTCGGGCTTGTGGCCGGCGGCGCGGGCTTCTAGTTCGGCCATCGAGGATGCTGCCGGCGGCTCGAGTAGTTTCGCGAATTCATCGACATGGCCGAGTGCATGGCAGAGCTTGAGGAGGTTCTCGACGGAGGTGCGGCCGCTACGCTCATAGCGGCGAACGGTCGGCAGGGAAACCCCCGACCGTTCGGCCAGCGTGCTCTGTTTCCAACCGTGGCGCAGCCGCGCGCTGCGTACCCGCGCGGCAAGCAGGCGCGTAATATCGGCGGGGCTGTGAAGCTGCAGCAACGATTCGACCATGAGAATTCAGTTTAGGACAATAAAGATCAAATATTATCACTATACATAAAATTGGTCTATAACTAATCGAAAATGATTGGTTATGGGTGTTCGCTCTGGAGCTTTTCCACAATGAAATCCGGTGGCGCTCAATCGCGCCTGCATGGATAGGATGACCGTCGTTGCCGCCGGAAGCCTGACTGTTTTGTCGCGATTATCGCCAATGCGATAGCACCGTAACGCTGAGTGGCGGTCCCACCAAGCGACCGCGGCTGTGTGCAGGACGTGCCGTGTTCACGACGTGATTGGAATCACGCTCTTCGGCGCGCTCGCTCGACCGCGGCTGCGTACAGGACGTGCCCCGTTCAGGACTCGTCGGCCAAGGATCGGTCGCAGCGCAGCTTGGCGTCACCTCCGACGGCCCATATGAGAATGCCGAGTGCGTCGACAGCGCTTACTGTTCGGTCTGCGTTCACGTCGCAGCGCCGCGGCGTGCTTGGCCGCTCGTTTGTTCGAGCAAGCCCGTTACGTTGTCCATCGTCATCAGATCGATGTCGCCTGGTCTTTCCAGAAATGGAAAGACGTCGGCCCGCGCTTTCTCCCAATCGATGGCAGCCAGTTTCTCTCCTAAGACGTCACGCCAACTATCTGCTGTTACTGCGTGTCCCTGCCAGCCTGTTTGGGACAGTGCCGAGTTGAGCAGGGCTAGATTGGGTTCCGGCCAGTTGCGGTCGGCCAGGTACCACACGACGTCGTAGAGATCGCGGCCCTTGGTCCAGCGCCGGCTCAAGACTGCATGGAGCTTGCCCGCGAGTAACGACGGCCGGTTGTAGTGGTGCAGGTTGACGAGCACATGTCGGCGAACGAGGGTGGATTCGCTCTCTGCTCCTGCCGGTGGCTTGGTGTCGACTTCGATCTTGATCGAGATAACCTGCGAGGCATGCGGCGAAACTCCAAGTTCGTGGAGCAGACCTGGGAAGCGGACGAAGGCCGAGGCGACCGTCTTGTCCGCCTTAGTCTTCACCGTGACGTCGTAACCCTCGGCCTCGAACATTTTTCGCACACGAAGAAGCGCCGGCCTGAAGCCCGGCTCGCGCGACGGATCCAACACGGAGAAGTCGAGGTCCTCGGAGTAACGTGGGATCGAATACAGAAAACGGAGGGCGGTACCGCCGAGAAAGGCCCAGCGCGTGAAGACTCCGTCGTCTTGCAGTCCTTGAAGTGTACGTGCCTGCAGGTATTCACGGATGACGTTGATCTTGGGTAGCGCGCCCGGGGCGGCGGTGATGAGGCGTTGCAGGTGGTCTTTCATTTCGAGTTCGCTTCGGTCTTGGTCATTTGCTCGCCGGTGTCGGCGGTGAGGCTTTGCATCTGATCTTTCATAGCTCCTCGTAGGCTTCCTCTGTTAACAGTGAAGCAAGGCTTTGGGCGGCGCGCTCGATCTTGGTTCCGGCGAAGCCTCGGGCGAGATCTTGGAGCGCTCCGGTGTCGATCATCTCGACATTTTGAAGGCGCAACTCTCGCAGGTGGGACTCGTCGTCACCCTGCGGCGTAAGGTAGATGAGATCGAGCAACGCTTTTTCCGGCCGGGCGACGAAGGCGTGTTGGCCTTGCTCGAGTTCCACCTGCCGGTAGCCGAAGAAGTATGCGCGGCGGACTTGCCTGAAGCCGAAACTGCCGAGCGGAGTGTCCAGGCGCTCGCTCCTAGCCGTGGTCACGCTCATGGTTACCGGGACGGCCTCGGGGATGACTCCGTGGTAGGCCAGAGCGGACTGAAGGCTTACATAGGAAGCCGGCCGCAGCCGGTTCGCGACAAGAAAAGGATGGGGCTCGACCTTGCGGTAAGGCGGAGCGAGCGTGTACAGCCCGCGCCTCAAGCGCTTGATCCGGCCGGTCTTGGTCCAGCGCACCAATTGCAGGCGAACCTGTGCGTCCGAGACCGATCCGGATCGTAGCAAGGACGAGCTGAAGACGGGCTCGTCGCCCACGAGATCGATGAGCTGCTCGAAAGTCACAGCAGCAACTTATCATAAAGGATAAGTTGCTGCATCTATGTGTCCACTGGGCGCGGCTCGTTCCTGACCACGCTCCTTACTGCTTCAAAATATCATGATAGATTGAAGTACATGTTCAAGAGATATTTAAGCCTACCGCCTCATGGGACCGAGACTTTCTTTCTGTGGGGGCCTCGGCAGACCGGAAAAACGACGCTGCTGAGGGCTGCTTACCCGGAGGCGTTCTGGGTGGATCTCCTTAAAGCTGAACAGTTTCGTCGCTATATGGAACGGCCGGAGCGGCTCCGGCAAGAGCTTGCGACCATCGGCCCGGTTCGGCAGGTGGTTATCGACGAGGTTCAGAAGGTACCGCAGTTACTCGATGAAGCCCATTGGCTCCATGAGAACGAGGGCGTTCACTTTGCCCTGTGCGGGTCGAGTTTGCGCAAGGTTAAGCGCGGGCATGCGAATCTTCTCGGTGGGCGTGCCGTTCGCTACGAACTGCACGGTCTCATTGCGAGTGAGATCGGTGACGGGGTTGATCTCGTGCGCTTGTTGAACCACGGGTACTTGCCGCGAATGTACGTTTCGAATCGACCGCGGCGCCTGTGGAACGGTTATGTTGCCGACTACCTGAAGGAAGAGGTTGCTGCGGAGGGTTTGGTACGCAACCTGCCGGTGTTTTCGGAGTTCCTCAACGTCGCGGCGCTCTCCGACTCCGAGTTGGTCAACTCCTCGACCATCGCACGCGAGTGCGGAGTTTCCAGTCACACGATCAGGGCCTATTTCCAGATATTGGAAGACACTCTACTTGGACGCTGGTTACCGGCCTACCGGAAGCGTCCCAAGAGGAAGGTGATAGGCGCGCCCAAGTTTTACTTTGCGGATGTAGGGATCGTAAATCACCTTGCGCGACGTGGCGCTTTGCAACCTGGATCGGAACTCTATGGCAAGGCGTTCGAGAACTGGGTGTTCCACGAACTGAGCGCATACAACATTTACTCCGCAGCGTTCGCAACGCTCTCCTACTGGCGCCTGGCCAGCGGCATTGAGGTGGACTTCGTGGTCAACGACATGCAGGTCGCGATCGAAGCCAAGGCTACACGCAAGGTCACCAGTGACCAGCTCAAAGGTCTCCGTAGTCTCAGAGAAGATCATCCCAATGTGGGCCAAGAACTACTGGTATGCCTCGAACCGCAATCCCGCCGCACTAGCGACGGGATCTTGATTCTTCCGGCGCTCGAGTTTGTTGCGCGCCTCGGCGCCGGAGATCTGTTTTGACTCGGTTGCTACGCGGCCAGCCCAGCAATGCCGGCCGTGGCCGGTGCAGCGGAAGGCTCCGCGGATTACTTGAATTCCATTACGGATACCTCGGATACAACACCCACATCGCAACACGCAGCATCGACGCCGCAGACGTTCCTGTCGGCTGTTGAGACACCGCCGAGAGGCCGGCTGAGGATTGGAACATGACAGAGAAGTCAAACAGGTGCCGTTTAACCCGGGCGCCATGTGATTCCCGGCCAGCGACCATGGATCGACATCACGCCGAAGCAGGCTGATTATCAAACCGCTCGCACGCACGACTCTCGTGGAGTCGCCTTCTTGTCCCACGGGGTCTTAACCCGCGAGTGTTCAACATGCTCACCCGGTGCCGATGGTCAGTCCCGCGTCGCATAGCAGGCATTGCCCGGTCACGAGATCCGATCCGCAGATCAGCGAGAGGATGGCTTGCGCGATGTCTTCGGGTTTACATACCGAGTTGAGCACCGAACGCATGGTGGCGAAGGACTTCATGGTTTCGTAAGCCTCGCCCATGCCCTGTTCCAACCATGATCCCTCGATGAAGCCGGGGGCTACGGCGTTCACCCGGATCTCCGGGCCCAAGGCGCGGGCCAAGGTGATGGTCAGATTGTTGAGCGCAGCCTTTGATGCACAGTAGGCAATGGAGCTACCGACGCCGACGATGCCGGCAATACTCGAAGTGTTGACGATTTCGCCGCTTCCGCGCTCCTTCATTGCCGCTGCTGCCGCTCTGGCGCATTGGAAGGGGCCGCGCAGATTGACCGCCATGATACGGTCCCAATCTTCGGTTTTCATGGCTTCGAGGTCTTGATGCGCGACGAACGCGGTGGTGCCTGCGTTGTTGATCAGGATGTCGAGACCGCCGAATTCACCGAGAGCGGCGTCGACCATGGCCCGGCATGGCCCGTCATCGGCAACATCGGCGCAAAAGGCCAATGCTTTGACGCCGTGGGTGCGAGCCTCTTCGGCGACCGCTTCGGCCGCTTGCCGGGATTTCGAATAGTTGACCAGTACCGAGCAACCGCCTTTAGCCAGCGCCAGGGCTGTCGCTTTGCCTACGCCGCTGCTAGCGCCGGTGACGATAGCCGCCTTTGCTTCGAGTTCCATCGTAAGTTTCTCCTTGTGGTCCCGCGTCGTGGTCCCGCATCCGAATGAATCGAACGCTATTTGCGGCACAGAGTCCGGTCAAACGTAGGACCGGTGCCGGGCGTTCACCGCCGGCAGCTTACCGCTCGCAGTGCCGGTTGTTAGCGGTGAAGCAAAAGCGCGTATTATGGAGTGCTCAACATAGTACGCGGGTGCTGATCCCCGTTGACAGCAGTGCGCCGCTCGTCGCCGGCCGCAGAGCGTTCATTAATAATGCGGCTGATTAATGGAAGTTCCTGCTTTTTCTTTTTGCGGGGCTCTGTGTGAGCCGCGGTTCCCACAGGGTTTCGGCGACTAGGTGTACTACCGAGTCTTGCGACTGTATGCGGCCGCTGACGCCGAGCAGGGAGGCGGTTTTGGCGATCGGCGCGAAACGTTCGAATACCTTGGGCCAGATCACGATGTTTACGAACCCGTATTCGTCTTCCAGGGTCATGAAAACGATACCGTTGGCGGTGCTCGGCCGCTGGCGGCAGATGACGATGCCGGCATAATCCGTGCGCGTGCCGTCGGCCATCTTCGCCACCGTGCGCGAGTCGGGCCAGCCGCGCCGCTTAAACTCATCGCGCAGAGGCTCCAAGGGATAACCGTAGCTGCTGTGGCCGCTACCGGCGTAATCCCAGGCGATCGATTCGAATGGACTCAACTTCTTGAAGCCGGGACTGCGCTCACACACTTGCAGGGGCAGCGACGTAGGTTTAGCGCGCGCCGCGCCCAAGGCTTCCCACAAGGAGTCGCGCCGGTAGGATCGCCCGGGGCTTTGGTCGGCAGCGAGACGCGATTGCGTTGCGGTGTTGCCGTCGTCGTCTCGGCGTTCCAGTGCGTGAATTGGTCGATATTCTTCTGTGCCTATCGTGGCTGCTGTGCCTATCGTAGCTGCGGTGGCTATCGTGGCTGCTGTGGCTACTGTGGCTACTGTGGTTGCCGTGGCTCCAAAGTGCTCAGGTGCTCGGGCCTGCGGTGCTTTTTCCGCGCCGGGGGTTCTTGCGATACTCTCCAGTGCTCCGGCACGGGCCAAGGCTTTGAGCGCCTTTTCGCCGAGCCGGCTACGTTCGGCTAGGTCTGTGATGTCGCGAAAAGCTCCGCTGCTGTCGCGCGCGTCTTTGAGCCGGAGCCCGTCTTGCTTGCTCAGGCCTTTCACATACCGCAGCCCCATTCTCAAAGAGAAATCGTCGGTGCTGAGTTCCAGGCTGCAGTCCCAGCCGCTGGCCTGTACGTCCACCGGCGCCACCTTGACGCCATGGCGTTTGGCATCGTCGACGATGGTCGAGATCGAATAAAAACCCATGGGCTGGGCGTTGAGCAGCGCGCAAGTGAACTCCAGGGGATAATGGCAGCGCAGCCAGGCGGCGGTGTAGGCTATCAAGGCGAAGCTTGCGGCGTGGCTTTCAGGAAAGCCGTACTCGCCGAAACCGCGGATCTGTTCGAATACCCTCAATGCAAAGTCTTCGCTTATGCCTTTGGCTTTCATGCGCGAGACCAGGCGCTCACGATGGCGTTCGATGCAGCCGCGATGACGCCAGGCCGCCATGTCGCGGCGTAACTGGTCCGCCTCACCTGGCGAATAGTCGGCGGCCACCATCGCCAGTTTCATGACTTGCTCCTGAAAAAGCGGCACGCCCAGGGTTTTTTCGAGCACGGGAACCAGGCTCTCGTGAGGGTAGACGACGGCTTCTTCATTATTGCGCCGCCGCAGGTATGGATGGACCATGCCGCCCGAGATCGGCCCCGGCCTTACGATGCTGATTTGTATGACCAGGTCGTAGAAGCTCTTGGGACGCAAGCGCGGTAGCATGGCCATCTGCGCCCGGCTCTCTATCTGGAATACTCCAACGGTATCGGCCCGCCGGGCCATGGCGAAAGTCTCGGGGTCTTCCGCCGGGATAGTCGCCATCGACAACTCGATGCCGCGATGGCGCCTTAATAAATCGAAACAGAGATCGAGCTGCGTGAGCGCGCCGAGACCGAGCAAGTCTACTTTGAACAGTCCCAGGGTTTCGATGTCGTTCTTGTCCCACTGGATGACGGTGCGATCAGGCATTGAAGCGTTTTCCACCGGGACGATGTCGCAAACCGGATCGTGCCCGAGTAAGAAACCGCCCGGATGAATGGATAGATGGCGCGGGAAGCTCAGTATTTGATTGGACAGCTCGAGCAACTTTGCGTTTATCGCGAGCGTGGGGTCGAGTCCGGCGTCGCGTAGGGTGTCCTCCTCGACTTCACCGTAGTGCGGCTGCATCCTGGCCAGGCGGTCGAGCGAGGTTCCGGCAATGCCCAAAGCTTTGCCTACTTCGCGCACGGCCGATTTCGCACGGTAGCGGATGACGTTGGCCACCATGGCCGCGTGCTCGCGTGTGTAGCGCCGGTAGACGTATTGAATCACCTCTTCGCGGCGCTCGTGCATTATGTCCAGATCGATGTCGGGGGGCTCGTCGCGTTCTTTCGATAAAAAACGCTCGAACAACAGATTCATTCTCACCGGATCAACCGCGGTGATACCGAGGCAATAGCACACGGCGGAATTCGCGGCCGAGCCGCGGCCTTGGCACAGAATACGCCGGCGGCGGCAGAACTCGACGATCTCCCACATGCTGAGGAAGTAGCCGCAGTAATCGAGTTCGTCGATCAGGCGCAGTTCTTTTTCGAGTTGTGCGACGACGCCGGCAGGGATCGTGCCGCCATAACGTCCGGCCGCGCCTTTGAAAGTCAGCTCGCGAAGGCGCTGTGCGGAAGTCGATCCGTCCGCAAAAGTCTCGGAAGGGTAGCGGTAACGAAGCTCGTCGAGACTGAAGTTGCAGCGTTCGGCAATTTCATTGCTTCTCTTGACGGAGGCTTCGTCGTCGTCAAAAAGCCGGGCGAAGGCGCGGGGGCTCTTGATTGCGTGTTCGGTGTTGGGGCGAATCAAGCAGCCCGCGCGTGAAAGCGTGGTTGCCGAGCGTATGCAGGCCATTACGTCGTGCAAGGGACGCCGCGATACGCTGTGGTAAAGCACCTCGTTTGCTGCAACGGTCGGCAGCCGGTAGCGGCTCGCACGCTCGCGTAAACGTGATTCTTCGCTTCTTTCCTCGGCGCGGCGATGGCGTGCGACCATGGCGTAGAGACGGTCGCCGAAGGCCTCGCGCAGCTCACGGGCTATCAAGTCCGGCTGTGCGACTGCCGACAGCAGGCTGTGTGAGCCTCCCCAAAGCGCCAACATTCCGCGTTGGTGTTCGCAGATTTCGCGCCAGCTCACGCTGCAGCGTCCTTTGCCGGAGCGTAGCCGTCCTTTGCTGATCAAACGGCACAAGCTGCGGTAACCTTCACGGTCGGTTGCGAGCAGCACTATTTGCGAGGCGTCTTCGACGCTCATCTGTGAACCGGCGATGAGATGGATGCCGTGTTCTTGCGCCGCTAGATGAGCGCGAACGACGCCGTAGACTCCGTCTTTATCGCATATCGCAAGAGTGCGAAGGCCCAAGGATGCGGCGCTGTGGACGAGTTCGCCGGGATGGCTGGCCCCTTCGAGAAAAGAGAAGTTGCTTTTGCACCACAGCGCCGAGTAGCCGTCGAACACCATCCGGAGTCCCGCGTGCCTACTCGATGCGGCCCTGCACGAACCAGCGCCGTCTTATCGCGTCATAATAGATCCATAGGATCTCTCCGCGGTTGCTGCCGGCGAAGTGATATTCGCGCTGCACTTCCTTGATCCACCAGCCACCGGAAATCAGGAAGGGGCCGGTCAGTTGCTCGATCCGCCCCTTGCATGCGCGGTTGCCGCTCCATACTCCGTCGTGTTCACGCATGTCTCGTAGGGGTGCGGGAATAGGAAGGTTGCGAGCCAGTATGCGCCGGATCAAAGGGCGTTGCTTTACGTCCCGAGGCCGGGCCGGGCCGAGGCTGTCGAGTAGCGCCCAACTAAAAGAGGCCTCGGGCAAGTGGGCGTCGTTCAATACGGCATGCAATACGCAAGTGTCGCCGAGTTCGGCGCGCAGGCGTGCCAATGCGCGGTTGGCGGCATCGAGGTCGCGCTTGGGTCTGGAAGAAAAGAGCCTTAGTTGGTCGTTGCCGGCCTCGACACATAGCAGGCTCACTTCGATCTCGATTATGCCGTTGCCGAGTGCCAGAGTTTCCAAGCGCAAGCGCAGCAGGTCGAGAATCAAGGCTTCATCCAAGGTCGGCGCCGCGGTCTTTATAGTGACCGGGATGCTCCGGCGATGTGTCCTACCACGCTTTGCTGTCTCGCTAGTAGTTTCGTTTGTTGTTCCGGTGGTGGCCGTGCCGGTAGCTGCGGTGGTGGCTTTGTCTGAGGCTACGGCGGTAGCTGCGGCGGTGTCTTTGCCTGAGGCTACGGCGGTAGCTGCGGCGGTGTCTTTGCCTGAGGCTACGGCGGTAGCTGCGGCGGTGTCTTTGCCTGAGGCTACGGCGGTAGCTGCGGCGGTGTCTTTGCCTGAGGCCGTGGCGGTAGTTCCGGTGGTGTCTTTGTTAGTAGTAGCGACCGTAGCTTTGTCTGCAACTCTGGCTGTGGCTCTGTTTGCGACGCCGGCTGTGGCACAGGTGGTGGCAGTGCCGGTAGCTGCGGCGGAGGCAGTGGCGGTATCTGCGGAGGCAACATCGGATCTAGCTTTGGATGTAGCTTTGTCTGCAACTCCGGCACCAACTCCCGCGCCAACTCCGGCACCAACTCCGGCGACAACTCCGGCGGCAATTGAGGATGTAGCTCCACATGGAGCATGGTCGAGAATCAGGGTAAGCGACAAGGTATCTACGGCTTTGCCGCGTGCGGCCACAGTCTCCAGCATCGAGGAAATCATGCTCTTGACGCTGAACAACAATCTGTGCGCCGTTGTCGCTGCTTGATCGAGGATGATGCGTTCTTTTGGGGAATCGTCTTCTTGGTACAGAAACTTTTTTTCCCAAGCACGGCCGTGTGCTCGTTGATACAAGTCCCAGGCCTCATCTCCGAAGCGCTTCCACAAGGCCCCGGGTGGCATGTCCATGAAATCGCCGAGCTGCTGTATGCCCAGGGACGAAAGAGTGCTTTGCAGTGGGGCCTCGAGATCGAGCTTGTCGAGAGGAACTCTTCGCAAGGCGCGTGCTTCAGCACTCTTTTGCTCGAATACGATGATCGCTCCGTGTTGCGATACGTTTTCAGCCGCGCGGGCGACTGCGTAGACAGCAAAAGGGCTGAACCCGGCTACGATGGCCGCCCGGAAACCACTCATGGAGGCCTGCAATCCTTGCCCCCAGCGATAGAGGTCCGGGTAAAGACGCGAAAGGCCGGAAGCGTCGAGCCAAAAAACACCGGGTTTGTCCCTCGATCCTTCTATGCGGGGAGAGAAAGCAGCCATGCGGCGGGCGAGATCTCGTACGCATTCGTCGATGTCTTGCGCGCAGACTTCAGCCGCGCGTAAATTACGGTTTATCGACAACGCCGCAGCGTAACGAAGGCCGGGGCTCAGCTTCGCCCGCCGGGCCTTTTCGTTTACCCACAGCAGTTGTCCTGTGGGCTAGTCCTTGTCTACGACCGCGGCAGGAAGGTCTTTCCATTGCGGCCGCTTGCTTAACAGGATCTGAAGCGGCAGTGCGAAGACGTTAACGCAAGCCGGGCGGTCCATGTAAGCTCTCTTTGTGGATCCAACCCGGCCCCCGGCGCTTGTCTTTGACCGCACTGAGGGTGCAGTCGAAAAGCCCGGACGCATTAGATCCTCTTTGCGTGTCGATACGTAAGGACACCAACGGACTCAAAGAAGCTGCCTCGGTAGGTTTTTCAGTGATGAAAACCACGGCGCTGTGATGTTTCTGTGCAAGACCGAGTATGCGGCTTTGCAAGGGGAGGGGAAGGACGGCATTCCCGGCACGGTAAGCGTCCCGGCCGCCAACTCTGTATATATCTACTCCGCTTCCTGGCCCAGCGTCTCGTGCGGCATGTTGTACGGCATTTCGTCCTGCTTCGGCACTTCGTTCAACACTCTGATCGGCATTGCGATCGGCACCACGATCGATACCGTGAGAGAAATATTGCCTGGCATTTTGTCTGCCGCCTATATCGACGAATAACAATCCGAAGGCACCCGAGCGCAGGAGTTTGTCGCTGACGCGTAGCGCCACCTTGGCACTTGGTGTGCGGATCAACGGTAAAGCCTGCAAGTCGATACCTGCGGCGGCCAGATCGGGCGGGAAGAAATTACTGTTGCGTGAAGTAACCCAGGCCGCCGGTTCTCCTGAGAGTTGCGCTTGAAGCAATAGCCCGGCAGCAAAACTGAGGCAGGCCGAGTTTTCGCGGTAGTGCATTTCGATCAAACGTCCGGAAAGCTCGGCCAGGCTCCAGTGCGCCGGCTCTATGTCGCAGGGCGAGGCTGGAGCGATCGTTGTTGCTGATTGAATTAAAGAGGTCACGGTCTCCCTATCCCACTGTCTTCCCATACCGCATCTTTCTACCCCGCCGCCGGTCTTGCTCCCTCGCTGTATTGCGAGCGGCGTTGCTCTCTAGTGTGCCGTGTAGCGTGCCGCGCGGTGTGTCGTCGAGTGTGCTGTCCTGTGTACCGTGCGGTGTGTCGTGCCGTGTGCCGCACCGTGTGCCGTCGAGTGCGCCGCCCCTTCGTACTCATCCGGTCTTTGGATCTTCGAGGTAGCGGCGCACTTCGACGACCTTGCCGAGGATATTTATCTCGCTGTCGGCGACTACAATGACTGCGAAATCCGGGTTTTGCGGATGAAGCTCGATCCGCTTCTTCTTGATCTTGAGCGTCTTGACCGTAGCCTCGTCGCCGACCATGGCGACTACTGTGTCTCCGGAAGCGGCCGTTGCTTGGCGGCGCACGATCACGATATCTCCGGGCAGTATGCCGGCACCGCTCATGCTGCGCCCTCGCACTCGTAAGGCGAACAGCTCTTGTTCCGGCAGGCGTGACTGCGTGGCCAAATAGCCGTCGGGTTCTTCCAATGCGGTGGTTAACTGTCCGGCTTGAACGCGCCCCAGCAGGGGCACCAGCCGTGCCGGCGGTCCATAGCCTGAAGCGTCGGGAAGTCCGAAGCCACGCGCTCGTCCGGGCTCTTTGCTGAGCAGTCCTTCTGAGACCAGAGCTTCCAAGTGTTCGCGGGCCGACTGCACGGCACGAAAACCGAAAGCTTCCTGTACCTCACGGACCGTGGGCGGGCGCCCGCGGATAATCCTGTCACGCACGAAGGTGTAGATTTTTCGGCGGGTTTGTCCCGCGGGTGTACGTCCCATTAAAAGCCCTGTCGCGAAAGCCCTGTCGCAAAATCTCTGTTGCGAAAGCCCTGTAGCGAAACCCTGTAGCCGCTCGTTGTTCTTGTGTGGCCGGATTGGATGGATACCAGACAAATGTCTGGTATGTCAAGTGGTCCAGTGAACTTCATGGACTTGGTTTTGAGGCTAAGTCTCTGACCCAAAACGCAACCCCGTGCTACTGGGAGGTCCAAGTGTCGATGGGGATCGAAACCCGCGTACTATGTTGAGCACTCCATAATCTTTAGCGCCGGTCAGATCGAGATCCACCCAGCGGCGGTAAAGAGAGCCACCTAGCCGCAGTCGTCCGCGTTGGTGGCAGTGGCGTTGCGGGCTTGCGAGCGTCTGTGGATGACACAGACATCGGGCAAGCAAGTACGCC
>JAJRWY010000022.1 GCA_024276575.1 Candidatus Binatota bacterium
CGCCAAGTATCGCCGTTTCCAGCGCCCGAAGGCTCGGATATAACCCGCATCAGCCCCCGTGGGATCGCATACTCAGTGAATAGACTCTGGAAATACATACGCGCATACCGCAATCGCTACTTACTCGGCGGCCTGTGCCTGTTTCTAACCGCGTCGATGGTCATGGCCATTCCCGCGCTCACCCGGCACGCGGTAGATGCAGTGACCGCCGACGCCACAGCCGCGCAAAGACTCTCGGATGTCGGCTACTACGCCGGCCTCATAATCGTGCTGGCCTTGCTGCAAGCGGTAGTCCGAACCTTCTCGCGTGCCCTGATCTTCAACACCGGACGCGACATCGAATACGATCTGCGTGCCGATCTCTTCGCCCATCTAACCACCTTGCATCAGGGCTATTACCAGCACCAACGCACCGGCGACTTGATGTCGCGCCTAGTCAACGACATCGGCGCGGTTCGACTGCTGCTTGGGCCGGGGGTTCTGACCTTCCTCAACACCCCCCTGTACTGCGTTTACGCGTTCTCCTTGATGCTGTTGATGGACCCGCGCTTGACGGTGGCTGCAATAGCCCCATTCCCGCTGATCATGCTGGTGGTCAAACGCTATGCACGGGCGATGATGGAGACTACCTACACCACACAGGAAAAGCTGGCCGGAATGTCGGCTTTTGCCCAAGAAAGCCTGGCCGGAATGCCAGTGGTGAAATCTTACGTTCGCGAACGAGCGCGCAGCCGCGCCTTCGCCGAACTCAACGAAGAGTACAAAAGCTACGCGATGGAGCTGGCCAAGCTGCGCGGCAAGATCTTCCCGGCAATCCGGACGGTGGCCTCCCTGGGCACGCTGTCGGTGTTGTTCTACGGCGGCTCGCGCGTGATCTCGGGCGAACTGAGCCTCGGCCAGTTGGTGGCCTTCATGGGCTACCTGCACATCCTGGCCTGGCCGATCATGGCCTTGGGCTGGATGGTGTCACTTTATCAACGCGGCAAAGCAGCATTGGCGCGCCTCGGTGAGATCTTCGACACGGTGCCGGAGATCCGCAGCCCGCCCAATCCCGAACGCCCAGCCACCGTGCGCGGCGAGATCGTGTTCGAAAACGTATGTTTCTCCTATGACGTACAACCGCAGCGGTGCGAGTTGCTCCACGACATCAATATAGAGATCCCGGCGGGAAGCAGCTTCGGGATCATCGGCCGCACCGGATCGGGCAAGAGCACGCTGGCCAATCTGATACCGCGGCTTTTCGACGCGTCCTCGGGCCGGGTCCTGCTCGACGGCATCGACTTGCGCGATTGGGATCTACGCTTGCTGCGCAGCAACATCGGAATGGTTCCGCAAGACCCCTTCCTCTTCTCATCGACCATAGAAGAGAACATCGGCTTCGGCATCACCGAGGTGTCCGACGACGGATTGACCCGCTTGGTAAAAATGTCCGGGCTCGACGCCGATCTCGCCGAGTTCCCGCACGTGCTGGAAACTACAGTAGGCGAACGCGGCGTAACCCTGTCGGGAGGACAGAAACAGCGTGTCACTCTGGCGCGCGCTATCGCCGGCGATCCACGCATTCTGATTCTCGACGACTCGCTTTCCAGTGTAGATGCGGCCACCGAACGCCGCATACTCACCGAACTCGAAGAAGTCATGCGCGAGCGCACTTCGATAATAATCTCGCACCGGGTCTCGTCGGTCAGATACGCCGACCGCATAGCAATCATCGATGAAGGCCGTATCGTCGAGCAAGGCAGCCACGACGAACTGCTCGCCCACAACGGCATCTATGCTGCCCTGTACCGCCGCCAGCGCATCAGCGAAGAGCTGGAGGCCATGTAATGGGGACTGCGGCAAACAAAGATGGCGCGCGCATGCGCGATCTCGAGATGCTGCGGCGTATGTGGGCCTTCGTACGCCCCTACCGCGTCCTGTTCGCCGCCTCGCTGCTGTTACTTCCGCTGATCTCGGCCTGCCTGCTGGCCCAACCCTACATAGTAAAGCGCACCATCGACGACTACATCATGAAGGGAAGCACAGAGGGTATGGCCTGGTGGGGATTGATGTTTGCCCTGGCAGTGCTCGGCGAGTTCTTCCTGCTCTACTGGCAGCACTACATCACCATGCTGGTCGCCCAGAGATCTTTGGCCGACCTGCGGGTGGCGGTTTTCGACAAGATAATGTCGATGGAGTCCGCCTTCTTCGACAAGAACCCGGTCGGCCGCTTGGTCACCCGCATGACCACCGACATCGACGTCATCAACGAAATGTTCGCGGCCGGTGCGATCACTATGTTGATGGATATCATCACCCTGGCCGGCATCGTCACCATCATGCTGGCCATTCACACCAAGCTGGCCTTGGTGGCACTGTCGACCTTGCCGCTGATGCTTATCCTGATCGACTTCTTCCGCCGCAAAGCCCGGCGCTACTACCGTTTGATACGCGAGCGGATTGCCAAGATAAACGCGTACTTGCAAGAAGCCATCAGCGGCATGGCGGTAATACAACTGTTCGCACAGGAAGACGCTTCGGCGCGGGAGTTCGAAGCCTTGAATGCCGCGCACCGCGACGCCAACCACTATTCGAACATCTACGAGGCCTCGCTGTTCTCCATCGTCGAAGCGGTGAGCAATATCTCGATTGCGCTGATCTTCTGGTACGGCGCCCATCTGATACTCGGCGAGCCGGTATCGGCTACGTCTACGGTAGCCACGGCGGTGGGGCTGGGAACTTTGGTCGGATTCATGGAGTACATCAACAAGTTCTTCGTACCGGTGCGCGACTTCTCCACCAAGTACGCGGTCATGCAATCGGCGATAGCGGCCTGCGAAAAAGTATTCTCTGTGCTGGAACTCGAACCGGCTATTGCCGATCCCGAGAAACCCGCCAGTGCTCCTCCTGCTTCGGGAACCATCGAGTTCGAGAACGTGAGTTTCTCCTACATCGAGGGCGAAGCGGTAATAAAGGAGCTGAGTTTCCGCGTCGAGCCAGGGCAGCATGTAGCCATCGTCGGCGCCACCGGCTCCGGGAAAACCACGATTACCAAATTGCTGGCGCGCTTCTACGACGTGCAATCGGGCCGCATTCTGGTCGACGGCATCGACGTACGCGAGTGGAAACTATCGGAATTGAGACGGCGCATGGGGTGCGTGCTCCAAGACGTCTACCTGTTCTCGGATACCGTAGCCGCCAACATCACCCTGGGCGACGAAAGCATCGGCATGGCCAAGGTAAGAGAAGCCGCCCGCAGCGTGAACGCCTCGGGTTTCATCGCGACCCTGGATCACGGTTTCGACGAAGCGGTGCGCGAGCGCGGCAACAATTTCTCGGCCGGACAGCGCCAGTTGCTCTCTTTTGCCCGCGCCCTCGCGCATGAACCGGAAATCTTGGTGCTCGACGAGGCGACCTCGAGCGTCGATCACGACACCGAAGAGTTGATACAGGATGCCGTAAAGAAGCTGCAAAGCGGGCGTAGCTCCCTGGTCATCGCCCACCGGCTCTCGACCATAGAAAGTGCCGATCGCATCTTGGTACTGCATCGCGGAGAGTTGCGCGAATAGGGAACCCACGAGGAATTGATGGCCGCAAACGGTCTGTATGCCAAACTCTACAAACTACAGCACGAGGCAGCACAAAGCGTGGAACCGGCCGCCTGAGGCCGCCTGCCCGCAGCGGGTTGGCAGGTGGCCTGAGACTGACGGCCGACAGGCTGGCACCGGTTGGCCGGCAAGCTGAGAGGCTGAGAGCGGTTGGCCGGTAGGCTGAGACGAGTTGTCCAGCAGGCAGGCAGGCAGGCTGAGGTGGATTGGCCGGCAGGCTGAGACCTACTGGCCGGCAAACGAAGACCGCGGACTCTTCATCCCATAGACGCCCTACCCCAACCCCCGATTGCGGATCAAGCTCGCGCGCAAGCGGGAACACTACACATACACCGCGGGGAAGGCCGCCGTTCAGTGGGTAGAAGCAGCTTTTTCCTTGGCCACCTCCGCCGCGGCCGCTGCTACGAGTTTCTCGGCATCTTCGGCTTTCTTCGCCGCTTTCTTGGCCGCCTTCGCCTTTCTCTCCGCAGCTTCCCGGCGCTCGGCCAAGCGTTCAGCCAGACGCTCGGCCTTGCGTTCGGCCGGGCTCATGGCATCGCGGGCGGCCTTACGGGCGGCCGCTGCTTTGGCCGCCTCGGCGGCTCTCTTCGCCGCCGCCGCTTTGGCCGCAGCCACCTGATCGGGATCTTTCGACGCCTCCGGCTTGCCTTTGCTCAAGGACTTTTTCAACCGCTCCGAGACCCGCTCCATCGGGGTCGGGGGTTCACCAAAACGCTTGCGCAACTCATTCGCCGCGGCCGCCAGGGCATCGTTGATCGTCCAAGCGTCGGTGTTCTTACCCTGGAAGACACTGTTCACCGCGCCGAGCCAATGCATGGAAGTGACCTCCGGCCACCACGGGAAGGTTCTGTCGACCGCACCCCAGGGGTTCTCGTTGCGCGCCATCTGCGCGCAATCGAGGAAACCGGCGATATAACCGAGCTTGAACTGGTCGTCCATACTCTGCCATTTCTTCTTGGAAATCGCCGCAGCGGAAAGCGTAACCGATGCGAGCAGCAGGGCTACGGCAGCAACGGCAACGACGACTTTGAAACTCTTTGGGTTCATGCTGGGCAGTTTCGCTCAGTCGGAAAAAGGCTGCAAGCCGTGGGAACATCGCACTGCGAGGCGCTACCACTGCTGTCGCCGCTAGGTCTTTTGGCGCTGCCGAATCTCGCGAATGCTGCCGGGGAGCGCGAATCCATCAAAACTCTGCCGCTAGCCGCTAGCATCGTGCTTGCCGTATTTTCGTGCCGGACGCATGGACACTATTGCGTTGCGTGTGAAAGAATATGTGAGACCTCGTTGATCAACGGTTTGCCCTACCGGCCAAGTAGATCGAGATTTGCGGCAAGGGCGCAGGCGAGGGTGAAACCCCGCCGCGCAAGCGAGCGACGCCATCACTGCTGAAAGAAATATTTCGACTCCGCGGCCCGGCCGGGAAGTCACGGCGGCATTCAAGAGCCGCTCACAACGCCCGGCAGCGTTTCGGGCGGCCGAACGTACCATGCCTGACACTGCGTTGCGCCCGCGGGGTGTTTCGCCTGGCGTTTCAGCCGGAACTCCAGCCGCAAGCGCTGTACTGTGGGCCGTGGCTCTTGCCCTGCTATGTTCCTGCAACCCCGGCTCCGAGCAGCGAGTGGCGGTACTGCGCACATCCCGGCTCGTCCACGCGAGCGCAGGGGCGCACAGCAGCGCTTGGTTTCCACGCGCCACAGTAGGAAGCGACACCCGGGTCGTGCTCCGGAGAAAATACTCCACTTCCCCGCAGACCGGCACTGACGGCTCGGGCCGGGAACTCCGGCACGCGCTGCTGCGACTGGATATTCCACGGAAAGCACGTATGGACTTCGCCTACGCCGCGCTTGTCGGCACCACGGAAGCCGACGATACCGGCACTGGGATCACCGCTACTGGGATCACCGGCACCGGTCTCACTGGTACCGGCAACCATGAAACCGGGGCAGCTTGCGCAGTCACGTTCACGGTGTGGCGCACGGACGGGAATGATGCCCGCCGCCTCATCTTCAAAGACCGGCGGCAAGCAGTGGGGAGAAGCGTAGCAAGCGCGTCGAAGCAGGCCTCCGCAAAGGCAGCGCAACAGTGGAAGGAGGTGCGTCTGGACTTGGCGGCGGGGAACGAAGTGTTGCTGGAATTCAGCACTTCAGTTTCGCAACTCGAATCGGCGCAAACGCAACGATGCAACGAGAAGATCGAAGCCTATTTCGCCGCGCCGGTCATTACCGCGCCGGTCACCGCTGCACAGGTCGCCGATGCACAGGTCGCCGATGCACTTGGACACGGCCGGCCCAGGCCGAATCTCGTTCTCATCTCACTCGACACGCTGCGTGCGGCCAGTATGAGCGCCTACGGTTACGAGCGCGATACCACGCCGGGCCTGGCTAGGGTCTTTGGCGAAGACGGCATCATCGTGGACAGAGTCTACACTCAGCAGGCCAGCACACTGGGTTCTCACGCAGCGATATTTAGCGGGATGCTTCCGCCTTGCGTGGTCGACCTGGATCAATGGCCCCCACTTATTGCGCCGCAAGCCCCCTTGCTTGCCGAATTGCTGGGCGAAGCAGGCTACCGCACCGCAGCGTTTACCGAAGATGCTTGGCTTTCCGGCCGTGTGGGTTTCGCGCGCGGATTCGATCTGTACCATGAACAGAAAGGAGTCGAATCCGGAGACACGGACGGATTCATAAAAAGCACGCTCGATGCCGGACTCGATTGGATCGAAAGGCACAGTGATCAGGCGTTCTTCATATTCCTCCACAGCTACCAGGTCCATACCCCTTACCACGCACCCGCGAAGTACCAGAACCTTTTCGTGAGCGTCGACAAGCTCGACGGCGAGCACGCCGAGCACACAGTACCGGCCGCAAAGAAGAAAGAGAGCCTACATACCGGCGGCGGCCCCTTCGACAACGAAGGCGGCGGCAGCCCCTCTGCTAACAGGGGTGGCGGCGACGGATACGGCCGCTCGACAAGCAGCGATGACAGCGGCGGCGACGAGTATGGACACTCGGCTAGCGGGGGTGGCAGTGGCAGCGGACGTAATCCCTCTGGAAGTCGGGAGGCCCGGGCGGCCATCCGCGACCGTGACGAGTACGACCGGGAAATCGCCTACACCGACGCCGAGATCACCCGCTTCTTGGCAGCCTTGGACCGCTTGCCCTTGGCTGCAGAAACCGTGGTGGTGGTGACTTCCGACCACGGCGAAGAGTTCGGAGAACACGGTAGGCAATACCACGGCACCAATGTGACCGACGAAGTCCTGCACGTTCCACTGATGATCAAAGCCGGCTCCCTGCTACCGGCGGGCCTGAGGCGCAACGGGCCAATGGCATTGATTGATCTCAGCCCCACCCTGCTCGAGCTGCTCGGTCTCGAGGCGCCTGCTGTAATGCAAGGCCGCTCGATGCTCGAGCACTTGCGCCGCGTAACTCCGGCGGCCCAGCGCCCCCTGTATTCCGAAGCCCGGTCGCCCATAGCGTTTACTTACAGCGGACGGGATCCTACCTGGATGCCACCGTCGCTGGCGATCACACGCTGGCCGCTGCGCTTGGTCCGTATTCAAACGGCCCAGGGGCCGCGCCACAGCCTCTTCGACCTCACGGCCGATCCACACGAAAAAACCGACCTATGGCAGAGCCGCGGCGGCGAGGTATCCGACCTGCTCCACAATTTTGATATTTATCAAAGTAGTTGTGACCGCATCCGCCGCACACTGTGGCAAGGCGCGGGTACCAGGGTCCCTGGGGCCCCAGGAGCCCCAGGCCTGCCGTCCATAGACAAGGCTCAGGAAGAAAAACTGCGCGCTTTGGGATACCTGGACACAGCGCCTGGGCAAGAGAACAGATAACGCGCGCGCTTTCGCAGCCGTCAGCCGCAGCGGTCAGCTACTGCGATCGATGCCGTCACGCAAGGAATGCCACAGGCGCAGACAACGGGGAGGTAAGGCATGGATGCGCCTGTCTACTTCCCGAACCAGATCCTCAGCCCGTTTCGATACCTCGAGCAGCCGACCTATGTCCCAAAGATCCTGCGGCCCCCCGGCATAAAGCTTCAGAAGAAGTAGCCCCGTTTCATCCACCACGGGCACGCTGAGACCCTGAATCTCCACTTTCCTCGCCGAGTCGATCAGTTCCCGCTGCCACCCTGACCTTCCGATCAGCAGGTCTACGGGGTCGGCACCTGCGGTGGATACGCGGATTACTCCGAGCAGCGGATCCTCGTCGTCACCGCGCCGGATCTCCACGCTGATACCCTTGGCGAGCAGCGTCCGCCAGACCTCGTCGTCAAGCGCGGTAGAATCGCCAAGCAATAGATCGATATCCAGCGTAGAACGGGAAACGCCATGGGCGGCAAGCGCGGTAGCGCCGATCACGGCATAGCCTATTCCCACGCGTTCGAGCGTAGTCGCGACCTCAGCTAGAAGCTTCATCCCAGGCAATCCGATATGCAGCG
The DNA here is from genome assembly GCA_024276575.1 of Candidatus Binatota bacterium. GTDB lineage: Bacteria > Desulfobacterota > Binatia > UBA1149 > CAITLU01 > JAJRWY01. Next base: position 8,040 of record JAJRWY010000022.1, read on the forward strand.
GCTCGCAACGCGGCCGCGGGCGTTGTTCCGGCGTAGCACAAGAGCGGCTTCCTCTTCGCTGACATCGTTGTACGCAGCATAGACCGCAATCGAGCGACGGCCCAGACGAAGGGCGGCTTCGACTCTCTCGGCGGGAGACAGCGACTCGAGGTGCCGGGCGTCATCTTCACGAAAAGTGTCAGCTACGGAGCGCATTCGTTGATGATACTATCGCGGCCTATCGATCGAAACCGAAGCCGCATATCAACCTTGATCGGACAATAATTCATTAGCGACAACGCGCTGAGTTCTCATGCTGCGATGTTGACCGACAGGCTTCCACTCAGCGTAGTCGACCTTCAACAATGGCCCCCGCTCATCGCACCCCGGGCCCCCTTGCTTGCCGAACTGTTGGGCGAAGCGGGGTATCGCACCGCGGCGTTCACCGAAGATGCCTGGCTTTCAGGCAGGGTGCAGATACCTGGACCTCGTGGGCCCCAGGCCTGCCGTCCATAGACAAGGCTCAGGAAGAAAAACTGCGCGCGCTAGGCTACCTGAACGCAGCGCCTGGGCAGGCGGAAAAATAGCGGAAGCGCTTTCGCGACGGTCGCGACTTACAGCTTGCCCGCTCTTTGCAGATCGGCGCGCATCACCGCAAGGCCTTCGTCTAGGCCCACAAAGCGCATGCCGAGTTCACGCTCGGCCTCGCCGGCGTCGAGACCGCCGTGAGCCGGGCGCGGCGCTACCGCCGACAGCTCATTGCTGCTCAATCCAGTTATGAAACCCTCGTCCAAGTCGAAGGCGCGAGCGGCGCGCCTAGCCCAGTCGTAACGGCTGACGTGGTCGGGACCGGCAAGATGAATCGCCCCGCGCAGCGACGAATCGATCAAGCGCGATACCGCCCGGGCCATGTCGCGGGCCAGGGTCGGATTGCCCCACTGATCGACGGCCACGCGCATGCTCTTGCCTTGGCGGCCGAGTTCGAACACCGCCATCGCGAAGTTCTTACCGCCTTCTTGGTAACCGTAGAGATTGCAGCCGCGAATAATCAGATAGTTCTCCACGCAGTCCGCCAGCAGTTCTTCGGCCTCGGCCTTGTGGGCCCCGTAGACGTTCATCGGGGCCTTGGCCTCGCCGGGCGGATGCGGGCCATGGTCGCCGCCGAAAACGTAGTCGCTGGAGAAGTACAGGTAACGGGCCCCAACCGCCGCTGCCGCGCGGGCGACGTTTACGGTGCCCACTACGTTGATCGCCCGAGAACGCTCCGCCTCGACTTCGCAAAGATTGACGTCGGTGAGAGCGGCGGTGTGGATCACGCATCGCGGCCGTAGGCGACCCAACAATTCGCCGGCCGCGGCAGCATCGGTAATGTCGAGTTGGAGCAGGCCCGCAGCCGGGTTTGCGTTGGCAGTGCCCAGGACACGATCGAGTGGTTCCTCCGCTGCTTGCGGCGCAGCCGGGGCGGAACGGGACTTGGCTGGCTCCGCCAAGGTATCACCCGAACACGCCGAGGTCTCGGCCAAGCCAAACTCGGTTTCGTTCGAAACCGGCAGGCCTTCACCGCGGCCGGGCTTGGTCTTGGCCGAAGCCAAGCGATAGCCGCCCAGCCCGGACAACAGTTCGCGCCCGACCAAGCCCGAGGCGCCTACAATGAGAACATCACAATCCATACCGCACTAGTCCTGAAATAAATGCATACAAGCCCGACACCATCGTGTCACGCGACTTCGGGCGCGCAAACACGCAGATACACTCGGCGCAGACGCGGACTCAGCGCGGGGCTACGTCGAGGCCACGCGCCGACAAAGCGACCACCTTCTCGCATTTACCGGCGAACTAGAACGCAGGCTGTATATGGCCATTTCGAGAGGCCGGCCCACGGACGAAAGCCGCGATCAGCGCTGCGGGCCGGCATCGCGTTGCGCGTTGTCGAACAACACTCCCGGAGCAAGCATGCACCCAGGATCGCGCCCGTTCAGAAAGGTAGGGGCATCTCCTCGGGGTCTACGCGAAAACCGCCCCGCTCGGCCACGCATCGAGCAATATACTCACGGCTGTCCTCAACCGCCCGCCGCGCCGCCGTTACGTTCGCGCACAAACGTCCGCCACGTTTCACGAAGTTGCCGGCCACCATTACGGAGTCCACGTTGCCCGGATGGGCCTGCAACAGCACGGCCCCCTGCGGATCGTCCCTGTTCCAGGCCGCGAGATTGACCCCCTCGCTGCGCAGCATGATCAAGTCGGCATCCTTGCCTACGCTGAGACTGCCGATGCGTCTATCGAGCCCGCAAGCACGAGCCCCGTTCACGGTGCCCCAACGCAAAGCTTCCGCGACTTCGATCGGAGCGCCCTCGGGCATCTCGCCGGCGGCCAAGGTTTTCTCATTGAGTAAGCCGCGCTCGACTTGCAGAGCCAGCCGCAGCGGAAAAAACATGTCGCCGGAGTTGTTCGACACAATATCGGCACCAAACGTAGGCTCTATGCCGAAACGCCTCATGGCTCCGAGCAAGGGCACCCCCATCCCCATCTGCAATTCGGTTTCGGGGGTAGAGGACACCGAGCAACCGGAATCAGCCACCATCGACCACTCTTCGTCGCTGCTAAAACCCATGTGAACCAGCAGCAGGTCAGGGCCAAGCAAGCCTTGCGACGCCAGGGCCGCTGCTTCGCCGGGCAAGTCGGCACCGCGTACACAATTTAGGTGCAAAGAGATCCGCGCCCCCAACTCCCTGGCCGCAGCAAATTGGGCCGCTGTAATCTCAGGTGTCGTCAAACCCGGTTCTTCCGGAGCCACGCCCAGCGTAATCAAACTATCGGCGCTGTTGAACTGCTCCGCTGCAAGCTCCTTGAGAAACACAACTCGCTCACCGGAGTCTGAGAAAAACGGCTCTTCGGTGGGGGCCGCATTGAAACCGTAACACCACAGAGCGCGTATACCCGCGTCTTGGAGACCGCGCACCGACTCGCGAGCGTGATCCGGAGTAACGACGTTGTGGCTGTAGTCGACCAGCGTAGTAACACCGGCTTCCAGGGCTTCCAGGGCGCCGGTCAACTGGCTCGCGTACATGTCTTGCGGACGGTAAAGCCCGGCGGCACGAAAGCGAATACCCCGCACGTAGTCGCGTAGCGACCAATCGACGGTAACGGCACGCATCGCCGCCTGCCATACGTGGCGATGAGTGTCGATCAAACCCGGCATCACGATCGCATCCGCCCCATCGATACGCTCGGCATCCGCGGCTTCCAGGCCCGGCCCCAGTGCGGCGATGCGGCCTCCCTCGATCAGAATATCGGCCTGCGGCAAGATGCCGGTCTCATCATCCATCGTAACGAGACACGCACCGCTGATCAGTTTTCGCGATTTATCCACCGCTATCCTCCTGCTCTGGACCATTGACGAAGCGCTCTGCCATGAAAGCAGGCCAGCGGACCGTCTCAGGATCTGTTTGCGCTTCAATCACGAACTATGATGTTGGCGAGTACACCAATGCCTTCGATTTCGAGTTCTATGCGATCGCGTAACGAAAGAAAACACTTTAGCTCCAACCCGCATCCATCGCCGACGGGCCTACGCACGAAAGGCGCGATCAGCGCTGCGATCCGGTAGCGGGCTACAAATCGTCGAACAACACCCCGGGAGCAAACATGCCTTCGGGGTCAAGCGCACGCTTGACCTCTTTCATTGACTCTATGCCCTCGTCACCGTAGAGACGGCGCAGCAGCTCTTTCTTGAGCGGACTGCGCCCGGTGCCGTGCTCCGACATCGGCGCTCCACCCATGTCGATGGCAGCTTGCCCGATTTCTAACTGTGCGGCCTTCGCAGCCTCCATCTCAGCTTCGCTGCCAACGATGAAGTTCGGATGTAGGTTGCCGTCGGATATATGCCCCCAGATCAGGTTGTCGACGCCGCTGCGGTCGAGAATCTCGCGAAACACGCAAAAAGCCTCCGGCAGGCGGTGGAAGGGGACGATCACGTCGCCGCCGGACTTCGAAATCGACGCACCCGATTCGCGCCGGGACACTGTGGCGGGCCGGGCCCGGGCGATGCACTGGGACTCGGCGATGCGCCCGACCTCCGCGATGCGGCCG
>JAJRWY010000234.1 GCA_024276575.1 Candidatus Binatota bacterium
AGCGCCCGTGAGATCGGCCCAAGCGCAGCGATGAGGCCCGCAGGCGTACTAACAGTACGTCGAGGGCCGAAAAGCGAGCACGGGCCGAGATTGCGGGCGATTGAGGCTTGTAGCAGAGGTTTCATGAATAATGCGGGTTAAGCGCCGGCCAGCAACCATGATCAGGGAATATCCGCAAAACGTACCGCTCGCGCATAAACAGCTCCGGCCTTGGTTCCGTCGGTAGAAAAGCCGTCGGCAAAGTTCACGTTCCAAGCATAGACGACGCTCCCGGTCAGTTCACTGGAAGACCAGTAAAAAGAAGGCACGGTCGGCCCAAAGACCGGGTGGATGGCCGGGTTATTCCATCTGTCGTCAATGATACTCAACAGCTCGTCGAGCGTCGGCACACGCCAATCGGAGTGGCCTGCAAAGGCCTCATCATTCATCGCCGCGATCCAACTGCCGGTGATTTCATACCAACTGTAGCGATTGTCGGTCGCATGAAGGTTGCCCAGGTCCACCCCACCGCCGCGCGCGGTGTTTTTCTTCTCCCACTCCAGGCCCGTAAGCAGATCGATGATAGTAAGCCCCGTGTCTCGATAACGGCCGCCGTCGGCAAGAGTAGATGTGGTGGTCGGTAGAGCTTCACAGCCGTTGCAATACAGAGTCGTTGATTCGCCGACAGCGTACTTCAGTACCGCCAGCGCGTCGGTGGCCTGTACATCACCGTCGCAGTCAAAAGCTCCGCACATGGGCTGGGCGGCCGCCCCTCCTACGAAACCCAGTACCAATAAAGAAGCAGAAAGAACCAGCCTTCTAACCAGCACCATCTTTAACCTCCACAGTCGTTCGACAGCGGCAGGGGGATGCCAGATATTGACACAGAGCCCGTCCCATACAAGAGAAGCACAAGAAGATTGAAGGACGGCACGGGCAGCGCCTCGCGGGGAAACGGCTCAGTGGACTCGCCACAATCGACTCAGAAACGCTCGATGGCGCTCGATGGCGAATGGGCACAACGATATCTACATCTTGACGGAGACAGTATGAGAATAATCGGAGCCGGATTTCCACGAACCGGGACGCTTTCGACCCACGCCGCTCTAACCCGGCTAGGATTTCCCTGCTACCACATGGCTGAGGTTGCAATGCGTCCCGACCACACGCGCGCATGGCACGACTTTCTTTGCGAAAACAAGCCGATGAACTGGCATGAACTCTTTGCCGATTTCGAAGCCACGGTCGACGCACCGGCGGCTTTTTTCTACCGGGAGATATTCGAAACGTTTCCGGATGCCAAGATCATTCTCAACCTCCGCGAGCCTCAGGCATGGTACCGCAGCTATATGACCTTGAGTGCAGTCACTGAAGAACTCCGGCGGGCACGGGCAGACAACCCGGCTCTGGACTTATGGCTGACCACGGTCGAAACGGTGCACACGCTGGTGGCCGACTCCTTTGATGAAGAAGACTGCATACGCGCCTTCGAAAACCACAACCGGCGCGTACAGGAGGAGATCCCGGCCGAACGCCTTCTTACCTTCCGGGTCCAAGACGGTTGGGAACCGCTTTGCGAATTCTTGGGTTGCGAAGTACCCGACGAAGACTTTCCCCATCTAAACGAAGGCGGCGATACTGTGAGGGCGGGTCTCTCGGCGATCTTCGGACTACTCTGAGCGCCGTCATGGGCCAGGTCATGACAGTGCCGGCCCTGCCTGCTCTCACGCAACGACTTCGCCGGTGCAGGCGTGCAAGATCTGCGGCAGGAGTCTGCGCGGTGGAAACTCCGGTGCGCAGGTTCCTAAGCACTACGAGCAGCTAACTGCATGAAAGCCTTGGTCCACTCCTGCCTTTTCGTCGCCGCGGTTACGGCATCGTTGACCGCAAGCACCTATGCGCTACTCGAACTCGACTTGAATCTGCGCATCGTTGCCCTTGCAGCTTCGGCCACCATGCTCGTCTACTTGCTCGACCGGCTCGCAGAGGCTTCCCCTGAGGATTCGCTCAACGTGCCTGAACGCAGGCATTGGATAGACTCCCATAGGCCCCTGCTGCTGACGGAGTTCGTTGGAGCCTCCCTTTGCAGCGTTGTCTTGCTGTTTTACCTCCGGCCTCAGACCTTGGCGCTAGGAGCAACCCTGGCCCTGCTGGCGCTGGCCTATGTCGTTCCCTTGGGGCCACAACGGTGGCGGATAAAAGAGCTGCCCGCCACCAAGGCTGTATGGATAGCCCTGGTATGGGCCTCAGCCTCAGTGTTGATACCAGCCGTAGAGGCCGGCACCGAGTTAAGTGGGCCGGTCTGGACTCTCGCCGGGCACCACTTCCTGATGGTCTTCGCCGCTGCCGTCATCTGCGATTTACGAGACATACAGGGCGACCGGAGTTGCGGAATCAACACCTTGCCCGTGCTCGTTGGCTCACGCACTTCCCAGATCGTCTGCGTTGGTTGCCTCGCGACTGCGGCGGGGTGGATCAGCGTTGGCGTGATAGTCGGAGAACTCGACTCGAGGTTACTCGCACTGCTGCTCCCCGATCTAGCTTTGATGGCCCTGTCTGCGCGCAACGACGCAATCGCCGACACGCTCTACTACGGTATCTTGGTAGATGGGGCCCTGGGCCTTCCGGGACTGATCGCCCTGGCTTGCGGCTGGATTCCCTGAGGAATCCCCCATTCCCAGCCATGGAGGAACGGCCCGAGTCCTACCCCATCCCGGTTCAAGCGAACACAAGAGAAGTTTTCACGAACCACGTGAGAAAGGGCCGCATTCGCCCGGGTGGCGCATGCGGCCCTTTCGATTCGTCAACGTCCAGGACTAATCAATCCTCGTTGAGGGGGGGCAAGGGGAAGAACCTCGCACCGTTGCCGTTGTCGCAAGCCAATTGCGTCGTCGTACCAGCGCAATTGCCTACGGGAAGCACGGTAGATATCGCGCCCGGGTCGGCTTTCATGCTCGCCAAGTCGATCTCGACCAGCCAGCGGCTGCTGGAATCGATGGCAAAGCCGCGATTATTGCAAACGTCCATTGCCACCGCGTAGGGATCGCCCTGAGTGGAGAAGTGCCCACCCTCGGGATCGCTGGGAATGGACGAGACCGTGCTCGTTATCATGGCCTCCGTAAGCTGCGCAACCGGCGCTGCAGGGAGCGTCAGCAGCACGATCCCGTTGTCACCGTCCTCGATCAAGAACGCCTCGTGAGTACCCGGATTCACCGCCGACCCCGAGACCCAACTCGGTAGGCCGGTGATCAACACGGAGTTAGGATCTGTCCCCGCCGCCACGGCCGTACAGCTCGGGGCCGTGCCTTGGAAGGTCAAGCCGTTGAGATTGACCACCGTGGCCGTTCCGTCTTCGTTGCTAATCACCGTAATGCCGGTGTTGAAATCAACGGAGGCGCCATCACTGTCGCTGCCGATGTTGTTGTCGAACAAGGTGCAGGTCTGCCCGGCAGCAACATCGACGATCCCGATCTCGCCCTGGTGATCATCATCTGAAGCGTTCACGATCAAATTCGTGGCAGCGTTGAAGGCGAAAGTTTCCGAGTAGTTCGAATCGATCACCGGACCGAAGCTTCTGCTGTTCAAGTCGAAGGTTATAAAACCTTGGCAGCTACCGGTACATGCGGAGTTGTTGTCCACTGAGATGATCGCAACCTTGCGGACCGGATCGTAGAGTACCTGTCCGGTGGAACCGGGCTCGCTTCCGGCCGGCATTGGTATCGGCGAATCGGCAGTCAAAGCTCCGGTCGTGGCGTCGAGAAGATCCACGAAACCACCTTGTCCGCTCGAACCGCTAACCGCAATCACGATGTTGCTGTCGAGATCTATGGCCGTGCCGGTGGGGTTGTCCTGGTGGGACAAGACCACGACGCTCTCTCGGGGATCGGCACTATTGGGGTCTACGCTGAGGTCCACGATAGCGATGCGTCCATTGCCGGTAACCGGATCCGGAGACTGCAACAGCGGAACATAGGCCTTGCCGGCATTGCAATCGACGACGAACAATCCCGATCCGGTGGTCAAAGTTACCGGCACCACTACGATACCGTTATCGTCACAACCACCCACTCCAAACAAAAGCGCTCCAACCAGCCCAGCCAAAGCAACGACACTTCCACGCATTTTCAACTTCAAGGTGTTTCCCTCCCCCGAAACGAGCCATCCCCAGGACTCGCACCGACGTTATAACGCCAAAAAACGGAAGCATCCATCTATCGTTTATCGTTCTTCAAACGTTCATCAAGGTTCTGACACGAAGCCTCACGAACGAACAAACGAACAATAGCGGCCCAACGCTTCCGACCGGTTCCTGGAGCGAAGTACAGGGTGGCCAGTTTCGCACCGCAGCTTCCAGAGTTCGGCACAAACAACCACCCGGCTAGGGGATACCCACCCGCATAGCCCGGTCATTTCTAAACAAAGTCTTATAGCTGTACCCGCCCAAGCGCAGGTCTGTCAAGGACGCTGACCACAGAAGCCGCAAACTAACCGGCACGGAACAAGGTGCAGAACAAGGCCGATAAGTGCCACTACATAGCCGCTACATGCCGGCAAGTCCGCCCCTACGCCATACAGTAAGCCCGATGAGTGGCCTCGAGTTAACCTGCATATTCATCGTTATTCTGTATTCTTCGTGAAAGTTCGTCGCGATCTCCTGCCAGCGACCATTGCAGGTAATCCACGCTACAGGCGCGAACGCATCAATCCGAGCAATGAGGGCAGTACCAGCAGATCGAAGAACAGAGCCAGAGAGATCACCAAGCCCGAGAGCATTCCGAAATGAATGACAGGGTTGAAACTCGCGAATACGAGGATCGAAAATCCCAAGGCCAACACTGCCGAGGTAAAGATGATCGGGCGGCCACATTCGTTCATCGAAATTGAGACGGCCTGCGTAACGCCACAACCAGCACTGCGTTCGCGCTTGAAGCTGTAGAGGAAATGGGTGGTGTCATCCACCACCAAACCCAGCGCGACTCCCGCCAGCATGACCGTCCCGACATCGAGCGCTATGCCCAAGGCCGGCATCAGTGCCAGAGTAAAAATCACCGGGAGTATGTTGGGGACCATGGCAAGCACTCCCAAACGCAAGGACCGGAGCGTCAATATCATCGCCAGGCTGATTACCGCGAAAGCGATAACGAAGCTGCGCATCTGGCTCGACAACAGGTACCCCTCCATCTCGTGCATCAAGTAGACGATGCCAGTGGGCGTTACCTCCGCTACGCCCGCAAACACCCGGTGCATTTCCGCTTCTATTTCAGGCATGCGATGGGCCAGACTACGGGAAGCGCCAAGCTCTACCCTGGCAGTGATCCTGCCACGGTCGCGCGAGGACGATACCAACTCGGCAAGGTCTTGACTGCCTTCAACCACGAGAAGTTCCTGAGCCACCTGCGCCGAGGACCCGGGGATCACATAAGCACTCGGAGCGCCGCCATTGAAAGCTCGGTTCAAAGTCTTGACGGTGTCAACGATGGAGAACACCTTGGTAATACCGTCTATGCCGGAGAGGTAGCTTTGGAACTCATCGATCCTGGCCAACAACTCGGGTTGGTCGAGCGCACCTTCACGCGGGGTCTCGATGAAAAACTCCAGACTCGTCGTTCCCCCAACATTCGAGTCGATCCATTCGGTGTCGGTGCGAACGATGTCGCCGGCACGGAAATAGTCGAGGCTATTGGTGCCGATTTGAATGCGGGACAGACCGTAGGCCGCGGGGAAGGCGACCATAACACACAATATCAATACCGCACCTGCACGCGAGGCTTTCCACTCACCAAGAACTTGCAGAACACCGCCGATAAACCTATCGCCCCAACCACCGGCCATCGACGGGTGCGACAAAGCACCGCCTTTCGCGGAGGGCGGCAGGCAAGGCGGCGAGTCCGCCGAAACCGCTCGGGGAGTTGCAGACGGGGACGGCGGGCTGCCCGACGCGGCTCGGGACGATGCAAGCGGCGATGGTGAAGTGTCGTAAGAGGCTGTCGGCGACACGAGCGGCCTCGGCGCATCGTCGGAGGATTGCGACGCATCGTCGGAGGATTGCGACGCATCGTTGGAGGCTGAAACTATGGGAACTGCGGCAAGTACGATGGGAAGCAACAGCAAGGTAAGCAGCAAGGCGACGCAAACACCGATCGCGCCGGCGATTCCGAACTCCCTGATTGGAACGAGGTCTGCACTGAGTAAAGAGAGCAATCCCAACACGGTAGTAAGGCTCGTCACAGTGCAGGGAGCAACGACTTTGACGAAAGAGCGCTCGAGCGCGTCCAATGAATGCGCACCCGGCCCGGCCGCGAACCCGGGGCGGACTGCGCTTTCCACCGTCCCACTACCCTCACGAGAGTAGTCCGCGATGACATGCATGGAGTCGGCGACACCGACCGCCATCAACAAAGGACCGATGATCGTCGATATCACGTTTATCTTGAAACCCGCCAGGGCCATGAAACCGTAAGTCCATATTGCGGAAATCACGACGACACCCAAGGGTAGCAGCGCAAAGATCCACCGGCCGAACATCGCGTAGATAACGGCGATGATGACGACAATCATCAGCGGGAAAAACTTGGTCTGATCGCGCTGCGTGTAGCGAAACAAAGCATCGTCGAGCACCGCAGTGCCGCCAAGAAAGAAGTGCCTGCCGCTTGCCTGCTCCGAGGCCTGCAGGATCTTCCTTATCTTGCCCAGGAGTTCGACCTTATAGTCGAACTCCCCGATCAGATGATCTATCTCGGCCACAATTGCGGTAGCACGGCCATCGCGAGAGACCAGCGTTCCCGGGACCACGGGATCGGCCATCGCGCGATTTCGTACCGGCACAAGCCCTGATTCATCGAGTGGCAGCGGCGGAGTCAGCGGCTCGAAGCTTACGTTGTCTCCTTCGCCGTATACGATTTCGGCGGTAGTCAAACTGATCACCCGCCGTACGTGGGCGAGTTTTTCAAGCTTCCGGCTGAGAGAGTCGATCAGCGCAAAATTATCGGGCGTAAAGACATCGTCCGCGGCGAACGCGACGACAATGATCTCGTCGCTGCCGAACTCGTCTAGAAATCTGTCGTAGTCGCGGATATCGGATTCCAAGAAATAGGATTCGATACTGTTATCGAACTCGATACCCGCAGCAAAATAGCCGAGAAATACCGTGACCGCCGCCAACGCGATCAGCACCGGCCTCTTATGGCCGAGGATAAAGTCAAGTAGCCGTTTAGCCCGCATTATTCGTGAAACCTCGTCGCGAGAGTCGCAAGCGCCCGTGAGATCGGCCCAAGCGCAGCGATGAGGCCCGCAGGCGTACTTACAGTACGTCGAGGGCCGAAAAGCGAGCACGGGCCGAGATTGCGGGCG
>JAJRWY010000235.1 GCA_024276575.1 Candidatus Binatota bacterium
ACACGTCGCTGACTCGCCTGAGGTATCGCAAGACTCGCCCGCAGCCTGGTTTACGTTGCCGTCGCCGCACACCGGCGCCGTGCAGTCATCGTCGCAGGTCGCCGACGGTCCTGCCGTATCGCAGACCTCACCCGCACTCGTATTCGTGATCCCGTCGCCGCAGCTCGCTTCCGTGCAATCCGCGTTACACGCCGCCGATTCACCCGCATCGTCGCAGGCCTCGCCCGCGCTCGTATTCGTGATCCCGTCGCCGCAGCTCGCTTCCGTGCAATCCGCATTACACGTCGCCGATTCACCCGCGTCGTCGCAGACCTCGCCCGCACTCGTATTGGTGATCCCGTCGCCGCAGCTCGCTTCCGTGCAATCTGCGTTACACGTCGCTGACTCGCCCGAGGTGTCGCAAAACTCGCCCGCACTCACATTGACCTTGCCGTCACCGCAGCTCGCTTCCGTACAATCTGCGTTACACGTCGAAGACTCGCCCGAAGTGTCGCAGAACTCACCCGCACTCACATTGACCTTGCCGTCACCGCAGCTCGCTTCCGTGCAATCCGCGTTGCACGTCGAGGACTCACCGGCGTCGTCGCAGGCCTCGCCCGCACTCGTGTTTGTGATCCCGTCGCCGCAGCTCGACAGTGAACAATCCGCGTTGCACGTCGAAGACTCACCGGCGTCGTCGCAGGCCTCGCCCGCACTCGTGTTCGTGATCCCGTCACCGCACGTCGCTACCGAACAATCCGCGTTACACGTCGAGGACTCCCCAGCGTCGTCGCAGGCCTCGCCTGCACTCGTGTTCGTGATCCCGTCGCCGCAGGTCGCCAGTGAGCAATCCGCATTACACGTCGCCGATTCACCGGCGTCGTCGCAGTCCTCGCCTGCACTCGCATTGGTGATCCCATCACCACAGCTCGCCAGCGAGCAATCCGCATTACACGTCGCCGATTCACCGGCGTCGTCGCAGTCCTCGCCTCCACTCGCATTGGTGATCCCATCACCACAGCTCGCCAGCGAACAATCCGCATTACATGTCGCCGATTCACCCGCGTCGTCGCAGGCCTCGCCAGCACTCGTATTCGTGATCCCATCACCGCAGGTCGCTACCGAACAATCCGCATTACACGTCGCCGTCTCGCCTGAGGTGTCGCAAGTCTCGCCAGCGGTCGTATTAGTGATCCCGTCGCCGCAGCGCGCCAGCGAGCAATCCACGTTACATGTCGCCGATTCACCCGCGTCGTCGCATACCTCGCCCGCACTCGTGTTGATTTTGCCGTCGCCGCAGATGGCCGCCGTACAGTCCGCATTACAGGTAGCCGACTCACCGGCGTCGTCGCAGTCTTCCGGCGCCGTACAGGAAACATCTGAACACACCTTGCCGTCACCGCAGCTCGCCGGTTGGCAGGTTCCACTCGGGCCATCGGGACAGTCATCATTGACGTTCAAGTTGCCGTCGTCGCAGCCCTCTCCCGCGCTGGCGTTTACCGTCCCGTCGCCGCACACGACCAGGGTGCAGTTCGCGTCACAGGTGGAAGACTCGCCGGCGTCGTCACACTGCTCATTGCTATCGGTCACACCATCGCCGCAGGAAGCCAGTTGGCAATTACTGCGACAGGCATCAGGAATAGTGTCGCTGTTGGCAGTGCCGTCATCGCACTGTTCCAAACCGGCGTTGTTGATGATCCCATCGCCGCAAGTTTCCTGTATGCAGTTCGCGGTGCAGCCATCACCGTCTACGCGGTTGCCGTCGTCACACTCTTCGTTGCCCTCGGTGGTCCCATTTCCGCAACTGGTAATGACCGTGATTTCACAAGTCACCGCAGTTTGTCCCGGGGTCGGGCTCGCATCGTCGATGGCAAGAAGCTCTAGATTGTAGGTGCCGAGATCCGCCAAGGTCGGAACCCAATCGATATCCGCTATCGAGGGGTTGAAAGGCAAAGCCGGCGCCATCAGCGTGTTGTTGGCAAAGGTCAAACCACGCGCAACCGTTCCATCATCGTTGGTCAGCAAGACCGTGGTCTGCTGAGCCTGTTCCGGACTTATGAACTGAAGATTCAAGGAAAGAACCTCGTTGAACGAGGTGTCGAGTTGCGCCTTGCAGCCCCGTCTTGCCACCGGCAGTTGGGGATGGAACAAGGGGATCGGCGGAATGTTGGAGTCAGCGCAAGGCAGGGTGTCGCAAGAGCAAAGGCTGAAGCAGGTGGTCAAGCCCTCGAGGAAACCGAAACCGTCTTTGTTGCCGAAGGGCCCGTCATAAACGGTCGAGGCATTGTCGAACTCACCAATCTGGAAAAAGTTTACGCCATCGCCAAAGCTGCCGCCGACGTTGGCAGGCGCTCCACCAACACCGCCGATACCGCCACCGGAGGCATCACCAGCACTCCACTGCATCCTGTCATAACTGAAGCAAACGTTGTTGCCGATCCCCATGACCGGGTCGGTGCCGTCCGATATCGCAACCTGGAAAGTGTTGAGAAGATCGGAGTTCTCGTAGTAGCGGCCTACGTTGTCCCAAGTGAAAATTACAGTATTGCCGCCGTTGGAGAAGCCCTGGCGGACCGTGCCCATACCACAACTAGTCTCGCCGGTATCGACGTCGGCCCAGTACGGAGCCAGCATCGGCAGTTTCGAAATGGACAGAGGAATAGGAAAGCCCGTGGGCGTAAAGGGGCTGAAAGGATCATTGAGAGTCAGGTTACCGTTGTTGTTGACGCCGACGCGGAACGCGGGCCAGCCGCAAAAGTTAAAACTGAGTGCCCCGAGATCGACACGCGCCGAGTCATCGTCGTTGTACTGATCAGCCCCCTCGGCAGGCCGGTTTCCGGCCGGTCCATTGCCGAAAAAGTCAACCATGTCGGGAGTCGCGGACAAGGGAAACAACAAGTTGTCGGCATTGCCGCTTGCCGGGGGAAAGCAAGGACCGCTACGAAACTCGAGCAGTTGATCATCTGCACGCTCGAACAGGGAATCGCCCGCCAACGAGGTCGTGGTCACCGTCGCCGATGTAGTCGGCAAACTCGTGGTCGTAACCGAAGGAGAAGGTAAAGCATCAGCAGCGCCGGACCCGCCGACGAGTTCTCCCTTGTAAAGTACCGACTTGCCGATAAGCGCGCTTTTATCGATCTGGAATTCTTGAGAATTCGCTTCCGTTGAAAGCAAACAGACAAAACCGGCGAGCAAAGCGACCGGAACGATGGACCTAATGTTCATAAGAACCCCCAGAGCAACTCAACAAGAAGCTAGCGCATCGTCGAAAACTACCTAGCGCCAGACTAACCCTCACACAGAATTGTTGTTTATCGTCCGTACACGGGCGGTATGTCAAGGGAATTCGCCCCGGCAAGGGTTTATGCGGGTGCCGGCTCTCGCAAAGACCATCATTTCTACCCAACGTGGGGGCAAGAATGTGACTCGACATCCGCGCAACGATGCCGAGGGCTCCGCAAGCGCAGGCCAGCACCCCGGCACGAACGCCATTCGGCAACTCTTGCTCATGTCCGTGCCAAAACCGCGCGTGCACCCCGGGGCACCCCGGATTTGGCGACCTTGTGGCAAGGCTTGTCAAAAAACCGGGGGGTACTGAGGCCGACCATATCACAGCCCCCGCGTACCCCACTTGGGCAAAGACAAGGCAGCGTCTCTACCACCACCACCCGAGCTTCGGCAGAAAAAGCCTTTGGTTTATTGCGAAGGCTCCAAGCTCAGCCTGCCACCACGTCTTCGCCGCCGTCCACACCGATCACGTTCCCCGATATCCAGGCCGCCCCGGGTTCAATGAGCAGAGCCACGGCCGAGGCAACATCGCCGGGCGTGGTCAAACGCCCGGCGGGGCTGGCGCGCAGAGCCGACTCCATCATCGTCTCATGGCCGGGGATCTTCCTCAGCGCAGGGGTGTCGGTTATACCCGCCCTGACGGTGTTGGCGCTGATTCCCATCGGCCCCAACTCGAGGGCCAGTTGGCGGATGTAGGCCTCGAGCGCCGACTTCGCCGCCGATACCAGGCCGTAACCAGGCATGGCACGCGTGGACCCGGCCGACGACATCGCCAGGATGCGGCCGCCCTGGCCGAGTAAGCGGCGCCAGAACAGTTCACGGCTCCAGTAGACCAGGGAATGAGCCATCACATCCATCGTCATGGTGATCTGCGAGGGCTTCGCCGAACTTTTCTCATCCTCGCCGACCAGCGTAAGCAAAGATCCGAATGCCAAGGAGTGAAGCAACAGCCGCAGCTTCCCTGCTTCGCAGTGCCGCGCGAGTTCATCGATAACTAGGCGGCGTTTGCCCTCATCGGCGGCGTTGACATTGAAGAACAACGCTCGGACACCGGCCGCTTCAACGTCGGATTTTACCCGTTGAGCCGCCGCCACCGTCGAGCGGCGGTCGAGATGCACTCCGCAAACGTTGAATCCGCGGCCCGCCAACTCACGAGAAACCGCAGCACCGAAACCGCTGGACGCGCCAAGAATGACAACCCATTCACTCTGCGAACTCGAACCCGCCATACACGAGACGGTAGTATCCCGGCTTCCTGTCCGCAAGCCTGCGGGCACAGCAGCGGTTTGGCCACCGCGAATGCCGGTGGCCACCTCCCGTCTCAAAGCGTGCGGACCCGGCGGCCCGTCGCTGGCAAAGCCTGCAATTGCCCGTCCGTACCCAGTGAACCCATGCTTGATTTCAGTGTCGGCGGTTGCGACTAAGGTTATCCAGCAGCCCTCGCCGGCTAGCGTGCGGGCTGGCTTGCACGCTAGCCGCTCCACTGCCGGCGAAGCCCGCGCTTGTCCATACAACACCCGGCAAACCCGCCGGCCGGTTGACTATCGGTGGAGGCTGCGGTCATCCCCCGCCTCCCCGTCCGCAAGTCCACCCGCTGCACGGCACCGTGCAGCGCTGCCAAGCACGTCCACACCACTAGGCGCCCAGTGGCGTGGACGTCACAGTGCCGCTTTGCTAGTGTTGATCGGTTGCTGCGTCCCACCGGCGTTTTAACGGGGGTGTCGGGGCGACCCATAAGGAGTTATTAATGTCGGAGCACGAAAGAACCGCCGAAGAGCAGCTAAACGACGCTGTATGGACCTGGGCCGGACGTATCGCGATCGCAGCCGCTCTGATAGGCGCGGGTTGGTTCGGAGCTTACACTCAGTACGGTGACGCTACCGAGTTGCGAATTCTGGCCAAAACCCACGAAGATCGTATCGTAGAGCTAGAGAATCAGAGAGAAACCATCAGTACCCGCCTGGCTAAAGAAACTCGCGACCGCGAGGTTTGCCAGAAAGAACTGAAGGCGCTCAAGGGCAAGTAAAAGTAGACAGAAGCGAGGTTCTTTAGCAGCGGGATGTCCGAACGAGCCGGAGTTCTACGGGATGCCGGGGTACAGCCCGGTCCGCATGGCATGTTCGGCAGCAGAAGATCCTAACGACCCGGATTGCTACGCCAAGGGCCCGCCGGACTAGACGGCTTCGAGAGCCGCAGCCGGGACTCCCCTCAGTCTTCTTTGTCTTCTTTTTCGGCGAGTTGCCGCTTCCAATCCAGCATCCGGGCTTTGGCACCGGCTTCCTCGGCCTCGGGAATCATTCCCGCACGTTGGTAAAATACTGACAAATTCGTGTAGGCGAGGATGTCGTCGGGCTTGAGTTCGACTAGGCGCTTGGCCAACTCGATCGCCTCTGAGAACTGTTCCCGGCCAAGATAGATCATGGCCTTGCCAAGAATCGCATCATCGTAGCAAGGGTCGAGTTCCAGACATTTGTCGAAACAACGCATGGCCTCGTCGTCATCGCCCTCTCCGTGGAGATCGGTACCCCGGTAAAATAGCTCTTCTATCTCAGAGATTTCTTCTTCGTCTGCCATGCGGGCCACAGTAGACCCGAAGCGCCGCGCTTGCCAATAAGCACTTCGTCGCTAATATCCGCCGGCGGTGCGTGACCTCGTAATCCAATTCATCCAAGAGAACTCCGGCACCCACAACCACGCCGGAAGCTCGGAGGCGAGATTCAATGATCTCGCCCTGAAGGTGTTCGCCTACCAGTACGAGACCGTCCCCGCATACCGCCGGTTCTGTACGAAACGCGGGATTTCACCGGCATCTAGCTCGCGTTCCGGTATTTCACATTGGGGTGAAATACCGGCGATACCGGTGGATGCCTTCAAACAAAACATCTTCGACGAGCCCGGCGTCACCGCAAGGACAGCGCGGCAAGCAGATCGAGGAAGCGCCACATTTGCTCGCGAAGCGGAACCGGCGGGGCCGAACAAGAACGAGCAGGGCCGGCGAGCCCACGTTTTCCTGAGCAGCGGAAGCAGCCACGGCATGGAAAATCGCAGCCGCCACTGCCTGTCGGGACTCACGACCTACAAGCTTTCCGCGATGGCGCACTTTCGCGACATGGTCCTGGCAGACGGGCCCGGCCCCATGGCGGTGCTGTTGCTCGGCCCGAGTGCTAACACCCATCCACACTCATCGCTGGGGCGTATGTTTTCCTGGTGCGGCGAGGAGTTCGGCCACCGTGAAGTTGAAGCCGTCTTCGGTGCCGGTGGCGCGGTCGATCTCGACCGCGCCATCGCATGGCTGCAACAGCGCTGCGCCGAATCTCGCCCGGTGTTGATACTGGCGCTGAGTTCGGCACTGAGCGCACTTATATCGCGGCTGCGTGAAAACGATCAGCGGCTGCGGCTGCCGGCCGATAGCCGTATCGTCGATACCGGCGGCAACAAAGGCGGGCCGGTGCTCTCGGCCAAGGGTTTGCTCAAAGCCGCTTGGCGCTTCCTACATGTCCCCGCTTATCTTTGTGTCAACGAGTACGGGATGACCGAGATGCTCTCGCAATTCTACGACGACGCGCTGCGGTGCAGAATCCGTGGCGGGTTGCTAGCAAGAAGCAAGATCGGACCTGCCTGGGTGCGCAGCGTGCTGGTAAACCCCCGTAGCTTGCAGCCGGTGCAAGGTGGATGCAGAGGCTTGCTGCGCCATCTCGATCTGGCCAATTGGGAGAGCATCAGCGCCCTGCAAACGCTCGACGTGGGCATAGTTGCCGGCGACGGCTTCATCGTTCAAGGCCGCGCAACCGGGGCCGAAACACGAGGTTGCTCGCAGTTGCTCTCGACGCTCACAGGCGCAAAGTGATCAAACCCGGCATGTCATCAGGCTCGCCCAAACTACGCCGCGGAGCGGTAAGCAGCCCCGAGGAACTCGAAGCGGCTCTGTGGGCGGCTGCCGAAGCACGCGTATCGGTGCTCGACAGCCTGGATACCGAAGAGATCCTCGAAATCATCGCTGCCGCCGCCGACGCCTGGCTGAAGCCGTATTACCGCCCTCGTGAGGATATCGTACGAAAACTCAGCGCCGGCCTGCGAATGAACCGGGCAATGCTCGATAAGGGCCTCGACTATGTTTTCGGCGCCTTGGACAAGCGCTCCATCGCAACTTTGGTAGTCAACGAGGCCGAAAATCCGGCCGCACTCGACCGGGCGGTCAAGCGTCCGGACGGGAGCTTGCGGCGCTTGGCCGGCCCTCCCATGGTACTGTACTCAACGGCAGGCAACGTACCCGGACTCGGTATCCCACCGCTGGTGTGCTGCCTGCTGGCACGCTCGATCTGTGTCATACGCGACAGTGCGCGGCAACCCTGGTTGACCGCCGCCTTTGCCGCTACTTTGTCCGAATACTCCGAGGATCTCGGGGCGATGGTGATTGCTGCCGCCTGGGATCGCAACGACCGTGAAATGGAGCGCTTCGCCTTCTCTCAAGCGTCGCGAGTGGAGTTGAGCGGCAGTGACAGGGTGGTCGCCGACGTGGCCGCCCGCAACCGCCACGATCAAGTAGTGACTCGCGGAAGTACTCTGAGCTTGGGCCTGGTGCCGCGCGAGTCCGATACCGATCGCTGGAGCGCGGCCTTTGCCGAAGACATCGTCATGTATGAAGGGTTGGGGTGCCTGAGCCCCCATCTCATCTTGGTGGAAGGCTCCTTTGCGCGCGCTCGCCGGATGGCGAAATCTTTGGACTTGGCCCTGCAGCGGCTCGAAAAGATATGGCCGCGCAGCGAACTCTCCTTTGACGCCGAACGCGGACGCCGCGCTTTCATAGGTAGCGCCGAGGTCTCGGTGGCCTGCGATCCGCAGCGTATGCTGCTGCGCGGACGCAACGACGAGTGGCTCATTCATGTAAACCCCGAAGCACCGATAGAAGCGGGCCCTGGAATGCGCTGCGTAACCATCGTGGCGGTACCCGACCGCGCGGAAACCGCCGCCTTGTTGAGGGAGGCAACTCTACCGCTTGCCGCGGTGGCTTTAGCGATGGATGAGGACCACAGCGCTTATCCCGCCATCCGCAACGCGCTTCAGCGCTGCGGGGCGACCTTGATCTGCGCTCCCGGGAAAATGCAGGCACCGCCGATTTACTGGAAGCAAGACGGCCGTGCGCGCCTCGGTGAGCTGCTCGCCTGGCGGCTGGAGGATGAACTTTGAGCCCTGCCAATCTCTACGCGGATTTCATGCGCCACATTGCGCAGACCTCGCCTTCCCCGATGGGCCTGCTGATCGAGTCGGCACGGGGCTGCGTCTTGCGATGCAGCGATGGCAACGAGTACCTGGACTTGCTCGCGGGAATCGGGGTCTCCGCGCTCGGCCACGGCGAGCCCCGCGTGCTCGCAGCCATAGGGGAGCAAGCGCAACGGCACCTTCATGTGATGGTCTACGGTGAGCTGGTTCAAGAAACTCAGGTAAGGCTCGCACGACGTCTGTCCGAGTTGTTGCCCCGTGGCCTCGATTCCACCTACTTCACCAACTCGGGCACCGAAGCCGTCGAGGGCGCTTTGAAACTGGCGCGCAAGGCCAGCGGCCGCGCCGGGATTCTGTCCTTTCGCGGAGCCTTTCACGGGGACACCTTGGGTGCGGTATCGGTAGGTGGTAACCCGCTTTACCGCGATCCTTTCGAACCACTGCTGCCGGGCGTGGGATTTCTTGATTTCAACGACTTCGATGCCTTGGATCGAATCAACGACACCGTGGCGGCAGTAATCGTCGAGCCCGTGCAAGCCGAAGCCGGCGTGGTTCTGCCACTGCCCGGTTTCCTCGAACAATTGCGCGCGAGTTGCGACCGCCATGGAGTCTTGTTGATCTTCGACGAGGTGGTTACCGGACTCGGCCGCTGCGGTAAGCTCTTCGCGTTCGAACACGGTGAGGCGGTTCCCGACATCTTGATTCTGGCCAAGGCGCTAGGCGGCGGCCTGCCGCTAGGTGCGTTCATCGCTTCGCGCGAGCTGCAGGAGAATTTCGCCAAGGACCCGCCCCTGGGCCATGTAACCACCTTCGGAGGGCACCCGCTGAGTTGCGCTGCCGCGCTGGCGGCGCTCGACATCATCGTCGAACGGGATTTGGCTTCGCGCGCCGAACATCTCGGCGCCTACTTCGCGGAGCGTTTACGACGCCGCCTGCCTGCTTCGAAACTGTGCGAATTGCGACGCCAAGGGCTACTGCTCGGCCTCGAGTTCGATTCTCCCGCCACCGTGGAAAGCTTCGTCTCGGAATGCCGGCGCGAGAAACTCATTACCGGCTGGACACTGCACAACGATTGCGTGGTTCGCCTGGCGCCGCCGCTGGTTATCAGCGAGGCCGAACTCGACGACGCATCGCTGCGTATGGAGCGCGCGCTCAGCCGTGTTGCTTAGCCCGCATTATTCATGAAACCTCTGCTACGAGCCTCAATCGCCCGCAATCTCGGCCCGTGCTCGCTTTTCGGCCCTCGACGTACTGTTAGTACGCCTGCGGGCCTCATCGCTGCGCTTGGGCCGATCTCACGGGCG
>JAJRWY010000236.1 GCA_024276575.1 Candidatus Binatota bacterium
AACAGGCGGCTGACTTCGGCGCGAGCGCGGTTCCACCGCCGCCACCACTCATCATGGTATGCTGGTCTATGGCTAGCCGGGAGCTTGCGAAGCAGCGCCATCCTAGCCACCGGTTGGAACAACATGAACCGTCTCGCACGCCTGTTCGGCGACTTCAGTCGCATCCACGCGAGGTTCGTCACGGCCTCCATCATGGTGCGTACGAGTATTGCCGATTCGAGTTCTCCCCCGGGAGTGAGCTTCGTTATCGCCTCCGCGAGACGCCGTTCGTAAACAAGAGTCAGGTAGGTAACCACCGCAATAGGCTTGCCAAGATCCGCACCAGCGTAAGTCTGTTCCACACGCCTCGCTAACCGAGCGCTCGCCGCTACGTGGCGCTTCCACCCAGAGGATCCGCTCGACAGTTGACCGCCACTCACAATGTATGGCCCCCGGTTACCGGGAGACTTGATAAGACGGGTCTCAACCTTCGCTTTCCCCAATGATCTCGTCAACGTATGAGTACTGTCGGCCCAGAGTATCCAAGAGCGCCGTACCCACCTGGACGGTGAGTCGTTTCAGATCGAAGAAATCGAGAACGGCCCTGAGGTGAACGTCGGAACCGGGGTCGAGGCCCCCGTTCTCCGCCAACCGCCGAGCAACGAGCTGAAGTTCGCTCGGAGGGATCTCCTCGAAATCGCGGGGACCCCGATCACGCAAGATAACGCACGGGACACCCGTCAACCGCACAATCGAGTACACCAATCCACCCTTGCCGGACTCGTCCGCCTTCGCGATCTTGTCCTTCTGGATGGCATGCTGGAGGGCTTTGTTCATAGAGCGCTTGAGCTCTCCACCCATCCGGCGAATCCCACAGCCGCGCAAGTAAATATCGTACGCCCGCTTGGCAAGCATCGGCCCCTCGACATCAATGATCCGGCAGAGCCCTTCCGCCACTTGCGCCGGGTTAGCGTGGCGCGGATCGGGACCGGCCTTTCCTTCGAAGGCAACGTAGGCTGCTCGCGCGCCGGTCTCGCCGGTCGCCCGGAGCCGCTCTGGGGATAGTTCGGATTGTGAGCTGCGTGGCGGGTCCGAAGCCGATGATTCTTCTTCTGGCTCTTCGACCGGCTCTTCGGGGAGCGGCTCCGCCGGGATGGGCTGGCCCAACTCTGGCTCAACGGCATCCGCAAGCCGCGGTTTCGCGGGTTCAGGCTCGGCAGTCGCCAGTGGAGGCTCACCGGCGTCAGGCTCCAGGAAAGCCTCCCCCCCACTGTCGAGCACCTCACATTGCGCTGGAAGCGGCGGCTCAGCTACCGTCTTGTCGATCCCTCCCTGCTGGATGCCCAAGCGATCCAACTCGGCCCAAACCGGCTCCAGGGCTTTCGCAGGGTCGCGGTAGAAGTCTCCGCCTCGAATTCGCGCAAACTGCCACCCGGCCCGCTCGAGATCGCGCTGCCTCGCCATGTCGTGTTCGTAGCGATCCGGCCCGTGCCATTCGTCACCGTCACACTCCACCGCGAGTCGTCCCTGCATGCCTTCTACGACGAGGTCGATCCGGTAACGATGGTTCGTGGGGTCACCAACGCAAACCTGAGTTCGGACATGGAAGCCTCTTTCAGTGATACAGCGAAAGACGTCACGCTCGAAGTTTGAGTCGAAGCGCTGCTCGCTCTCTTCGGTGGTCTGGCGGGCAGGATCGAGCATGTAACTCAGCAGGCGGTGGCGCATACATGCGTCGCTGAGTACGTCGAGTTCGGCAGTGTGATAGAGCCAGAGCTGGTCCTGCGCCCGACTCACGGCCACGTTGAACCTCTGACGAGCGGATTCGGTGGTCAAGGCGCCGATTCGCCGCTCCCCCGGCGCTGCAACCATGCTTAGAAAGATAACCGTCCGCTCGTCGCCCTGGAACGCGTAGGCATCTCCGCAGATGATGCGCCTCTGTTCGATGACCGCTGGGTCCAGAGCCTCCATGAGCTTTCGCTCGATCAGTTTGGCCTGCGCCTCGCCTTGAAGGCTGACGATGCCCATGGTCGCCTGCGCGTAACGAGGATCCTCGATGCAAGCAACGACTTGGGCCACAATCGCATCCGCCTCGGGTGGATTCGTGGCGTTTTGGGCACCACCGACTCGATATCCATCGGCCACGTGGCGCAAGACGAGCGGCTGTAGACGATTGCCCGAGTAGGCCCTTAGGGGATCCAATGGTGTGCCGTTACTGGCGTAACAAAGATCGTTGGAAAACTGGATGATCTCGGGCATGCACCGGAAATGCTCGCGGAGCACGATGTTCTGGCTGAAGCGGATCTTCGCGTTGCCGTACAGGCTGCTCTGCGCTGAAAGCGCGTGATGGTGAGGTATCCCATCGAGATAGTGCTGCTGAAGCCCAGCGATAGCTGCGTCGGCGACTCCAACCCCGTATGGGCTGATCTGCTGGTCGTCACCGACCACTACCATCTTCTTGGCAATATAGAATAGAAAGAGACTCTCGATTCCCAGCTGGCTCGCCTCGTCTACTATCACGAGGTCGTAGCGGCCCGGCGCCGGAACTACCATCTCAGCGACTAGGTAGCGCGGCATGATCCACACCGGGATCGCGTCGCGGCACGCATCCATGTATTGACGCGCCTCCCGCCTTAGACGCGCCATCTTGGCCGACCGTCCCGTTCCTTTCCCCATCGCGCGAACCGCTTCGCGCCAACTCTTCAGCGCCGCAGACTCTCGCGGCGACAATCGTTCGAAGAAATGGGTCCACGCGCGCAAGGCCGCCGCGTCGGCGAGCAAGCCACCGATCTGGTTCTAGATCTTACGTCGCCGCTCCCAAAGCTGCTGCTGGTATTCGAAGTCGGAGCGCTTATCGAGCCACGCATCCGCAACTGCCCAATGCCACGCTTCTTGCCACGCACTGAACCGGACAGCCCACGTCTCATCGTCAAGGGTCTTAGAGACAAGATCCACGAGGTCCGGCGCAGCATCGCCGAGAAGGGTCTCCACGCGCAGCCGTTCTTGCTGATCCGTCCGCGTTCGCTCGATTGAAAGAACACGGGCGTAGCCTTGGCTATAGGCGTTAATGTCTCGCGCATCGACTGCATCAAGGAGATTCCGTACAACCGGATGGGCGTCGTGGAGTTCGCGAAGGCCAATGAGCACTTGATTACACGAATCGACTGTCCGGGCCGCTTCTCCGAAACGATCCTCGATCGATGCTGCATCGATCAACGCGATCCAATTCTGCGCATGGCCACCTAACCAGTCGGGCTCGGGGATCGGCGGGGTTGCTGCTGCCATGTGTTGAGCCAAACGATGGCAGTCATCGGCATACTCAGCGCAACTCTCTAGGACCGCCGCCTGCTCCTTCAAGACCGCAACGCGCATGCGCCGGTCACCTGCTGGTACTGCAGCCCCGACGTCGCTCCAGACCGATTGCACGTCGGCCAGCGCGAACTCGATGTCCAGGTGATCGCAGACGCTCTGTAACGCCTGGCCGTCGGCCGCGCCCAATCCGTCAACCAACACCTCGTCCTTCAAATAGACGCGGCCCTTGAGTTGCTTGGGAGTCAATACACCGAGTCGCTTCCATCGCCCACCATCGCTGAAGTGAGACAGTGCGGCCGCCGAGTCGGCCCGGACCTTCCGTGGGTCCAACTCATCCGGAACCGTAACGACGTGGTCGCCGAGTCGGCCAAGCAGAGACTCTATCCTAGCGAGCCGATCTGTGGTCAGTTCGAGAAGTGTGATCCACTGGGCGCGTCGTCCAGTAATCCAATCGTTAACTGCAATCGGGCTCCAACTTCCTCCGACACCGCCCAAAGCAAGACGCTGTTCCTCTGCCTGCTGGAGATTTCCCTTCAGCTGCTCACGGATACGCGGAGCAAGCGCACAAATTGAAGCGTAGGCCGCATGTGCTCGCAGCGCATCGATCTGGGTAAGTGCGGTCGATGCTTCCGCTTCTTCCCTTACGACAGACGCAAACTCCGCGGGGGCCGGCAGATCCACGGTTGACGGTATCTGCAGCCTGGATTCAGAAATCTCATCGGGCGTGTAGCGCCGACGCATATTGAGCCAAGCCGTAACCTCTTCATTCGAAAGCAGTGGTTCAGCGTCTGCATCCCGCGGCAATCGCAACCATTCGTAGCGATCGCTCTCACGAGCGACGCGCTCGGCGATAGCCGACGCGGTTCCGTGGTACGCACCGTGACCGACCGAGTGTGGGCATGTCTCTTCTTCGCGGAGGCTGCGGATCTCGGAGTCGGTCTCCGCCAAGTCACTGCGATCTCGGTCAAGATCGCTATCGATCTCGGCGATCCGGTCGTCGTAGGCCCCCGGAGAATACGCAGCCTGACGCGTAGTGATACCCTGCACCGCTGTGTTGAGTTCCGCGAATGCGTCACCACCCTGGCCCAGCAGGCTTACACAAAGCGGCTGAATCTCCCCGGGCAGCTTGTCCTTGAGGACCTGGAGAGCACGCGCAGTCTCGGCGGTGATCAGCACCCGCTTACCAGTAGCCAGCAGATGACAGACGAGGTTGGCAATGGTGTGGCTCTTACCGGTGCCGGGCGGCCCTTGAACGAGCACGCCCCGCTGTTTGTCTATTGCCTCGACGATCCTCCGCTGTTCCCTATTGGCGGGCAACGGGAAGTAGACCTCAGACGGGTCCTTAGGCTGCTCTCTGGCCCTGTCGGCCTCGATTGCGTGGTCCCCGACATCGTCGGTCAAGCCGTTCCAACCGTCAGGGACCGCCGTCGAATCCCGGGAAAGCTGGTTGATGAGTTCGTCGTAGATGCGGACCATCCCTGTCTGGGTTCGCTTCCGGAGGAGAAGGGCGGGCGCAAAACTCACCACGGGTTCGCTGCCGCTGCTTACACCGGCGCCAAGCCCCTCTGACCATTGCGAGTGCGCGCTAAGTGCGCCCGCCCAGGTCCTGAGCGCCGCGTGCATCTGCGACTTGTCCCAGATGGCATCCCCGATCTCGTCCAGCTGCTCTTCCACAGCGGCATAGTGCGAACGATCAGGGCGGAGTTCAGCCTCCAGCATGTCGTCCTCGATCCGTAGCCGCGCACCGTCGCCGGGAGCTCCGACTCGAATCAGACCTTTGGCCGGGTTGAACTCCAACTCAACGCGCGCTACGACCGCATGCCGACGGATCGGCACGACCTTCTCATTCAGTTTGGCGCGCCAGTCGACCAGTCCCAGGCCGAGAACAACCTCGATTATCTCGCCTTGCTTTCGCACCTGCGTGTGCAGGCGAAACAACTCCGCGTAGACCCGCTGAATCGCCTCACGCCGGCGATGCTCCATCGACCACGCCTCCCAGCTCGGTCGGTAGCGCTCGTAGGCTTGTTCGACCTCTGGATGATCCTTAAGGTAATGTTCGACTAGAGGCGGCGTCTCTCCCGGCTCGAGCTCAGCTTCGCCACGCGGTAGGAAGATATTCGTCAAAAGAGGGGGGATTTCCAGTGTCGCTCGCTTGAGAGCCTTTTCGTCCACCCACGGCAGTGTCAATTCAGGCGGCACCGGCACGCCTTCGAACCGCTGCTTCTTGACCTCCAGCCAAGCATCGTCGGCGTCGTAGTCATCGGTCCAAGCTGCGCTTCGGCAATCCGGTTCCTGGGGCATGTCTCCGAACCACAGGACAGCTTCGTACTTCGTTACATCCCGGACAGTGGTCGCGCGAAGCCCGACGTACTCCCTTAGGTAGCGGGCCAACCGAAGGGGCGCATTCTCCTCTTTGCTGTTGATACGCGTCACTTCACATATCCGAGGTCAAGAACACCTGCGCCTCGCCGCCGGCGTCCAGAGAAAGTATCCGTCCGCTCACACTCATTGGTGCCACCGATGATCTCGTCGAGAAGACCCTCCGTTTCTTTCTTCAGCGCGAGTACCCCCTCCAAGAAACGCAGCAACTGCCACCTTTGGAAGCTGCAGATTAAGCTAACCTCACACCTCTCTTTGGGCAGGATTCCGTGCACCACGCGTCCCGCGCGAGCACCGCCCCGACACGCCTGGCGCCCCCCCTTGATCCCGCCGCCCTCAAAGAGCGGCATATGCTAAGTGTCTCTGAACTCAGAAGCGGTGCCGTACTGGACCAAGGCCAGCCCACCGATGTGGGGAACGTAGCATTTCGCCGCGGCCTCAAACAAGCGGAACGAAGCAGCGCTCCATGGTTAGCCCGACATCGATGCAGCCCACTGAGGAACAACCCGCGAAACGGCTGCAGTCACGGTGAACTCATCAGCAACCGAAACACTCGCATCCATTCCGACGCGCCTCGGCCAGTCTCGCTGCAACGGTCTTTGAGTTCCTCACGCAGGGCCGCACTGTCTGGTACTACGATGTAACCCGTCTCCAGGTCGCCAAGCATCAGGCAGTCTTTCCCCTCAGCCAAATACAGCGCCACCAGCAGGCACACACAGGCATCCAGACCGTCCTGATCGTTCTTGCGCGGAGAGGCTTTCCCGCTGGCGCTATCGATCCACCCAGCGCCCCCTATGAGTCCCCGCTCACGGAAGGCATCTGATGTCAGCCGGCAGACGTGCTGCCAATCCGAGTGTGAGAAGGTCTTCTTTCGTCCCGGATTATACTTCGGTAACCGCCCACCTGGGCGCGCATCCGAGAGCATCCAGCCGAGCGCAATCATCGTCAAGACTGGGTATGTCTCTATGACTCGCGTATCAGACACTGGCGCGAAAGGATTAGCCGCGCCCCCGAACCGCGTGAGAAACGGCCACACTGACCCTTCCTTGCCGAACATCTCTTCCCGCGACGTGTTCGCCGGCTGTACTCCGCCGTATCGACGACTGACGGGAGAAGCGACTAGATTTTCGACCGGGCGCTGCCCCGTACTGTTCTTCACGACGGTCGGCTGGTCGAGTAGGATGATCGTCGCTTCTGGGACATGCTCGGTTTGCCAGCCGACAATCACTTCTTCAGCTTGCCGATAATCTACGGTCTGGGGCGCACCGAGTTCGCAGAACCTGCTGTCGTCAAGTTGCAGCACCCCCACCAACGCGCCGGAATTGCGGGCGGTCCACGCGGAATCAAACCCGACCAGTAGAGTGGTCATGAGTCCAACTCTGGGGTGCGCCCGAAAGCGCGCTCGTCCGTACAGCGGCTAGAGAATGAGCGGTCCGCCTTTACGCGATTGACTTTGTGCTGACATCTCATCTGACCCGCTCCATTCTCTCATTAGGAGCCAACGGGAGGACCAGCGAATTCCCAATTGGAAACTTTCGTGTCAACGCCTTAGCTCTCAGCAAGTTCGGCGAAACGCTTCTGATCGAGCGTGAGTCGGTCCCAATGAGGGCACTTCACTTCGACGAAGCGAACGTTCTTATCCGAAGCCCGCCAGAGCACGAGGTCAAAGACGCCCTTCTTCACATCGGGGTGTTGGTAGAAGACACGCAGCAATTCCTGCACGAAGTCGGGTAGCGGAACGCGGACTGTCTTGAACTTGCCGGGTGATGTTTCCGCTAAATCGACGACACCAGTTTTCGTTCCCGTGGAGTTCAGCCAAGCACCCGACTCGCCTGGTCGAAGCGATTCACAAAGGACGATCAACTCGGCGGGAAGCCGCCGGCCATCGTAAATGGCGAGCGGTTTCCGCCACCATTTGATGCCCGCACGTTCGAGTTGCATCATATTGTCCCTACCTCTGTCGCCCCGGCGGGCGATCAATGCGCTGCCCGCTGGTTACCATACAAATCCTTTGCCTACATATCTGCCGGCACTCTCCATCGGCGTCTTAGGGTGACTATCTCAGCGCAGAACGGTAGCGACCTCTCGGAGCGCCGCCAGTAGGACCTCTCGATTCTGAGGGTTTCGGTTGACGAACATGGGGCTCGGGTGTGGGCATTGCATCACTTGAAGATCAGGTCGGACTTCGCCAAGCCGCGAAGTTACTCGCTGCGCCTTCCTCCCGATTAAGCCGACAACTCGTAGCCGAGGAAGCATCTCGAGGAGTCGAAGCAAGTATGGCCAGCCATCCCCGATATCGGTCGAGTCCACAGGTCGGATCCGACCGGCCAAGCCGACATACCAGGGCACAATATTCCAAATCACGGTCCGCTTGCGCAACACGCCGGCTTCTCGGTTCAGCTCAAGCCAGTTCTTGGCTGATTCGTCAGGGTTGTTGCGCGATACGAAGCCGCTGCGGACAGCTCCCGGACCGGGCGCCTCCAAAATGAATAAACATTCCGCATCAACGCCGCCGTCAGCCGGATCGAAGTATGGAACGGCCTCGCCACAGCCGCGTTCATGCCGGATGCGATCGACGAATGCCGTGAGCCTTGCCACGTGAGGTTCATCAAGACGAGTGAAGCGCTCGGCCCGATGCCCCGGATCACCCAACGATTTCGGTGCGTCAATCATTGCCAGCCCTTCTTTCACCCCACCTCAGAACCCCACGGTCTCGGGATGACTCGGCCTCCCATGGCTAAGATCCCGACAACACACGGCGTGACTTTCTACCATGAACGGGAGCCATCCGTCGCAGTTCCCCGCATCTGGACCGAGGAGCGGGCGTACGACTCGTCCCGTCGGCCTGCGCCTTCCCTCAGCACAGCGATACGTCGATGATCCCACTGTGGACGGCGTTTTCGGAAGGGGCAACGGCTGCCTAGTAGACCCGCAGCGCGGCAAGGACAAGCGAAGGCATAGAGAGAAGCCTTCCGTGATCGGCGACCCAGTTCAGAAACTTGCATCGGCTGGAGTTGCATTGAGGAGCCAATGAACGAAGACGCCTACCAGGAGATTAGCGAGCTGGTCAAAGAGCACATGCGACTCGAATTCGAGCGCATAGAAAGATCGGCATCGAAGACACTTGAGCTAAAGAAGAACGACCTCGCTACCACTGGAAACCTTCGCTCCGGCCACATGCTCAAGGTTATTGGCGAAGTTCGCGCGGAGGCGCTTGCGCGGTGGGGCGAGGCGCTCTGGTCGATCATCTCTCAGTCGCTTGAGGCCACCTGCCCGGTCTATAGCCCGGGACTTGAGGAGCAGCTTCGCAACCTCGTTCGTGCCCACTTCACTGACCCACCAGCGCGCGAGCATCAAGTGTTTGAACAAGAAGCGAAGCGAGTCGGATTGAGTAGTGCCGATATCGCGCGCTTCGGCCGAGGAGTTCTCCACGAACTGGACGTGGCGAGCAACCAGGCCCGGCGCGAAGTGGAGCGAAAGTTATCGCTCGAGATGGTCCGCCGCCGCCGGGAAGGTGAGAAGACCATAGCGCGCCCGGACAAGGCGTCTGGTATCGAGATGCAACCGGGGTCATCCACTCGGGAAAACTGGATCGAGCGCATCAAGAGCCACCCTTTCGTCGCAGGCGTCTTGCTTCTTGGCGCGATCGCCGGTGCCGTCGTCGGCATCGTCAAGTGCATCGGGCTCGTCACGGGTCTCGTCAGCGGTTAGCGATGTAGTCGAACAGATTCTTAAAACAAACTGGTGGGGTCCGCACGCCGCGGATCCTCCTCGCGGCGATCGCGGTGAAGAATGGCCGGAACTTACGCGAGTACTCGACACAACGGCCGAGGAACCGACACATAGCTCGACCCGCCCGGCCCGAGCTTTCCTCCAACGTGACGATCCATCAATAGTTCCGGTGCGGATTGGGATCCTGGGAGGGGCTGGCCCCAAACGCGTCGTCCTTCCATCTTGGTCTGCAAAAATCGTCAATGGAGATGCGCAAAGTCGCCAGCCGGGTAGGTGGGGCCGCATCCGGCGAGGCAGCCGTTCTGCGCTGTCTCTACGTCATGCAGAAGGGTGTGGTGAATTCCACACCTCTCGCTGCTCGGTCCAGCGTTCGTGGCGAAGGATTGTCCGCAGAACTCGTTCGCTCAGCGGCTCTGCGCCGTCTACGGCTTTGAGACCCAGCAGAACCTCCTGGATCTGCTGCGCGAGGAGCGTCAAGTCCAAGAGCTGTGAGATTCGGACTCTCGTGAGCCTGAGCGGCCGGGCCACCTCTGCCCGGTCCCGACTTTCGGCTAGGAGTGTGCGCCGTAGAAACCGGCACGAAAATTAAACGCGCCAGGATCGCCAACAATCAACGATCTCCTCTCGGGTGTGGGTCACGACCCCCTCTGGAAACGCCCAAAAACCGTTCTGCGGCGCAGACTCCGCGGAGGCTGAACCGCCCCGGTTATCCCAGAGACGAGAACCCACCGCTTGGCGTTACGATATCATCCCAGAAAAACCATGTATCCTTGCAAAGGCCTGAAACGCCCTTTCGGGTTCCGAGTAAAGGGCGCGCTCGACCAAGCTGTTTGCCGTGCCACCGCGCGGGACGCCATGAGTGGTTCATTTCCCACGCGCCCAATCGATCGCCTGCTGGATGTACATGTCTTCACCAGCATCAACGCAGCGCCGGCAAATGTACGTTTTCCATCCCTCATCGTCCGAAACACCCACCCAAGCCGTCTCCATACGACTCTCCGGAACGAGCTGATTGCAAGATTCACATTCAAGAAGGAGTTCTTCCGCGCCACAGACATAACAGTGGCGCAAGTCCTCGGAGAGCACGCAAGAATGCCGACCACAACGAGGACACCGGATAACCTGCTCAGGAAGAACGCGTTCCTCCCGCATCCGCCGAGAGGCTCGTTTGAACAGCTCATCCCCGTATTCCTGAACCTGAAGAGCCTCGTTCCACAAATCCTCCGGAACATGGTCTGCGAGGCTTTCCGCCAAAACAACCTTGTGAAAGGTCGTCAAGAATCCAAGCAGGACCGAAAAAGCAGTCTTGAGTTCAACAACCTTCAGCGAACAATCGGCATGGACGATTTGGTTACGCCAAAGTGTCGCACTCTCAATGACTCCCACATCGTCCGCAGAGATCACGACCCCGCAATGCTTACCGAGACGGTTGATCGCCCGTTGAGAAGTTACCGTTCTCATGCCCTTGTCGACATTTTCAAAAATCAGCGCCGGATGCTCTCGCTGCAGGCGCTCCTTTAGCGATATCTCGATGGCCTGACACATGTGGAAGATAGCGAATTTCCACTGGCGCGCGTCTGTCTCCGCCTCAAGGGCTTTATTGAGCGCCTCCACCAGAAAACTTCTGCTATTCTCGAGCAGCGTCAGTTCTAGTCGTGAGTCCATGTGTAACTTTCTCACCGAAATTCAAGATTTGGCATCTCCCGGCGACCCCGCTGGCCGACACCTACCGTCCGTAGACCACAGAGCCCTCGGCGCCGCCCCTACGGCCAGCGCCGATTACTTTCGCTAGCAGCCTGTCGGTCTTGAGACCGAGGGCATAGACGCGAATCTTCCATCGCAGTGGCCAGCGTTGGTGGTCATGACAGGCGTGGTGACTAAACTTGG
>JAJRWY010000237.1 GCA_024276575.1 Candidatus Binatota bacterium
GTAGTATCGGTAG
This sequence comes from Candidatus Binatota bacterium, assembly GCA_024276575.1. Taxonomy (GTDB): domain Bacteria; phylum Desulfobacterota; class Binatia; order UBA1149; family CAITLU01; genus JAJRWY01. Next base: position 14 of record JAJRWY010000237.1, read on the forward strand.
TATCGGTAGTATCGGTAGTATCGCCGGCGAAGCGGCTACACTAGCCTGCCTTGCTCGTGAAAGCTCGTCGCAAGGGCCGCGAACGCCCGTGAGATGGGCCAGGCCGGCCCAAGCGCAGCATTGAGAACCGGAGGTGCAGGACACTAAGTCGAGGGCCGTGAGTCTACGCGCTAGCGCAGCGGATGAACGAGCAGGGGCCGGGATTGCGGACGATTGGGGCTCGTAGCAGAGCTTTCATGAATAATGCAGGCACTCGAGCGGCCGCGGCCAAGCCGCGCGCGAAATTCTTGGACGGTCGCCTTGGGCGAGACCGCAGAGACGTGCCGAGCTGCGGGCATGGCTTCTCGGTAGCCCCGCCCCCGGACGCGTGCGGGTTTAGAAAGGATGTAACCCGGACTACGCCGCCGGCCTTGTCAAAGAGAATCGAGTCCCAGTGCACCGAGTTTACGGTACAGCGTTCGTTCGGAGATCCCCAGTATACGTGCCGCGGCGGCGCGGTGGCCGTCGCAATGCCGCAAGACCGCGACGATGTGTCTGCGTTCGACTTCTGCCAGGGCTAAGTCCTCGCCCGGCTCCGCACCTGTGGCCGCGGAGTGATATCCCACAGAAGCGTTGCTAGGTCTGAATCTATGCCCTGTTTGGCCCGTTTGCACCGCCAGTGCGTTGCGCCGGCCTTCCAAGAGTGCCTCTACTTCGGCGGCGCCTATCTCCGCCCCCGAAGTGAAAACCAGCAGCCGCTCTAGGGCGCCACGTAGCTCGCGGATATTGCCCGGCCATTCGTAGCGGTCCAGTGCATGCAGAGCCTCGTCGCTCAGGCGTGGGGGCGCTGCATGGCTTCTTACCGCTTGCGCAAAGAAATGTCCCGCCAGCAACGGGATATCTCCGCTTCTTTCGCGCAGCGGAGGTACGGCTATGCTGAGCGGAGAGAGCCGGTAATAGAGATCTTCGCGAAAAGCGCCCGAGGCGACCATTTCATCAAGGCTGCGATTGCTTGCGCTGACGATGCGAACGTCGACGCTGATTTCCTTGGTTGCCCCCGCGCGGCGGAAACTACCGTTATCGAGCACTCGCAGTAATTTCGCCTGCACCGGCGCCTGGACTTCGGCGATCTCATCTAGAAACAAGGTGCCACCGTCGGCCACCTCGAAAAGGCCGTGTTTACGTTCGACTGCGCCGGTGAACGCGCCCTTCTCGTGGCCTAAAAGCTCACTTTGCATCAACTCGGGGGACAGTGAAGTGCAATCCACCACCACGAAGGGTTTGTTTGCCGCGGGACCGAGTTGATGGAGCTTGGCAGCCACCAACTCCTTGCCGGTGCCGCTTTCTCCCGACACAAGGACCGGAGACCGGCTTTGTGCCGCTTTTTGCACTTCATTCATCATTTTGATGAAAGCCGCGGAAGCCCCTATCATCTCTGCGGCCGGACGTGACAGGCCGCGCTCGAGTACTTCGGTTCGTTGTTTGAGGCTGCGTTTCTCCAGCGTACGTTCGATAGTGATTTCGAGTTCGTCGAGGTCGCAGGGCTTTGCGAGGTAGTCGGCGGCTCCCAGTTTCATCGCACGGATCGCGGTCTGCACGGTACCGTGTCCGGTCAGTACGATGATCTCGGCGCTGCACTTGCCCTTGAAATGCTCGAGTAGCGACATCCCGTCTTCACCCGGCATTCTCAAGTCGAGCAGAATCACGTCGGGATCGTGTTCAACTGCGGCGTTGCGAGCTTGGGCTCCGTTGCTGGCTTGGAACAGCGAGTAGCCCGACGCCTCCAACTCTCGTGAGATGACAGAGCGGAAGGCTCCATCGTCATCTACGATCAGCACTCGCGCCCGGTCGTGAATTCCTAGAGTGCTCATCCTCGCCGGCCCTCTTCAGCGGCTTCCTTGCTGTCTGCGCTGACCGGACGGGTATCATCCCAGCCGCTGCTCCCGGCTTCGCCGCCGGCGGCCGTCGCACGGGGCAAGCGCACTCTCATGCAGGTACCGCATTCACCGGAAGCGGCGACTTCTATCTCCCCATTGTAGGCTTCGACGACTTTGCGGCTCAGATACAAGCCGAGTCCGCTGCCGGTGCTCTTGTTCGAGAAGAAAGGCTCGAACACCCGGACTCGGTGTTCTTCGGGCATGCCTTCACCGGTGTCGGTCACACTTATTTCTATGTGGCTCCCCTGCTCATGCAGAGTTACGCTCAAGGTCCCGCCACCGGGCATGGCTTCGATGGCATTTACGTAGAGGTTGAGCATCAGTTGTTCGATCTGATCCGCATGTCCAGAGACCAGAGCTACGCCGGTGTCTACGTCCGAGACAATCTTCACACCGCGGCTATCGGCCGCAGGCCTTACGACTTCGAGCATGCGCAATACCGGTCTGGAAGCATCGAATCGCGTGGCGGCGCTTCTTTTCTCGCGCGAAAGATCCAGTAGCGAGCGGGTGATGTCCCGGCAACGGAAAACCTCGCTGGATGCCAACTCGAGTCCTTCGCGCAAATCGTCGATTTTTTCCCCGCTCAATTCCCGTTCACCGTCAAGGCGGCGCAGTATACCTTGTATCGACGCAGCGATGGTGCCGAGCGGCGTGGAGATTTCATGCGAAAACCCTGATGCCAATACACCCACGGCGGCGAGACGTTCGGACTGTAACAGTTGCGCGTCGATGCGCACCCTTTCGCTGATATCGCGCCAGACCTCGACGACATGGTAGACTTCGCCTTTTTCTCCGATCATCGGAGAGGCGAAAACCTCATAGTAAAGATCCTTGGATCCGGTACTGCTGCTGTGCATGCCCTTGTTGAGTTCTCCGGTGATGAAGGCTCTGCGGGTCGGGCAGTGGGCCGGCCTGCTGTTGTGGAGGCACAAGCGGCGTCCTGCGCAGCTCAGAGTACCGTTCTCGTCGCGCCGGCCGGATCCGGCTATACGGTCGAGATAAGACTTGTTGGCTGCGACGACGTTGAGACCTTTGTCGAAGACGGCAACGCCGTCGTCCATACGGTCGATAAGGTCGATGAAGAAGCGCCGTTGAAAGTCGAGTTCCTCAGTCGACTGCCGCAGACTCGAGGAAAATGACTCTATGTCTCCGGCAAGTTCGCCGATCTCGTCTTTCCCACTGAGCGTGGCAATGTCGCCGCGTCCCGATAGTGATCGCGCGGCATCGCGCAGACGGCGCAAACGGCGCAGGGCTCCGAATTGCACTACCGCTCCGACCGCCAGTAGCACCAGTATGCAAACGGCCGCCCCCCATTGCACCGTTCGCGAAATGATCGCGGCGCGTGCCTGTAGCAAGGGACGCAAAGAGAAATCGACCCACAGGCCACCGAGCAGCTTTTGCTCCTCCGGGTGGCAACGATGGCAGCGCGGTTCGTTGGCAATGAAGGTGATGCTACGCATCACCGAGCGCGGTCCCGAGCCGATGATCTCAGCGCGTGTGGAATCCGCTTCGGGGGGAATCGGGCACATCGGGCAGAAGTCCGCCGGCAGTTCGAACGGCGGCGAGTTGCCTTCGGGGTCGGTACTGAGCGCTACGCGGCCGGTGGCATCGAGTAGATGAATTTGCTCCACTCTGCTGCTGCGTGCGTATTCCTGAATCAAGTCGGTAAGCAAAGTGCGGTTGTTTTCGAGCATCGCGGACTTCAAGCCGGTCAGTACGAGACGCCCCTGGGTAAGCGCAGCGTCATTCATCGCGTCGAGCACCTGCTCTCGTTCTCCCTGATAGGCAAAGAAGGCACCTGCTCCGATCACTACTGAAACCACCAGGGCGCTGGCGAGTCCGAGTCTGAGACTCAAGCCGGTAGCAGCGCGCATAACCCGGCTATGCGCACTGCGCACCGCCGGCGGCTTCGCGTTTGACGCGCCGTTCGGGTTCCGGGCATCCCGCGAGTTCGAAGCCGTGGATATCGTTCTCATGACTGCCGTTGTGCCAAAACTGCTGACATATTGTCAGACCGCGGTTCGAGCCGTCCAGCGCTCGGCGCGTAAGTGGCTGTAAGCAAGTGATTTCCTGTAGGGTTGCGTAACGGCACGTCGATTGCTGTTAGGGGGCATGCGGGGACATGTAGCGATAGACGTACCAAAGTATCTCTTGGTTTGCTCGCTCCTTGTGGCCGTAGCCGCCTGCGAACATGACGACGTGCGTAGGAGCGCGACCGATTCCACGAAAGAGCGGGACAGCGCGGAAGCCAGAGTAAGGACGGGGACGCCCGTGCGCCCGCGTGTGGTCGCGGTGACTCAGTTCGACAGGCCCGATCCGCGTCCGCTCGCAGTGCCGGTAAGATCGGCGATCTTGCGGCCTCTGGATAGCTCGCAAGCCAAAGTTTCTACCAACGGCTTCGACTCGGCACGGGTCTGCGGTGCTTGCCACCCTGAGATCTTCGAGAAGTGGTCGCTTAGCATGCATGCGATGTCTTACACCGACCCGATCTTCGAGGAGGCCCTGCTACGCGCTTACTATTATTCGGGTGGGGAAGCCGCCGAGCGCTGTCTCGGCTGCCACAGCCCCACGGCCACTCGAACCGGAGACCTGCTGGGCAAGACCGATCTTACGAAGGAGGGCGTGACCTGCGATTTCTGCCACTCGGTCGGTGCGATAACCGCGGATTCCAAGGGGAATCTGAGCTACACCATAGAGCATTCGGTGCTGCACGGCCCCGGGCGCCATCTTCCTGATGATGAACACGGGCTGGCCAGAAAAGAGTTCTTCGCCCGCTCCGAAATCTGCGCCGGTTGTCACGATTACACGATGCCTGACGGCACCATCGTGTTCGCGACCTATTCGGAATGGAAAGCCAGCAAGTATGCCGAGCAGGGAACGCAGTGCCAGGACTGCCACATGCCCCGGCTGCAAAGTTTCAGCATGCGCGAGAAAGACGGACGCATGCGGCAGTTCAACGACCACTATCTACAAGGTGGCCACTCCCCTTCGCAGATAAAGAAAGCGGTGAAGATGAGCATCGAGCAGTCGGTACGGGATTCCGACAGGGTTCATATCGTGGTCGCACTCGAGAACGCCGGGGCCGGGCATTCGGTACCGACTGGATTGCCGAGCCGTACGGTAGTGCTCTCCGTAGACGCGCGCCAGCGCGGGCGCGTGGTGTTCCGCCGCGAGGTCGTCTACCAGCGCGTCATGCAAGGGACCGCCCAGCATGCGCTCGATGACGACTGGCAGATCAAACTGCTCAGCAAAGGCGTGCTGCGCGACAACCGGATAAGAAGTGGCGAAGTGCGCCGTGAGAGTTTCGTTTTCGATGCCGCACCCGACCAGGACATCGAACTGCGTGTCCGCCTAGCCTACCGCTACAAGCCCCAAATAGTAGACGGCCAGACCATCGAGGTGCCGATGGGGCAACTCGATAGGATTCTCGCCAGAGGGATTTAATCAGAGCTTCCCATGGATAATCACGGCTAACGGACTGACTGCAATGAGCAAACTGCCCATCATGCTTGCTGCCGCGCTGCTCGCGGCGGGCTGTTCCCAGCCCCCGATCGAGCAACCGATCAGCTTCAATCACAACAAGCACATCGAAGCGGACGTAGAGTGCAGCGAGTGCCATCAGTACTTCGAGACCTCGAGGTTCTCGGGACTCCCCGAGATCGAGGTATGCACGGACTGTCATGAAGACGACGAATCCGAAAGCGCGGGCATCAAGATCCTGCTCGGTTACATCGAGAGACAGGAGAACATTCCGTGGAAGCGGGTCTACGACGTTGCTGACCACGTTTTCTATTCTCACCGCCGCCACGTGGTCTCGGCCGGCCTGCCTTGCGCCGGGTGCCATGGAGACATAGCCGCGCTTAGCGCTCCTCCGCCACATCCGCTGGTGGACCAAACCATGGCCTGGTGTCTCGACTGCCATGAGCGAAGCGGCCAGACCACCGATTGCATTCAGTGTCACAGGTGAACAAGCCATGTTGAATAGACGACAGTTCCTTCTCGGTGTCGGCGGCGGCACGGTTTTGTTGGGAATGGGCGCGGGCTGTTCACGCCCGGCCAAACCAGCCACTTTTATTGCGAATCCCGAAGAGCATTGGGCCAATTCGATCTGCCAGCTCTGTCCATCGGCCTGCGGACTGAAGGTGCGGCTGGCCAACGGGCATCCGGTGACGGTTTCGGGAAATCCCCTACACCCCGTCAATCGCGGGGGACTCTGTGCCCGGGGGGCCGCGAGCCTTCAGCTCTACTACGACCCTGACCGGCTCTCCGGGCCGATTGTTCGCCGCCAGGGCCTGCTGGGCGGCTGGGGTCCGCTAGCTTGGTCCGAAGGCATCTCGGCGCTGTCGGAGCATATCGCCAAAGCCAGCGCGCGGGGCCGTGGGCGGGTTGCGGTGATCCGCGGTGACAATCGCGACCTGACTTCGCAACTGCTCGGGCGGCTGGTGCGCGCGAGCGGCTCGTCCTGGGTGGTGGACAGCAAGAGCCCGGGCGAGCGCGCCATGGAGCGAGTGCTCGAGCGAATGCATGGGCGCGGCGGGCCCGTGGTTTATGACCTAGCCGGTACTGACTTCCTGCTTTCTCTCCACAGCGACATTCTCGACTCTGCCGCTCAGACCATGAGCCTACAACGGGCTTTCGCCGAGATGCGAAGCTCCGGAGCCTATTTCGTACACGCGGGGCCGCGCATGGGCATTACCGGTGCCAAGGCCGACGCTTGGCTGCCGGCGCGGCCGGGTAGCGCCGGGGTGTTGGCTCTGGGCGTCGCCCATATGCTGATCAAGGAAGGCTACGAGCGGGCCGACTTTCTTCGTGACCACTGCCGCGGTTTCGATGATTGGACGGACGAGGCCGGAGTTCATCACGAGGGAGCGCGATCGTGGATACTTAGAGAATTTTCCCCCACCCGCGTCGCCGAGCACAGCGGTGTGGAGATGGACGACATCATCCGGATCTCTCGACAGTTCGGTGCTTCGAAGCGTCCGCTTGCGCTCGGTCCCGTCGGCGCTGCGGTAACGGTGGCGCCTTTCGACATGATGGCGGTTCACGTCCTCAATGCGGTGGCCGGCGGTATCGATGTTCCAGGCGGCGTACTGATCGCGCGCGGAACTCCTTTTGCCGCGCTTGATGAGCCGGAAAAGATGGAACCCGGAGTCATCGATTCAGTGCCCGCCGATGCCGGTGTCGAGGAATTCGCCGATTGGGTTCTGGGCTCGAACAATCCGCCCATCGAGGTTTGCGTAATCCATGACGCCGATCCGGTGTTCTCCAGCGAAAACGGAGAGCGGGTGGCCGAGGCGCTGCGCAAGATACCGTTTGTGTTGTCGACCTCGGCGGTGATGAACGACACCGCCGAGAACGCCGACGTGGTGTTGCCCGGGTCCCTATGGATCGAGAAACGCTGCGACGCCACCGGCATGGACGGCAAGGCTTACCCCTTGGTGTCGCTCAGCGTAGCCGCTGCGCGGCCGCGTGCCGATACCCGCAACATCGCGGACGTAACCATCGAAGTGGCTCGCGGCTTGGTGCCGAAGGTCAAGGCGCTGTTCCCGTGGAGTGGCTACGATGAACTCATCGAGGCGCGCGCCAAGGCGCTGTATGCGGCGGGCGTGGGCGACACTTTTGCGGAGAGCCATATGTCGGTATGGACACAGTTGCTGGCGCGCGGTGGTTGGAGAAGTCCATCCTACGATAGCCCGCGGTCCTTGCTTGCGAGCATGGAGCGCAAAGGCGGTTGGTCGGACCCGGCGTATTACCACGGAGAATGGCGCCGGATTGCTCCGCACGCCGGCCACCGGGTGGATCTCGAGGCTGGGCGCTTCCTGGCGTCGGGAGTTTCGGCGTCGCTCCCGGATACTGCCGGTCACGAGGAGCTGATGCTTAACGTTTACTCCGAGATCAGCCTGCAGACCGGAGAAAACGGGTCGCTACCGTACCTGCAGGATTCGGCCTCGCCGCTGAGCCAGGCCGGTTGGACGCTGAGCGCGGAACTCAATGCCGAGACCGCGGCCGAACTCGGCATCGCCCATGGAAGTCCGATTGAGATCAGCAGTGCGCAAGGCGTCATCAAGGCGGTTGCGGTTCTGTCTGCATGCGTAAGGCCCGACGTGGTGGCCGTTCACACCGGCGGCGGCCGCAGCGCAGGCGGGCGTTACGCAGCCGGCATCGGCGCCAATCCTTTCGTGTTGTCGCCGTCGTTTTCGCATGAAGTCCGGTCCGCCGCTTCGGCGGAAGAAAGAGCCGTTATGGTGAGCGTTCAGCCCGAGCGAAGAGCCTGAGGAGTTTGTCTAATGTCTCGTTGGGGAATGGTCATAGATCTCAACCGTTGCACCGCCTGCCAGGGTTGCGTGAGCGCCTGTCATGAAGAGAACAACGTTCCACCCTCTACTCCCGACCTGTCTGCCATGGGCCGGTCGATTCGCTGGATAGATATGATGCCGGTGCAGGAAGGCGAGTATCCGCACGCCACCATGTCGGTGCTGCCGATGATGTGCCAGCATTGTGAACATCCGCCTTGCATCAAAGTCTGCCCGGTAGGAGCGACCTTTTTCAGTGAAGAAGAGGGCATCGTCGGACAGATCTATCCGCGTTGTATAGGCTGTAGATACTGCACTACCGCCTGCCCCTATACCGTGCGGCAATTCAATTGGTTCGAGCCGGCGGTGCCCGAGACCTACTTGGAAGGTACCAACCCGGATGTGTCCCGGCGCTACAAAGGCGTGGTCGAGAAGTGCACCTTGTGCCACCACCGCTTGCAAAAAGCCCGGGACCAGGCGCGGGCCGAAGGGCGCGACCTGCTGCCGGGAGAATACACTCCCGCCTGCGTGGAGGTTTGCCCCACCGATGCCATGGTGTTCGGCGATCTCGAAGACCGTGAATCCGAAGTGTCCAAGAAATCCCGCTCCAAGCGCGCCTACCGTTTGCTCGAGGATCTCGGCACCGAGCCCAAAGTGTTTTATCTGCGCGAGGGGAACCGACAGTGAACGTACACGAGAAGCCATTACCCAGGCCCGGCGATCCGCTCGGCGAAGATTACGCATTGGTAAGGCCGGTGGTGGAGTCGAACCCGCGATTCTGGATCGTGGTCGGCATTCTACTCTCCGGGGTGTTGCTCGGCGTAGTCGCCTACGTCCATCAAGTCCGCACCGGCCTCGGCGTCACCGGTATGAACCGTCCGGTTTATTGGGGCATGTACATCATCAACTTCGTGTTCTTCATCGGCATAAGCCATGCGGGCACTTTGATCTCGGCGATTCTGCGGTTGTCGCAGGCCGAGTGGCGCCGTGCGATTACCCGTTCGGCCGAAGTCATAACGGTGATGGTGATAGTCTTCGGCGTCGCCAACGTGATCTTTGATCTCGGCCGTCCCGATCGCCTGCTCTACATTGTGTTGCACGGCAGGTTGCAGTCTCCTCTACTGTGGGACGTGTGTTCGATTACCGTCTATCTGACCTGCTCGAGCATCTATCTGTATCTTCCACTGATTCCCGACATCGCGATCCTGCGCGACCAGACCACCAAGCGCCGCTGGTTGTACCGCGCTCTTGCACTGGGGTGGCAGGGCACCAAGCGGCAGCACAAGGTCTTGGCCAAAGCCATAGGGATCTTGATGGTACTGGTCATTCCCGTAGCGGTGTCCGTCCACACGGTAGTTTCCTTCGTGTTTGCCATGACGGTACAGCCGATGTGGCACGCGGCGATCTTCGGCCCTTACTTCGTGGTGGGTGCGATCTACAGCGGCATTGCCGCCTTGATCATCGCGATGGCGATCATTCGCTGGGCCTATCATCTCGAGAACTACTTGAAGCAGATTCACTTCGACTACCTCGGCAAGCTTTTGTTCGTAATGACTATGTTGTGGTTCTACTTCACGTTCGCTGAATACCTCACTACCTGGTACGGAGCCGAGCCGGTGCATATGAAAGTGTGGTGGGCGAAATTCAGCGGGCCCTACGCACCGCATTTCTGGGCCATGGTGATTTGCTGTTTCATCATTCCCTTCGCGGTGCTGTCTCGCCGGCAGACCCGCAACGTAGCCGGCACCGTGTTCGCGTCGATCTTCATCACCGTGGGAATGTGGCTCGAACGATTCATTATCGTGGTGCCCACCATTTCCAATCCGCGGCTACCTTTCGACCGTGGTGTCTATAGCCCGTCCTGGGTCGAATGGTCGATGCTGGTCGGCTGCTCGTGTTTCTTCATTCTTCTCTATGTGCTGTTCACGCGCTTCTTTCCCATAGTTTCGATCTGGGAAATCCAGGAGGGGCGAAGCCACGGGGTCGACGAACTCGTGGAGCGGGTCGAGGGCTATCTGCCGGACGCGCCGGCAGCCACAGAGGCTTCAGGAACGAACGGCGGGCTGCAAGGCGCGCCTGAAGGGGCGGCGTCATGAAGGGGCCATCGACAAGAGGCGTTGCGCGGGGCTCGGCTCGCAAACCGGCCGCGACTACCTTTGGGCCTATTACAACGGGCGTTGCGCGCGGCGCGGCTCTAGTGGCTTTCATGGCCGCTGTTACCGCCTCGCTGCTTTTGTGTGGATCGCCGGCGGCGGCTGCGCAAAGCACGGCGAAGTCGTCGCTCAGCGCGCAACAACTCAATGCCCTGGCTATCGAAGCCAAGGACAAGACCTTTCGCGGCGACGCCGCAACAGGTTGGAAGCTGTTTCGAGAGAAGAACTGCTTGCGCTGCCATTCGGTATGGGGACAAGGCGGCGACGTGGGGCCCGACCTTGGCCGCACGCGCACGCTCGGTCACGTTACCGCCGGGCAGTTGGCCGGCACCATGTGGAACCATGTCCCGCGTATGTGGGAGAAAATGGAAGAGGGCGGTATACGGCTGATCCCGATTTCCCCCGAAGAGATGAGCCATCTTTTCGCGTTCCTGCTGTTCATTCGCTATGCTAGCGAGCCCGGCGACGCCGAGGCCGGGCGCCGTGCGCTCGACGACTACGGGTGCAGTAACTGCCATTCAACGGCGGCCGAAGGCGGCAACGTCGGCCCCGACCTGGCCGAGTGGGCCCGTTTCGTCAACCCTGTCGTATGGGCGCAGAAAATGTGGACGCACGCCGGCCAGATGCGCGAGACCATGGCTGACATGGGAGTCGAGTGGCCGCAGTTCGACGGTGACGACCTCAATAACATCGTTGCGTACATTCGCTCCAGCACCACCGGAGAACACAAAGAGTATCTGGAGCCGGGCTCGATCTCGCGCGGGCGTAGCTTGTTCGAGAAACGCGGCTGCGCCTCTTGCCATAAGCTGGGATCATCGGACGGCATCGGCCCGGATCTTCAGAAAGCCGAGCTTCCGGAGACCCTCTCGGGTATTGCCGCACGGATGTGGAACCACGCCCCGAAGATGCTCGAAAAAATCAAGGAGCGCGGTGTTGGTGCCGATACCCTTGAAGCCCAGGACATGGCGGATATCATTACTTATCTGATTGCCCGCCGCTATTTCCTCGCCGGCGGCGATGCCAAGGAAGGATGGAAGGTATTTTTCGAGAAGCAGTGTGTTACTTGCCATGCGATAGGCGGGTGGGGCGGTAAGATCGGTCCCAAATTGAGCCCCATTAAAGGCAACGCTTCTCCGATCTTGATGGCTCATGTGATGTGGCGTTTTGGCCCCAACATGTTGGCGCAGATGGCCGATCGCGGAATACCGTGGCCGCATTTCCAGGGATCGGAGATGGCTGATCTGATAGCTTTCTTGAACCAGGAGACGGCCACGGACGGCGATGAGAGCCCCGGTCAAGCGGGCAAGGGACGATAGCGCTTGGGTAGGGCCACCGGAGAGCGAGGCGGTAGCGAGGCCGCCGGGCGAAAAACGGTTGGCAGGGCGCCTGAGAGTAAGACGGTGAGTGAGGGCGCCGGGTAACGAGGCAGTGGCAAGGCCGCTGGGCGATAAACGGTTGGCCGGGCTGCCTGAGAATAAGACCGTGAGCGAGGGTGCCGGGTAACGAGGTAGTGGCAAGGCCGCCGGGCGATAAACGGTTGGCCGGGCCGCCGAGAATAAGACCGTGAGCGAGGGTGCCGGGCGATAAAATAGCCGGCTCTGGGAACAGTCCGCCGGATAGGCGCCCAGGCCATGAACTGCGGGAGGACGAGAATCATGAAGCGACGCTATTCTTTATTGGCCTGCGCGGCTTTCGCGCTACTTTTCATTGCCGCGTCGGCTTCGGCCGAGCCGGCATACGTAGGCCCCAAGAAATGCAAGAAGTGCCACAGTAAGCAGTACAAGTCGTGGGAGGCCAGCCGTATGGCCCATGCCTTTGAACTGCTCAAGCCCGGAGAGCGTGCCGAGCAGAAAGAGGCGGCCGGTCTTGATCCGGACAAAGACTACAGTGCCGATTCCGAGTGCCTCGGTTGTCATGTAGTCGGCTACAAGAAGCCGGGCGGCTACGGTTCCGGCGGTGACAAGGACGAGACTTTGGTGGGCGTCGGTTGCGAAATGTGCCACGGACCCGGCGGCGATTTCTTGCGTGACGACCGCCACTCGGCCAAGAATAGGGAGTTCAAGAGTGCGGATCTGGTTCAGTTCGGTTTCATAAGCAAGCCCAGCGAAGAACAGTGCGTGAAATGCCACAACGAGAAGAGTCCCTTCTTCAAGGAGTTCAACTTCGAGGAGAGGAAGGATCAGGGCACGCACGAGCATTTCCCGCTGAAGTACGAGCACTAGCCTTGATCGGACAATAATTCACGGCGTAAATCGCCTCTGGCTCACGCTGGAGCACGCCATCCCCGGCCGTACTCGCGCCCGCCGATGCTCACGTACGGTTGGGTACGCTCCGCTCGGCGAACGCTCCGCTCGGCCACGGCTGACGCACTCCAGCGCGTTTTCGCTCGTGAATTATTGTCCGATCAAGGCTAGGTGCACGTGGTAGCGGGCTGTCTCGCCCCGGCAGCAGTCAACAGCGGCGCGCCTAGTGATACGGTTTCTGGTCGTTGTACAGGGTAGTCGCGGCGAGTGGGCCGGTTCTTGGCAGTTGTACGGAGTAGTCACAGCGGGTGGGCCGGTTCCTGCTAGTTGTATGGCGTAGTTGCGGCGGGTGGCCGGTTCCTGGCAGTTGTACGGAGTAGTTGCCACGGGTGGATCGACTGATTGCAGTTTATTGTTCGGAGGGGGAGGGCTCCTAGACCTCGCCCCCAAGGCGGGCCGCGACACCAACTCTTTCCCCGGCGTCGCGGCCCAGCTGTTTGCGTTGGGCGTTCAGCATGCCGCGGTGTATTCTAGCCCGCATTATTCATGAAACCTCGTCGCGAGAGTCGCAAGCGCCCGTGAGATCGGCCCAAGCGCAGCGATGAGGCCCGCAGGCGTACTAACAGTACGTCGAGGGTCGAAAAGCGAGCACGGGCCGAGATTGCGGGCGA
>JAJRWY010000238.1 GCA_024276575.1 Candidatus Binatota bacterium
GATGGGAGAGCTTTACCTCTTGACAAACGGTGGGCTTATAAGTGTTCGAACTCGCAGCAGCCGAAGTCATCGCTTCAGCTGCTGCCACTTTGCCGGATCTTGGCTCACATGGAGAACGGTGAGAATGACTGCAACTTCGCCCTCGACTGCGAAATAGACGGCGTAGGGGAAGCGTCGAAGCAAGGCGCGGCGGATTGCACCGCGAAGGATTTGGTACTTGAGCGGGTTTTCGGCGGTGCGGTTGTATGCGGAACGCAGCTCATCGAGAAACTCGAGCCCCAGCACCGGTCGCTCACTCTCGTACCAGTTGAATGCTGCCTCGATATCGCAGTCGGCTTGCGGCTCCGAAACGAGCGGCCACCGTCTCACCGCCCTCTCTTCGCCAACCGATCCAAAACTTCGTGTGCCGGACGCGCTTGGCCGGGATCCCGCCGATACGCTTCTAGTCGCTCTTCCGCGAGACTGAGATGGCTTTCCGGAACTTGGAATTCACCGGGGCGATCGGCAATCCGGTCCCATAGAGCTTGCAGATAACGAACCTGCTCTTCCTTCGACAACTCGCCGAAACCCGGCGGTTCCGGAACTGACGCGTACTCCATTGGTCACCTCCAAAATGACAATAGCGCGAACCGTTGCAGTGCACCACCGATGCGCCGTTCGATTCTTCCTATGGTCTGTACTGAGCTACCTCTTGCCATGCTTGATTGGACAGTGATAAACGCTCATGCGGAACGACCAAAGTACGGTCCGGTGTTATAATTCCGTACGAGTCGTAGAACACCGGAGAGAGGGCAGGCCCTCGAACTCACCAGTCCACGACCTGCCGCAACGCCAAGCTGCGATCCACCGGCGGTTGATAGCTGCGATTCGTACCCGCTCTTACTCTATCCGGACCGAGCAGAGCTACACGCACTGGAGCGACCGCTACGAAAACTCGTCCCGGCGGTCGTTACAAAATGAACATACGCATCTGAAGTGACTAGATCGGCCATGAACCCATCGTGTGCAAGCAAGCTTTGAAATGGCACGGCGACGTCGGTCAGCGGTGGGAGGGGGAACAAGGCGACCCAAGCCGAGGCCTCGGTGAGCGGCGGGTGCTTGAATACATCGAGTGGTTTCCGGTCTTCGGTGGGCGGTGGTTCCAACCGTTCGGTGGCTGGATCCGACGACTGGGCCGCGGGGTCCTTGTTCGAAAACTTCTGAGCGAAACGATCTGGCTGTTTTGTATTTCAGCCTGTCTCGACCAGCCCCGTTCGGCGTGATGCAGGTGTCCGCCATGACCGGAATGCATGATCACTATGATCGGAATGCACGACCACCTTCGCTCGGAATCGGCGTCCACCTTCGGCCGGAATCTGCACTGGGTGTCCGGCTTTCGAACAAGCGAGTAGTTTTACGGTTTGTCCAGGAGTTGCTTCATCGCTACGGCAGCAAGGATGACAACCAGGGCGAGCCACGAACTCCCTGAGACCACTTCGTGATTCAGTGTTGCGCCGATGAAGACGCCGAAGGCAGGCACTAAGTAGTTCGTCATCGAAGCGAACACCGCACCCGCTTCGTTGATGAGCGTCATGTACAGGTAGTACACCACGCCCGCGCACATGATGCCGAGATAAAGCAGAGCAAGGAGTATTTTGCCTGAGATTTCGACCTCGGAGATCGGAGCGGCCACGATAGCTATTGCCACTATTTGTAGACTCGCCATGGCGAGCACATTGCGAGCGACGACAATAGGATGCTCATCGCTGCAGCGCCTCAACAACAGCAGTGCCAGCCCGAAGCAAGCGGCCGCGCACAGGATCGCGAGTGCGCCCAGCGGGTCGATAGCCCCTACGCCGCGAGCGAGATCCGGAGAGAACAGGATGAGTAGCCCGGTAAAGCCGACCATGACGCTGACCGTTCCGGCCAGTGTAATTGTCGCGCCCTGAATCAACAGGGGGGCGAACAGGATGGCAAAGAAAGGCACCGTCCCCATCAAAATGGCGGCAATAGAACTATCCAGGTACTGCTGCCCCCAGGGGACGAGTACGAAAGGCAGCGCCGCTTCAAGCAGACCGATCAGCGCATACAAGGGCCAACGCCCGCCGTTTCCCTTCAGTCCCAAGGCAGCGCAGACGACTACCAGCGTCATGCAGCCTATCGTCGATCGGCTTACCCCCACCCACAGCGGCGGGAGTTGCGTCAGCGCTGTTTCCTGGACGATGAACTGAGAGCCCCAGATGGCACCAACGGCAAGCAGGTAAAGATAGCTTTTCAGCATGAATTGCTCTCGCATCCCGCCAGAGCGGGCTACGTGTCCCTGGGCTTCAGTGTCTCGTCAAACAGCGCGGGCTTCGCAGTCGAGCGAGATGTCGTCCTCGGTCACGCCCTCGCCAAGGCGCACTATGCGGTCGCAACAAGCCGCCCACACCGGGTCGTGAGTGACGACCATCATCGTTACCCCCAAGGTTTCGTTGAGGTCGCGCAGGAGGTCGATGATCTGACGGCTGGCCGCCGAGTCGAGGTTGCCGGTCGGTTCGTCGGCTAGAACTATGGACGGCGATATCACCAGCGCTCGCGCGATGGCGATGCGCTGGCTTTCCCCCCCGGACATTTGTGCGGGTTTGTGGTTGCGCCGGTGGCTGATGCCGACGAGTTCTAGCGCCTCCTCCACCCTGCGTCGTTCCTCGTTCCTCTCTACGTTGTCTAGCCGTAGCGGTAGCGCGACATTGTCGTAGGCACTCAAGAACGGCAACAGGTTGAAGACCTGGAATACCACCGCTACGTCCCGGCGTCTTAGAGTCGTAAGTTCGTCTTCATCGAGTTTCGCGATGTCGCGCCCGCCCACGAAAATGCTTCCTGAATCGGGCGACACCAGTCCGGCCGCTAGGTGCAAGATGGTGCTCTTGCCCGAACCGCTCGGACCCATGATCGAACACATCTGTCCCGCCGGGATCTCGAGATCGAAACCGCGTAACACTTCGACTCGTGTCGGCCCTGCTCCGAAGTTCTTGTGAACTGATTGGTAGCGTATCATTTCTGCTTCGACGGATAGCTGCCGAAATGGCCTTTGATCAAGGCGCGCTCGACGTGGTCGAGCCAGGAGATGTCGGCGCGCACGCGCATTTCCGCTCCGTCGAGCACCAACTCGCTGGCTTTCATATCGACGCCCGCCTTGGCCAGGCGCCGGCGCCGCCGGGATATTCGAGCGAGGCGGGTAAGGTAGATGCCGCGTTGTTGCTTGATGAGTTCGCAGACCTTGTTTACTTGGCCGGCTCCGAGGAAAAGGAGTTTCAAGACCAGTTCATCACGCAGTGGCTGGGCCTCGCCCGTCAGCGGCGACAGTAGCCAGTCGTCCAAGGTGCGGCGGCCGCGCTCGGTGATACGGTAAACTTTTCTGTTGGGGCGCCCCTGCTGAATCTGGTCGGCAACGTCGAGTTCGCCGCTACTCTCGAGCAGGTCGAGAATGCGGTAGAGCTTGCCGTAATTGAGCGACCAGAAAGCGTCGGAGATTGCTTCACATTCACCCTTCAGTGCGTATCCATGTATTCCTTCCGGCTTTGACGCGATCAAACCCAGCACGGCAAACTGAACATTGCCCGGCTTCATCTTTTTCCCCCGATGAGCATACAGCTCTCGTCCTATCTCGCTGTTGGTACTTGTTGTCCTTCGTTGAGATTCCCCACCAACGGCAGCGACTCGTAGGAAAACATGTTCAGACGCAGGCAGTCAATCTCTGGGCTCAGGGGGGCACGTTTTTTATTCCCCCGCGGTATAGGGAACGGCGAAGGGTGAACAATATTGGCAATCACCGGAAAGAGGCCGGCCGCAACTGATGAGGCCACGCTGCCCAAAAATGCGCCGTCCGCACAGACGATAGCGGCAACGAGTGCAGTGCTGCGATCCGGAAAGGGATGTATAGCGGCAATGAATGCAGCCCTGCGATTCGGGAAGGCACGATAACGGTAACGAGTGCCGCGCTGCGATCTAGGAAGGGATGTATAGCGGCAACGAATGCAGCGCTGTGATCCGGGAAGGTACGATAGCGGCAACGAGCAGACCGCTGCTGCGTGGCTAGGCGCCGACGGCAACGAGTGAAAAAAGCGCTGTCCGGCAGAGGTGGGACCGTCGAGCCCCGGAGCCGCAGGGCTCAGCATTTTCTGACAACCCCCTCCCCGCCGTTCTCCGGCTGCTCCGCACCTCTGCCGGCGCGCCATGGTAAGTATGGTGCGGCCTTCGGCGATTCAGCAAGAGCCCCGGAAAAGAGGTCCCCGTCCGCTAAAGGTTTACACTGCCGTCCGGCCTTTGTTAGGCTGTTCGAGCTTTGCGGCTACGCTTGCTGCTTTGCTGCCGCTTGGAGTTTCAGGTTTGCGGAACCCGGTGGGGGGGGTGGCCGTCGCATTGATATGGATCGTAATGGAGGGATTTAGATGAGGGTTTTTCGATTCTTTACGCGTGCGTTGCCGCCTGCAGTGTTGTTTGCCGCGGTTTTGGCGCTGGCTTTGCCGGGATGTGATAGCGACGACCGCCCCATTCTGCGAATCTGCGACCCTTTGGACTTGGTAGTTCTCATCGATACTTCGGGCTCCATGGATGACGAGGCGGCAGCTCTTTGTTCGAACCTGGACGTTATTTCTTCGCAGTTGCGGCTCGACGGCATCAATCTGCTGATGACGGTGATGGGCATCACCGAGAACAGCGGCAACGATCCTGCGGCTTATTCTTGTATCGGCGGAAACGTTGCCGATGTGTTGGGCACTGCGGTGCCGGGCGGGGACGTGCTCGATGCCCCCGAGGATTGGGGTCCGGCGGTTGCCGTGGTGGCTGCAAGGTTCCCCTGGACGGCGGGCCGCATCAGGGTGGTGGTCCCGATGAGCGACGAGGCGCCGCAAGACGGCGACCCTTGCGAGGACCCCGGGGCTGACCGTCTTGCTCTGAACAATGCGGTGGCGACCGCCAACGCCAACGATGTATCGGTATCGCCGATCACCGGCACCGGCGCAGGTGAGTGTGTGCGCGGCCTAGCCATCGACCTTGCCGCTGATACTGGCGGCGAGCACCGGCGCTCGCTGGCTCCGGCCCAAGACCTAGCCGAGACGATGATCGCCGCGGCGCGTGCGACTTGTTCGCGCGGCCCCTGGCCGCCGTTCCAATAGGAGCGGCGCGAAAAACGGGCGCCGGTCTTGCACGGGATACACGGGAGCGATCGAGCTGCCCATCGAGCCGGCTGCCGCAAACTGTCTCGAACGAGCCTCGCTGATATGGCCGGCAGGGGCCACCCCGCCGTTTGGGGTCATGCTCTGCCCTGAGCGAGTCTGCCATGAGCAAGGCCGCGCTGAGCGAGCCGGCCCTGAGAGCGAGCCTGCGCTGAGAAAGTCTGTCCTGAGCAAGTACGCCTTGAACAGGCGTGCCCAGTCAGGCCGGGTTGATACGGTAGAGTCCGCTGAGGCGGGCTTCCGCCAAGATATGGCCGGTGGCTTTCTCGACTAGTTCGGGACCGCCGAACTTTGCCCCCAACTCTAGCGATTCCACATCGAGCGCAAGCAGATGGAACACGTAGGCGTGGGTTCGCTCGTCGTTCCAGGGAGGGCAGGGACCGTCGTAGCCATACCAATCGCCCGCCATCTCTTCGTCGCCGGCAAACCAGGAGCTGTAGTCATTGATCCCGGCCACCCCGCCGTCAGGGGTCGCCCCGCCGCTTTTGCCGTGGGCAGTGACGCCGTCGGAGTGTGAGCCCTCGGCAATCTGCGACACGGAGGCCGGAAGGTCCGCTACTACCCAGTGGTAGAAGCGTGCGCGTTCGAGATAGAGGGGGACGGTGACGCCTTCCTTGTTGACCGTGCTGCCCTCGCTGGGTGCGTCGTCGTCGTAGCACAGCAGGGCAAAGGATTTGGTCCCTTCGGGCACATTGTCCCAGGCCAGTTGCGGGTTACGGTTTCTGGCCAGACGGACGGTCTCGGCCTCGTCGTACTCTCCAAAAGCCAAGCGTGCATCAAGATATTCCCAAGGTTTGAACGAATTACTGCTTAGATTCATGGTTCGTGTTCCGTATCGTTTCTCAGAGTTCGTCGGTTCGTCGCGAAAAATCCGCACTCATGTTGCGGCCGGGAAAATCTTGGAACGGCGCCTGCGCATCGACTCGCCGGTCGATTTTCCGCTTCATGACGCGGGAACCTTGGACGCTCCCGGGCGCGTTGTCGACCAACGCCAGGAAGTAGGAAGTGTGCGTGCCAACAAGTTTGCCGCTGCCGGCGTGCCGCAGTAGTCAACCTTGATCGGATAATAATTCACGGCGCAAATCGCCTCCGGCTCGTGCCGGAGCACGCCATGGGCGGCCGTACTCGCGCCCACCGATGCTCACGTAAGGTTGGGTACGCTCCGCTTAGCGAACGATCCGCTCGGCCACGGTTGACGCACTCCAGGGCGTTTTCGCTCATGAATTATTGTCCGATCAAGGTTGATTGGCATGCCGGAGTGTCTACCGCGCATGCTTAGCTAAGCCCAGGCTAGAGTTCGAATCCCTTGATAACAGCGGCGACGCCGCTGTGCCCGCCGTTGTCGACCAGCGTGTCGGTGTTGGCTGCGCCTTGAATTATCGCTTTGCGGCCAATGGTAAGACTGCCGATGGTCACCAAGTCGTCGTTTTTGCCGCCGTTTACCACCAGTTTGTCGGCGGTTACGTTGCTCAGGCTGATGGTGTCGTTGCCGTGCGAGCCCTTGACCAGGATGGTGTTTTGTCCGCCCAGGTTGGTGATCGTAATGCTGTCGTCACCCTCACGCGCATCGATGCGTCCGGTAAAGCCGGTGCCGCCTGCAGAGAAATCGAACATGAAGGTGTCGATGCCCTGTCCGCCGCGAATCTTGCCGCGCTTTACGAAACCGTCGAATACGTCGAGTATATTGTCGCCGTTACCCAAATCGATTTTGGTGGTGGCTCCCGACACGACGTTATCCAACGATACGTTGTCGGCACCGCCGCCGGTGGTGATGAAAAGGTTACGGTTTATCGACAAGTTGGTGAGAACCACGGTGTTGTCGCCTTCGTCTAGGTCGATGCGTACGTCCCTGGTTACTCCGGTGTAGATGATGGGCACCGCGCCGCCGTCGAGTGTGGTGCCGGCATTGGGGGTTACCTCGAACGATGCGCCGCTGTTTCCGGGTACGATACTGATGCTGTTGGCATTGATGTCGCCGTTGAGACGCAGAACTCCCTTTTTCAAAGACGAGGTGACCGCTCCGGCTGCGAACACCTGAGTCGCGGCCAAGGCCGGTAGCAACGCGGCAACGGTTAAAGCGGTGAGCAACTTCTTCTTGTAGGTCTCATTCATGTTCAAACTTCCCCCTGCCTGAGTTCACGTTTCCCCGCACTGCCCGCGGGTTTGAGAGCGCCTGAGTCTGGCCTCTAAGTGGTGGTCATGTCAAGCGAAAATGCAGTGTTTAGGCGTCCGTCGGGAGCGCGGGTCAAGGCCTTGATACCCGCTTCGTCCGCATTCGCTCCGGCCGCGGGTCAAGGGCTTGATGCCGGATCCGGCGGTATATGCTCCAGCTTTCGGCTTCCGCCGGGGACGGCGTTGCTCCGGCGGTCGCGATCGGATCATATAGGCGCGTTTTGATTGCCGTTCTAACGCTTATCGTGGTTCTCATCTTGTCGATGGTGATCGTTCGCGTCGCCACGGTGGCACTGACCCTTACCGGCTTGTCCGAGCCCCTAGCCAAGTTCCAGGCGCGCTCAGCTTTCTTCGGGGTCGGCTTTACTACCAAGGAATCGGAGAACGTCGTCAACCATCCGCTGCGCCGCCGTATCATCACTGCGCTGATGTTGATGGGGCAGGTCGGGTTCATCACTACGGCTGCGACCTTGATCGGTTCCTTTGCACTGGTTGAGCCGCAGGGAAGCTGGTTCAGTTCTTACTGGGCACGCGTTGCGGCCATGGCCGGCGGGATCGCCGCCGTGCTCGTGCTGGGCTACAGCCGCTACGTCGATCGCCTGGTGCTGCGCGCCATTACCGCTGGATTGAAGCGATGGACCAATCTGGGAGTGGCGGATTATGAATGGCTGCTACGCATGTCACGCAACTACGCAGTCTCGGAGCTGTCGGTAAAGAAGAACGGGTGGTTGGCCGGCCGCAGCCTGGCCGAACTCGAGTTGAAACAGGAGGGGGTGCTCGTGTTGGGCATCGAGCGTCAAGCCGGCAACTATATCGGCGTGCCACGCGGCGACACGCGGCTGGAACCCGGCGATCTGGTGATAGTTTACGGCCGCCAAGATATGCTGGCCGACCTCGACCGGCGCCGTGCGGACTTCGAAGGCCAGTTCCATCATGTCATCGCCGTGACCCAGGCTATCGAAGCTCGCGAGGAAGAATGCAGCGAGGACGAAATAGCGGAAGCAGCGGCGGATGAATCCGCGCAAGACCCGGCCGGGGAAGCGGCGGAAGGATCCTAACCGGCGCTATTGGTGGAGACCTCGCCGCGAGAGTCGCAAGAGTTCGTGCGATCGTCCGGACGGGCCCACGCGCAGCGATGAGGCCCGCTGGCGTACCAACCTCGATCGGACAATGATTTACGGCGCAAATCGCCTCCGGCTCGCGCCGGAGCACGCCATGGGCTTACCGTACTCGCGCTCGCCGATGCTCACGTACGGTTGGGTACGCTCCGCCCGGCGAACGCTTCGCTCGGCCATGGCTAACGCACTCCAGCGCGTTTTCGCTCGTGAATTATTAGTCCGATCAAGGTTGACCCTACGTTGAGGGCCGAAAAGCGGTGGGCCGCGAGCCGGCGAGCGGCGAACGGGCTGACATTGCGGGCGCTCGAGACTCGTAGCAGAGGTCTCATGAACAGTGTCGGTTGGCTCAGTCGCAGTCGAGGCTGATTTCCAGGACTGCACGGTCGGAGATACGCCCGGCAATGCTGGAGAGCACGTTGATGAGCGTCATCTGCCAGCCGTATTTGTGGTCCAGCGCGGCGTAGACTCGATTGCTCAGTTCACAATCGTTTACGATCGTTGCTTGGCCCGTGACCCAATCGCCCTTCACGGCTCCGAAGGTGCCACAAGGTGCGACCTTTACGGCTGGGTTGTGCCTGAGCCGCTTGACCTTGTAGGAGGAGGCCTCGGTAAAGACATAGAGCTTGTCTTCAAGAAGCACATGCCAGACCGGGGTGGCGACCTCGCTGCCGTTTTTGCGGAAGGTTGCCAAACTGATGTAGGACTCTTTGCCGAGCGCTGCCAGGGATGGTGAAGGCATACCCAGTTCTACCCGGCTTTGCTGATGACCACAATGCGGCCCAGTAGCTCGTCCGGTGGCCGGCAATTGGGAAGCGAAAGCTCGATGCGCCGGCCTACACCCTGGACGAGTCGCAAGCCCTCGACGGTTTCGACGAAGCCCTTGATTCGCAGCGCATTCAGAGCTTGCAGCCGCGCGGTCAAAGCCGGTGCCTCGATGCCGGGTTCAACGCTGAGCTCTTGCGAAACATAGGCGTCGTGGTTGTGGGGGCGCGGTGTGATGTTTCCCCGGCGAAGGCGGCGGGTGCCTGCCGGGTCGGGCGGGAACAGCAACTCTTCGGGCACGCGGCTCTGCATGCAGCGCAGGATAGGAGCGTCGGCTTCTATCTCGCGCAACAAGGATTCGATTCCATCGATACTCGAGGGACGGACGAGGTCGAGCTTGTTTAGAACCAGGATGTCGGCGGAGCAGACCTGGTCTTCGAAGGTGCCATCGAGGTCGCGCCCGGCGGCTACCTGCTCCGCGTTTACCACTACCACCGACACTTCGTCTTCGCTCCAGCGGCACACCGGCTCTCGCCAGAAATTTATCAAGGTGTCGAAAGGCATCGCCACGCCCGAGGTCTCGACGATGACGCGATCGGGGCGGACTTTCTCGTAAAGGTCTTGCAGAGTCTCGAGCAGCTCGTCACCGAGTTTGCAGCAAACGCAGCCACCCTCGAGTTCCACATAGGCTTGTTCGGAATCGCCGAGCAAGGCTTGGTCGATGCCGAGTTCGCCGAACTCGTTGGAGACCACTGCCACCCGGAGGCCTTGATCCTGTGCGCCGCACAGAAGATGTCTGACCAGAGTGGTCTTGCCGGAGCCGAGGAAGCACGAAACTACCAATGCAGGCACGGATAGCCCCGCCCGCCCGGCTTGGCCGCCATCGGAGGCCGTTGGTGCCGGTTGTTTTTCGCGACGCCCCTCGGCCTCGCGGCCGTTGTCGCCTGTTTGCTGCTTGCTCATTGCGGTGGTGCCAATACGGAGAATGCGTTGAAGGGGAAATCGCTGACCAGCCATCCCAGCCACCATACCCGGTGTCCCGCGGCGCGGCCGGCGATGATCGAAGATAGGGCCTGCTCGAGTTCAAGCAGGGCCGAGGCCGGCATCGCGGCCTCTTCGTGTGCGCAATACAAGAACTTTGCGGAAGGGAAGCTTTGTCGCAGCCGTCTGGTCGACGAGAGGTAGGCTTGCAAGTCGGAACCGGGCGTGAATGCGACGAGCGGTCCCGGATAGATGTGGTCCCCGGCGAAGATCTGGCCGCGTTCCATGTCAATCAATGCGATCGAGTCGCTGCTGTGCCCCGGAATGTGTAGCAGGCGCACTACGCGTCCGCCGAGGTCGATGTCGGAATCCGGGGCCCACCACTGCGAGACCTTGAAATCGCGATTGGGCCACCAGAGCGTCATCGCTGCACTCGGCCGGTAAGTCTCGCCGTCCATGCGGCGGCGGTGCACCGGGAGATCGGGCAGGGCGATGTCGTCGAAATCCGCAAGTGCGCCGATGTGGTCAAAGTGCATGTGTGAGGGCAGTACGGTTACGGGCCGGTCGATTATTCGCGAGGCGATGAAACTGATGTCGCCTTCGCCGGAACCGGCGTCGAACAAGATCGCCCGTTCTTCGCCGGCGATGAAATAGCTGATGTTTCGTTGCGAAGAGTGCGGTTCGCTCAGTGCCCAGGTTCGTGAATCGATCTCGCGGGCCTCGAACCAGCCGTCGTCGGCGACCACGCTAGGCTCCAGGCTGCCGGCTTGGGCCACTGCCACCACAGCCAGCGGTAGCGCGACCGCAGCCGCGGCCTGAAACACGGCCTTAACCCGCATTATTCGTGAAACCTCGTCGCGAGAGTCGCAAGCGCCCGTGAGATCGGCCCAAGCGCAGCGATGAGGCCCGCAGGTGTACTAACAGTACGTCGAGGGCCGAAAAGCGAGCACGGGCCGAGATTGCGGGCGCTTGAGGCTTGTAGCAGA
>JAJRWY010000239.1 GCA_024276575.1 Candidatus Binatota bacterium
CGGCACGGCCGTGGCCATGCGTCCTAGAAACTCATGTGTTCCCTCACTGCGTCCTACTCAATGTATACGCCGACAGCCGGCAGTTATCTCCAGGCTCGGGTAAGGGGCAGAGCTCGCCGATGCCGCGATCGGCATCGGTCGTCTTGTTCGCAAAGGGAGCTGGTGTCCAATCAAACGCACACGCTGCCGGGCACGGCGTCACAAGTGCTCCGGACGGGCGCGGTCAGTGCCGCAGGTGCGATGTCACCTCGGAGCGCTCGACGAGCTCGGCCCGCGTTGCTCGAGTTAGACGTCAGGCTCACCAACTCCCTCGCGTCTCTAGCCTTGGTAGAATCGTTCCATGTTGAATGTCTGCCTTCGTGCCATCATGTAGTAGACGGCCCTGCCGAGCTTATGGGCCAGGATCCTGAGCGCCTTGGCTTTGCCATGCTTGCCCACCATGCGCTGCAGGTAGGCCTTCCCTTTCGGGTTGTTCCTGAGGAAGAGAACCGCTGTTTGCGAGAACGCCTACTTCAAATGGACATTGCCGATGGGGAAATGCTCGGCCACCGCTTTGCGATTGGCGTCGTAGGCGAGCGCCGCAGGTCGGCTGCTCGCGACAGGCGTTCGGCGGCATGTGCACCGGATAAGATTGCCGGCTTGTATTACGCTTGCCAGATTCGTAATATTGAAGGCACCATGATCAAGCCTTTAGTCGTATCGGCTATGGCCTTCATCCTGTTCGCGGCCTGCTGCAGCCAAGCCGCGGCCCACGAGATCTGGATCGAGAAAAGGCCGGGAGCCTTCGAGCTTTGCGCGGGCCACCGCAGCGGGGCGCACGAGGGCAGCAAAGCAATCGACTATCCCTTGAAATGGGTAAAATCCGCCACTTGCTTCGACGGCTCTGGACAACGAATTCAACTCCGATTCCCTAAGATCACGCCAGCCCACGCAACGTCCACCGCCTCTGCGGCCGCCTGCGTAGCGCGATTGCTGATCGCGGCGCCCGCATCCGAAGACGCCGCACAGGCCGGAGTAGCCATCGCACGCGGGCCGGAAGCCACCTCCGAAATCAAAGGAAGCGAGCAGGTTTCGTCCCGCGACGCATCCGGTTCTAGCGCCCACTGTGCGGCCGTAGTTTTTGAAACGTCGAGCGGCTATTGGACCAAGACCCCCTACGGAACCAAGAACTTGGCCAAGTCCGAAAGCTCGATGCCGGTCAAGAGTTGGCAATCCTTCGAAAGCGTTAAGTACTTATCGTCATGGACCCCTAAACTCGCAGCACCACTCGGCCGGACTCTGGAGATAAGCCCGCTTTCCGATCCTTTCTCACTCGATGAAGGCGACAAAATACGAGTGCGGGTAAGCTTCGAAGGACGGCCCGCTCCTTCAGCCCTAGTCGCCTACGACGGTAAAGAGCGCGGCAGCACCGGCCGCGACGGGGAACTGAACATCCGCCTGCGCCACCGCGGCTTCCAATTCATACAAGCCGAACTACGCTTACCCGGTGACGGCGAGAAAACCGACGAAATAATTCACGGTGCAACTCTCAACTTCGAACTCGCCGGCCGCGGCACGGAGGAACGATGAAGCTTGCCGCTATCGCATCTTTGCTATTGAGCGCTTCTGCGCTACTGCCCTCTCACGCCGACGCGCATGACATCGTCCACGACATCTCACGCGAGCAAGCCGTGGTGGTAACCTTCAGCTACGGCGGGGCCGAACCCTTCTCCTTCGAATCCTATGAACTGTTCCGTGCGGGCGAGGACATTCCCTTTCAAGTCGGTCGCACCGACGCGCTCGGCCGCGTAGCTTTTCCGGCACCGCAGCCGGGCTCTTGGCGTCTCAAAGTTTTCTCGGAAAGCGGGCACGGCGCCGACCTCGACTTCGACACCACGCAGGCTACGGCCCCGGGCTCCTGCGAAGCACCGAAACTCGGCAACCGGCTCAAGGCCTTGGTCGGAGCAAGCCTGCTGTTCGGGATTTTCGGCCTGCTCAACTTGTTCGTCAAGAAACGGGAGGTCTCACCGTGATACGTTATTGCGAAAGCGGCTGCCTGTATACCAAAGTGGCGGCCCGTACATCCTTGGCTGCCATCGTGGCAGTGGCTCTACTGCTCGGCTTGGCCGGGACGGCTAGTGCTCATCACGGCATCGCGACGGTGGGCGCCGCGGGACTCGAGGGGCCGGGCGCGCCGGTCGAGACTTCAAGCTCGGCCACCCTGCCGGACGGTTCAGCGCTGGCCTACCTGAAGCTCGATTACGCTGACTTCGAAAAATTCGACCGCACGCGCAGCGACGAGACCAAGAGCAATTCGTTCTGGATCGCCGGCTTGGGCTACGGCATCACGCCTTATCTATCGGGTTATTTTTTCCTTCCTTATACGCAAAAGAGCGTCGAAGACGGTCCCGGCGGAAACTCTGGAATCGGCGACGCCTCCTTGCTCGGAGTGCTCGGTTTCAAGTACTACCGCGGCCTCCAGCTCGTCGAAGCCAACGAGAGTCTCGACGACCTCGAAGACTGGCACTTCACCGTTTACGGCGGGCTGAGCTTCCCCACCGGAGAGGCCAACGTACGCGGCCCGGCCAACTCCGGCGGTGAGATTTCGCCCGGGTTCGCGACCGGTTTCGGGAAGCCTTCGTTTACCGCGGGATTGACCGCTACGAAGACACTCACGGAACGGCTTAGCTGGATACAAGAAGTCTCTTTCCTACGTTTCCAGAGCTATCGTTACGACGACGGTGTGCTGCGCCGCTTCGGCGACGAGTTCCGCATCAACCAAGCTTTGAGTTACCGATTGTTCACCTGGCCCGAGCGCTCGGCCCGCCTCGACCTCAACCTGGAAGCCAACTACCTGCATCTGGAACGAGACCGCAGCAATGGGCACCCGGAGCAAGGCGCCGGCGGGCGCATCGGCTACCTGGTTCCCGGACTGCGCGCTTACTGGCGTAACAGTAGCGCCGGGCTCGCAGTGAAACTTCCGATCGTCACCGACTTGAACGAAGACTCCTTACAACAAGGCGCAGAAGGCAAGGAAAACTTCCGCCTAATATTTACAATATCGGTACTACAGGGGGCCTGAAACCGCGGCCATGCACATCCCCGACGGTTTCATCGCCCCGCAAATGTATGTGCCGGCTTATGGCCTTGCAGGGGCCATGTGGGCCTTGGCCGCCCGCCGGCTGCGCGAGAGTTTCGACGAAGACAGCATCCCGAAGTTAGCGGTGCTAAGCGCCTTCTGCTTCGCCGCGATGATGCTGATGATTCCCCTTCCCGGCGGCAGTTCCGCGCACGCAAGCGGCTTGGCGGTGCCCGCCATTGTGTTCGGGCCGTGGACGGCTTTCGTCGCGGTGTCGCTGGTGCTCGCCATGCAGGCGCTGCTGTTCGGGAATGGAGGTATAACCACTTTGCCCGTCAATGCTCTGGCACTGGGTTTGGCCGGGGCCACCGTGGCCTGGGCGAGCTACCGGGCGCTGCGCAATGTCAACGAGAACGCGGCACTGTTTGCTGCGGGTTGGTTGTCGGTAAACTGCCCCGCCCTGATCCTTGCCATAGCGCTCGGACTGCAACCGGCCATCGCGTCCACGGCCGACGGCAAGCCTTTGTTCTTTCCTTTCGGCCTGTCGGTTACTTTGCCGGCCATCATGATCCCCCACGCGCTGGTCGGGATCGGCGAAGGCGTGCTGACGATCTTGATCTACCGTGCAATCGAGAAACGGGGATGGACCGCCTCGTGACGCCCCGGTATCGTTCCTCGCCGGTGGATCTCGCCCCCAGCTCGTACTTCGATGAGAAATTCAAAGACAAGTCGTCCCGCGCTCTCCAGAGACCACCTAGCCCTCGCCGCCTACGCCGCAGCGGTTGTCACCGCAACGATGATACACCGCCCCGCGATCCTTGCCGCCGCCCTGGCCGCGGTGCTGGCGGCCGCGGGAAATAAACGCCGTGAGATACTGCGCCGCGCGGCGTTCAGCGTGGTTTTCTTCAACAGCGTAGTCAGCGCGGCATACCTGGCTGCGAGCATGCTCGGCGGCAATTTCTCCTGGGAATACCTGGCGCTCGTAAACGTCCGCGTGTTGCTGCTGGCTTGTCTCGCATTCTTGTTCATGGCCCGCGCCAACATTTTCAAAGCGCTGTCCTTCGCGCCGGCGCTCGCTTACTTGTTCGCCTTGGCCTATTCACAATCGATGGCCTTGCTTGGCTTGCTAGAAGACTTCGCTGCCGCTGCCAAAAGCCGTAGCATCGGACGCGCCAGCCTCGGGCGCCGCTACCGCTTGGCCGCAGCGGCCGGAGCCGCGGTGCTCGACAAGGCTATGCACAACTCGGAGGAACTCTCGCTGGCAATGCGCTCACGTGGCTTCTTCGAGGGGAACGACTCAGATGTCTGAAACGCGCACTTCGCAAACGCCGCAATGCAAGGCCCGCGCGGCGGCGCCGAAACCGGAAGCGGCACCGCTGATCGAAACGCGCGAACTGAGCTACAGCTACGGTGACGGCGAAGCTGCGCTACACAGGATATCGTTTGCGATTCAGCCCCACGAGAAAGTTGTACTGCTCGGCTCCAACGGTTGCGGCAAGAGCACCTTACTGAGGATTCTCAACGGCTTGCTGTTCGCCGGCGAAGGCGAATGCCTCTACCGCGGCGTGCGCCTGGACAAGAAGCGCCTGCGCACCGGCAGCTACAGCCGTGACTTTCGCCGCCGCGTGGTATTGTTGTTTCAGAATCCCGACGCGATGCTTTTCAATCCCAGCGTCTACGACGAGATCGCCTACGGACTGCGCCAACTCGCGCGGAGCGAGAATGACGGCCTAGACGAGCAGGTAAAGTATTGGGCGCGGCTCCTCGGGATCGAAAAAATACTCAGCCGCCCCCCCTTCAAGCTCAGCGGAGGCGAGAAACAGAAAGTCTGTCTGGCCGCCTTGCTGGCCCTGGAGCCCGAGCTACTGTTGCTCGACGAGCCCACGGCCAACCTGGACCCCCGCAGCAGCGGCTGGTTCATAGATTTTCTCCAAGAACTCGAGGTGACCGCCGTGATCGCTACTCACAACCTCAGCCTAGCCGGCGAGTTGGGCGACAGGATACTGCTTCTGTCCGAAGACCACCGCCTCATCTTCGACGGCGGTATCGACGAGCTTACGAAAGACCGCGGTGCGCTCGAAGCCGCCAACCTCCTACACCGCCACAAGGCCCGCCGCGGAGCC
>JAJRWY010000240.1 GCA_024276575.1 Candidatus Binatota bacterium
CCGCCGCGGCGCGACAGACCGCGCTCTGGCAAGCTCTGCGCTGGTGAGCGCGACTGCCCTGCGGTTTGGCGTCTCCGTGGCCGCGCTGCAACGCCATCAGCGAAATCATCTGGGCACGGCGAACGCGCTCGCGCTGAAGAGTGCTGTGGGATCGGACTCCACGCCGACCGGCGGCGACCGATCGGAGTTCGTCGAGGTCATGTTGGATGAGCTGCCCCGGAGGCGCTGTGCGCCTCCGGCGAGCCTGGGCGGAGCTACGCCGCAGTATGTTGATATCCCGCGCCGCTGGTCGGCAACAACTTCTCAGTGGGCCGCAGGGGTGGTCGTACCAAGCGACAGTGGTTGCGCTGTGGCGGGTGGCCCGGTTTGCTGCAGCTCGCGGAGTCGCTGGTCGTATAGCCACGGAACCCACCTGTCGGGCTGCCGGCGAACATCCAGGCGGTGGCGCTGCAATGCATTGAAGTAGGCGAGGAGATTGACACCGTGCCCCAGAGCGGTGTCGCCGACGGTCCACACAGTCTGGGCCCACGCCGCACCGATCGTGTTCTTGAAAAATGGCGCGTTGTCACGGAGTCGAACAGGCAGCCGCAGCGTCCGTTCTACCTCGTTGTTATCGAGCGGCATGCCCGCATGGCGCACAAAGGCCGACAACCGCACCCGGTTGTTGACCATGTAGCCATACACTTCGCCGGCGGCGCTGTTGGGCTCGATCTCGTGGTCGTTGAGCAGCGTCTCGCCGTGCTCGCAGATTTCGTCGAGCAAGGGCTTGCTGTGCTCGCGGTGATACGCCAGTCGTTGCTCGGAGTCGAGCTGCGCATCATGGCATGTGGCCTCATTCTCAAAGATCGTCTTGTAGCGTTCGAGCGCGTAGGCGGCTTCGCTGGGAAAATCCTCTTTGAGATCCTTGAACCGCCGAACTGCGTGAGCATTGCAGGCGCCATACAGCACCCGACAAACCGTCACAGTGTTCGCCGCGAGACAGTCGGCCATGAACAATGGCAATGGTAGCTGTGCATCCCGACCGGCGAGCAGCTCATCCATCAACTCGCCTGTGTGCTGAATACCCACACGGAATACGGCGATGCGATGGCCGTCATCCGTCTGCGCAACCACGCAGGAGACGTGACAACCCGTGCGCTCGACGAGCTTCCCGGTGCTGCGCTGTGTGCGCAAGGCCTTGCGCTCTTGTAGAATCAGGGCGCTGGTGTCGTCGCCGAAGAACGTCACTGCATTGGCTGCAAGCTTCTCGAGAAATCGCGCCACGGGTGCGGCGGCATCGGCCACACGCTCGCACAGGTCGCTCATCGATGCATCGGGGACACTGACGCCGAGTGCCGTCTGCAGAGTCTCTTGCCGATACCACGGCAGCCCACCGAAGTACTTGTGGATGGCAACGACAGAGGCTGCCGACCAACTGTACAATCGCTGGCCGGCGACACCGTCCTGCGCAAACGTTGGCCCCAAGGCCGCCGTGAACAACGACTTGCACAGGTTGCACTGCAAGCGGTCAACTGTGTGACGAGCTCCAACCAGCGGCGCTTGGCCGGTGATCGAAACAAACCGAGCCGACTCGTAAGGGTAGAGCTTGCCACGCCGGCACTTTGGACAATGACAACCCGGGCCGAGGTCACAGTGCGCGTGATGGTGCTCGGGGAGCTCGCCGAAATCATCCCAGCCGCGGCGACCGTGCTCATCGCGATTCCTGGACGCCGCCGGCGTCGCTGCGTCGTCGGCATCCGTTGGTGGCGGCTTGTTGGATTCGTTGGCAGCGGCGGCGTTCGAATTCGAGCCCGAGCCCTGCGACCCGCCCTCGGATCCCGACCCCGACCCCGACCCCGACCCTTGCGACCCGCCCTCAGAGCCTGAATCGGGTTTGCGGGCTCCCCGCTTCTTTAGAACGCCGAGGATGCGCTGCAGTTGCCGCATGCTCAGCTTGTGCTGGCCCGCTCGCTGAACGACGTGCGCCCAGGTCCGAACGATGTCGGCCAGATGTTTGCAGTCCTCGTCGGTCAACGAAGAGGGGTCTTCGAGCTTCACCAGCAACGCTTCGACCTGCGCCGGCTTGAGCTTCTTTACCTTTGCTGGTCCCTTTGCCATCTCGAAGACGGCTCAATGATCCTCTCGATCCCTTGTGGCAAGAGAAATCAGCCAACCTGGCGCCAATAATCGACCGGCGACGTACTTCTCCAGTTGTCGCCTGCGAGCAGGACGTGAAGCTGGTGGGCGTCGATCTGGTGAGCGACTTCACCGTCGCCGTCGAGCCAGAAACGGAACCGGCCCGCGGACAGGCGCTTGGTCATCAGCCAGAAACCCTGCCCGTCGTACACCAGCAGGCGCAGCATGGTACGAGCCCGGTTGCGGAACACAAACAGCTTGCCCCCCATGGGGTCATCGTCGAGCACACCGCGACAGATGGCAGCCGTACCGTCGATGCCCTTGCGAAAGTCCAACGACTCGCGGGCGACCAGGACACGCATTTGCGGCGTGACTTGAATCATGACGCCCTCCTGGACCCGCCAACGATCACATCGGCCAGGACACGTAGCGCCTCGGGATCGAGGCGACCACGCAGTCTCAGGATTGTACCGGCGGCATCGTTGCGCAGCTCAACCTCGAGCTGTGGCTCTGAGGACAACGATGGGACCACCGCCATCTCGACGAACTCCGACTGGTCGCGGCTGGCCGCCGGGCAGCCCGATCTCGCAACACTCTTCAGCATCAGTGCGCTGTGTCCGCCGAGATGATTTTGTTGATGGCGCTGCAACGCGCCCACCGAGACGCCAAACCGACGTGCTGTCGCGCTCACCGGCGCAGAACTCGACAGAGCGCGGTCTATCGCGCCGCGCCGGGGGTGGATGCAGGTTGAACAAGGACGAGCCATGATGTGGACCTCCGATAAAGTGAGATCCCGTTCAATCACGGGCAAGCGCGCTTCAACTACCCAATCTCACCGGAAGCGCACGGCTCTCCTGTAGTGTCGGTGGGTCCGAGATGGATGGCTTTCCCGCGTAGGGGCATCGAGGGGGACCTCACAGGCACTTGAATACGCACGGGAAATCCGTCTTCGTTGGAGTCGTTAACACTATAACGAAGGAGATTCCCCGTGCGCTTCAACACAATACTGCGACGACTGACCGGTGTCATGACACTCTTTGTCTCTGGAGCGGATTTCGATGCAGGCCTGGTGGTCGATGTGCGTCCGAGGTGGCGCAAACCCCGATGTGGGATCTGCGGTCGTGGCGCACCGCGCTACGATCAGCGGAAAACAAGACGGTGGCGGCATCTTGGCCTGGGGCGGTGTCGCGTGTGGCTGCGGTATGCGCCTTGCCGAGTGGACTGCTCGCGTTGCGGCGTGCGCGTCGAGCGAGTTCCTTGGGCTCGGCAAGATGCCACGTTCACCCGTGACTTCGAAGACGTCACGGCCTACCTCGCCCAGGTCATGGACAAGACCGCGGTTACGAAGCTCATGGGGATCAACTGGCGCACTGTGGGCGCCATTGTTGACCGCGTCGTCGGGGAACGACTCGACCCAGAGCGACTCAAGGGTCTGCGTAGCATCGGAATCGATGAGTTCAGCTATCGCAAGCATCACCGCTACCTCACCGTTGTCGTCGATCACGACAAGCAGCGTGTGATCTGGACCAAGCCGGGCCGCAGCAGCGAGACCCTCGGTGCGTTCTTTGACGAGTTGGGCCCCACAGGGCGTGCGGCTCTCGAGCACGTGACGATCGATATGGCCGGTGGCTACATCAAGGCGATACGAGAGCACGTACCAAACGCTGAGATCGTCTTCGACCGATTCCATGTGCAGATGCTCATGAGCAACGCCGTCGACGAAGTGCGCCGGGGAGAGGTGCGCGCCCTTCGAGGCACGGAGGCCGCTGCCTTCGTAAATGGAAGTCGCTACGCGTTGCTCAAGAACCCGTGGAATCTCAAGCGCAAAGAGAAGCAGACCCTCGCTGCGATTCAGCGCAACAACAAGTCACTGTACCGCGCCTACCTCATCAAGGAGGCACTCGCCGCAGCCTTGGACTACCGGCAGCCCAAGAGGGCACGCAGAGCGTTGGATGAGTGGCTCGCTTGGGCGCTCAGATGTCGCCTTCCCGCAATCGTCAAAGCGGCTCGAACCATCAAGCGCCACAAGGAGGGTATCCTCGCCTACGTGAAATCACGGCTAACCAACGGCATTGTGGAAGGTTTCAACAATCGGATCCGCATGGTCGCTCGTCGAGCATTCGGGTTCCATTCGCCCGCGCCACTCATGTCGATGATCTACCTCTGCTGCGGGAAGATTCAGCTCGATCCGGCGTTTCCATGACCCACCTTCACTACAGGAGAGCCTTTTTTCTTTTCTTGGCATATCGGTCTCCGTGTTTTATGAGACCGCTGTCGATACACGAAATAGTTTACACTCCTGGAACGCCGGTGACGCCCAATGTTAAGGCTTGGCGGCGCCGCCCCGACCTGGTTCGTAAGACAGCCTACGCGAACCCGCTCCCGCTCTACATGGCACCCACGATCGGTTTGAGGGGGCGGCGACCCGGAGCGGAGCGGTACGCGGCGGCGAAGCCGCCGTGACCGCGAAGCGGAGGGCCTTGCGCCACAGCGCGCGTTGGCGGACGAGCCGGGTTCATCGCTATCCACCGTTCTGAGCTTGACGCCGAATGAACTGGTCAAGCAAAGGCACGGCGAACGAATACCGACCGTGGCGGTTCTTGTAGATCAGCCCTGCGTTGCCAAGGGCGACGAGCATCTGGGTAACGTGACTTGAGCTGAACGGCTTCTCAAGCATCTTCTTGGCGAGAGCAACAATCTCCTGTGTCGTGAATTCGTCGGCGGCATTATCTAGGTGCGCAACGACCGCCAGCAGGTCGCGTTGCCGATCGGTCGCGCGAGACCAACGCCCCGCAAAGAAGTCGGTGTCCAGCTTTCGAATGATCTCTTCTACTGGAATGCTCGGTGGCCGACCCGCCTGGAGGTTGACAAGGGCGCTGTCAAAGACCTCCCGACAGATGAACTGAATGAAGTAGGGATACCCAGCCGACAAGGCGATGATCTTCTCGATGACCTCGTCAGAGAGCTTGAGTGCTGAGGCCTCCGTTTCAATGGGCTTTCTAATGGCATCCCGACTAGCTGGCTGCGAGAGCTGCCTTAGGAAGACAACGCGGAACATTCGCTCGGCAAATGTCCTGGCCTCCACAAGCTTCGGGAATAGAGTGGGCAAGCCAGTCAGCACGAGCAAGAATGGGATCTTCTTTCGCTGAATGGACTGGAAGACGTCCAACAGGACAGACAGCGGATACTCCTCTTTCTCAGCATGATCTGCGAGGTTCTGAGCCTCGTCGTAGACAAATACCAGTCCACGATGTCCGGTGCCGCGGAGGTGTTCCCATACAAACTCCAGGATTGCCTTCAACTTGTCGGACACAAGTCCCGGTGTCCTCTCATACAGAACCAGGAGAACGTCGTAGTTCAGTGTCGTTTCGTGCTGGGTAACGGGCGCTTCGAATCCGACGGCGCGAACCGCTTCCGTGGCGACGACAATCGAGGACGCCGCCACAGCAAGGTCCGCAAGGAGTCGGCGAACGAGGCGCTCCTCACTGACGCTAGCTGACTCTGACAGATCTGCACCGATCCAGATCCAGCCCAGTTCCTGGGCGATGGGCTTGAACTCGTCCAAGAGAACGGTCTTTCCCACGCCACGCAAGCCCGTGAGAATCATGTTCTCGAGGATGACGTCCTGGCTGGCAAGACGTCGGAACTCGTACTTCTCGCCTTCTCGACCAGCAAGGTAGGGCGGCCGGTGCCCAGCACCTGGCATGAAGGGGTTGATCAAGCGAAGTGCAGCCATGGTTAGCCCTCATACTAAATTAAGTGTCCAGGCTGTAACTATGTGCGAATTGTGATGATGTCAAGAGCCAGTTACTGTCTTGATTAAATTTAGCCTATCGGCTGAGCTTGGCTCTGTTTGATGAAAGCTCGCCTGATATTAGGGTGATGCAGCTCGTCCGCCAATGTTAGCGCTTGGCGGCGCCGCCCCGGCCTCATGCGAGAGATACTCTACGCCACACCGCTCCCGCTGTACATGCCACCCACGACCGGATTGAGGGGGCGGCGACCCGGAGTGGAGCGGTCCGCGGCGGCGCAGCCGCCGTGACCGCGCAGCGGAGGGCCTTGCGGCACAGCGCGCGTTGGCGGACGCCGCGGGCATTGGGAGTTGTGCCCGCTCGGCTTCAGTTGCGCTTTCCGGGCTTGGCTTTCAGAACAATCCCACCCTCAAGTATCACTTTCCGGATCTCCGGAACGATTGTGGC
>JAJRWY010000241.1 GCA_024276575.1 Candidatus Binatota bacterium
ACTTTATTGATTACTAGCATTCGAGGTCCCTCCTCATGCGGCGCCTTCTTAGCGGCCTGCACCCTGCGCCGCCGGCGTTTCCTGCGCGAACTCACCCGCGCATCGCTTCCTTCGCTCGCCTGCTGCCCGCTAGCTTCCTTGGTCACTCGGCCCGGCAAGGTAGCAATATGAACAAAAAGCTAACTAACGCTTGTTAGTATCATGGACCAACTCAAGGACAAAACGCAAACGGCGAGCCCTCTTCCGCACAGCCTGCGACAAACCCCGGCCCCGTGACCCGCCTATTGGGGAGACTAAACTCGAAGACGCCTAGTCCGGCAGCAGCCGAGGCCTCAATTATGAGATCTCTGTAGTGAGCGGCCTCAGGCTTCTATGCGCAGGCGTTTTATCGGTGACACGCGGTTGTAGCCGCGGATGAGCGCAAGATTGTGCTCTCGCTCCGTGCGCAGAAACTCCGCAACCGCCTCTTTCGCACCGGGATGAGCCAAATAGTGCGCGGAGTGTATAGGCTGTGCCGCGAAGCCCCGCAGAAACTTGTGCTCTCCTTGGGCCCCGGCTTCAACGACATCGATACCGTGCTCGATCGCGTAATCGATCAAACGGTAGAAACAGCATTCGAAATGCAACCCGGGATGTCCTTCGAGAGCCCCCCAGTAGCGTCCAAACAAGCGACGGTTCTTGCGCAGGTTGAGTGTCCCGGCGATAAGACGGCCTCCGCTGCGCACCATCACCATCAGCAGGCGATGGCGCATATTGCGAAGAAGAAAGTCGAAAAACTCGCGATTGAGATAAGCTTCCGACCACTTACGTGCGATCGTATCAGCATAGAAATCCCACATTGCCGACATGTGCTCGCTACTTATTCGATCGCCTTCGAGAATCTCGATATCGAAACCGAGTTCCGCAACAGCGGCCCTCTCGCGTTTAATTTGCTTGCGTTTTTTTGAGCGAAGATCCGCTAGAAAATCCTCAAAATCTCCATAGCCGTGGTTTCGCCAGTGAAACTGCTGGGTGATCCGAGGCATGAAGTCCCGGCTCTCCAACGCTCGCTGCTCGCGCTCGGTGCAAAACAGCACGTGCAAACCCGACAGGCCTCGGGTTTGCACCAGCTCAAGAGCGCGATCGATCAAAGCCGACAGCAGATGCTGTGAAGATTCACGCGACTCGCCGGGATGCACGAGAACGCGGTTCCCGGCAACCGGGGTAAACGGCACCGCCGCAACGGCTTTCGGATAGTAGCGCAA
This sequence comes from Candidatus Binatota bacterium, assembly GCA_024276575.1. Lineage (GTDB taxonomy): Bacteria > Desulfobacterota > Binatia > UBA1149 > CAITLU01 > JAJRWY01. Next base: position 1,245 of record JAJRWY010000241.1, read on the forward strand.
TCCGGCTCTGCGGTAAGCATCGGCCCAGGCCCAATCAAAAATATACTCTCCGAACGAATCGTGCTTGAGGAACAACGGCAACGCGGCAACCAAGCGGTGGTCACGCCACGCCAGCAGATAGCGCGGAATCCAAGCGCTATGCTCACCGATGAGGCCGCAGGTCTCCATACCATAGAGAAACTCGTGTTCCATGAAAGGGTCGTCGAGCCCAGCCAATGCGTTCCATTCGGCTGCGGTAAGCGTGCCCAAGGAGTCAAGTGTTTCGAAAATCAAGGGGGCTCGCGGCGACTCCTGTCGCGGAGCGTAGGAATGTGGGGGCATCTGCTTTTTGTAGCCAGAGCCGGTGGAGGATGGAACCGGTCCGGCGCGAAAGTGCAAAAACTCACCTTGTAGACGCCGCCTCGAACGGGTTAAGCTTGAAACTTGTGTTGGTTCGTTCCGGCTTGAGGATCAATCGGCGGTAGCGGCGCGAAATGACCGCCTAACGCCATGGGTAGCCCGCTATGAAATCTCTTAGATCTCTAATGTTGTGTTCGTTCGCCGCGGCCGTTACCGCCGTACTGTTTACCGTGCCGATCAAGGCCGAAGCTGCAGCGCAGAACAAGGACCAGCAAAAATGCTTGAACGCAATGGTAAAGCGCGGCCGCAAAGTTTCATCCACGCAATTGAGCGACGGGCGCACTTGCATCAAGAGCTACGTAAAAGGGAAGCTACCGCAAAGCTCCACCGCACAAAGCTGCCTAACCGACGACCTCAAAGGCAAGGTTGCCAAAAGCACTGCTAAGCTCGTCTCAGACGCCGCCAAGCGCTGCACGGGCACCGGAGTCCCGGACTTCGGCCTGCTAGCGCCCACCGATGTAGCCGACGCCCATATCGCAGAGAACGTGTCGATCTTCGAGGATGCCTTCGGCGCCGACCTCGACACCACCCTAGCGGCGAGTTCGGCAAGCGATCCCAAAGGAAAGTGTTCCAACGGTTTCGTCAACGCCCAGCGAAAACTCGAAGACGCCATGCACAAAGAGTACGGCACTTGCATCAAGGCCGGTTTGAAAAACTCCAGCATCGTCGACATCGGCGGTATGGCGAATTGCCTCGACTCTCTTAACATCGACGCGAAAGGACGCATCGCGAAAGCTCGAGACAAAGTCGCCACCAGCCTGTTCGCCAAGTGCCCCGGGGGTGACCTCGCGGGAGTCTTTCCAGGGCTGGTCAGTATCTGCTCTGTATATGGCGACGACACGTTCGCTACGGGCATCAGCAACTGCATGCAGGCGAGAAATGTGTGCCGGGTCTGCCGCATCACCAACGATGCACACGGAACCCAACGTGACTGCGACATCCTTGACGACGGTCTGGGGAACGGAAGCTGTCCGGATTGCGGAAACGGCGTAATCGACTCAGGAGAAGGCTGTGACGACGGCAACCAGATAAACGGCGACGGTTGCACCGTGGACTGCGTGATCGAGTTTTGCGGCGACGGTGTAATCAACAACAACGGCACCGAAGAATGCGACGACGGGGTGAACAACAGCGACGTACTGCCCGATGCCTGTCGCAGCGACTGTAAGAACGCTCACTGCGGAGACGGCGTCGTCGATACCGGCGAGAGTTGCGACGACGGCGACCTGGACTTGAACGACGCATGTCCCGACGGCTCCGCCGGGACCTGTGCACCCGCGGTCTGCGGGGACGGGCTGACCTGCTCGGCTCCCGACTGCAGCAGCGGGCCGGGAGGCGGCGCCGAAGCTTGTGACGACGCCAATACCAACAACAACGACGCCTGCATAGACACCTGCGCGGTTGCAGCCTGTGGCGACGGCTTCGTCTACACGGGATTCGAAGATTGCGACGACGGCAATACCACCCCGGGAGACTGCTGCGATGGCATATGCAGCTTCGAACCGGCCGGAAGCGTTTGCCCTGGTAGCAGCGGCGAGTGCTTCGGCCCGGCCTGCGACGGCGCGGGAACCTGTGCGGCCCAACCCATCAATGAAGGCGGCGTCTGCGACGACAGCAACGTTTGCTCGGTCGCGTCATCGTGCCAATCGGGAATCTGCACCGGAACCAGCTTCGTTATCGTCCAGGAAGCGTGCAACTGGATGATCGTCGGTAATAGCGGCAATCAAACGCTGCTTACGACCGGTGGCGCGACCATCAGTGACGGCCCTTGGTGCGGAGGCGACGGATTTTTTGGAGTCAATTCAGTATTCGGGAGCGATATCGTAATCGTCGATCAAGACGTCAACGGCGTGGCCATGACTTTCAACTCGGGAGTAAACGCCGACGCTGCCAACATAATAACCAACAACGCGTCGGTTACCGGAGACGCCGGGGCGAGCTTGCCTGGGCTTGCTCAGACCATCGTCGCCGCAGGTCAAGTACTCGGCAAGACTCCCGCGCCGACTTTCTACGACACCACCGGAACTCATCTCAAAGTGTCGGAATGCTTGACCGCCCAAACCTCGCTGGCGACCGCCAAAGCCCAGCTCGACGCCCTGCCATCGACCTTCAACTTCGGCTCGACCTACGCAGGTATCGCGGGTGGCACCACGGCTCCGACCATCGCCGCGGTCAACGTCGGGAGCCTCAACGTCTTCGATTTTACAGACATCACGGGCAACGCCGACGTGGTCATCAACTTGGATGGCGGCGGCGACCCCAACACCGTCTTCATCATGCGCATAGCCGGGCGCATCGACACATCGCCACGTTGGACCTTCAACCTACTCAATGGACTCACCGCCGACCACCTGCTCTGGTACGGAAAGGGCGTGGGTGCCTCGAAATGCAACCTCGGTATTGAAAACAACGGCGCGGGCACCTTGTTCTGCCCGGACACCAAGATCGAATTCTTCTTGGATTCGATCTGGAGCGGAGCCGCATTCGGCGGCGGCACCAGCCAGATTCTACTGGGGTCCAATGTGAACTTTACCCACGTAAAGTTCACAGGCTTCTAAGCTACGATTACTTGCTCTTCAGCTAGTCGTAACTGCGGCCGGGTTCGGCGAGCGTGGAGCAGGGCAATCCCCGGGCTTCCCAGCCGGCGCAGGTGGTCTCACCCTGCGCGTTGGTTTCACCGAGGAATCCTCCGCGCATGTCGACCACACTGGTATAGCCGGCCTCTGCGAGCATCTTCGCGGCCTGGGCCGAGCGTCCACCGCTTTTACAGCCGACCACCAATTTATCGTCACACCCGAAGCGTCCCTGGAAATCATCGAGGAATTTCGGGTTGGGTTTGAGTCCCTGGCCCGGCACGAAATCGTGCATCGGTACATTGTAGGCCCCCGCAGGGTGGCCTCGGTCGAACTCGGCCACCGAGCGGACATCCACATAAGTCCAGCCCTGGCTCAACAACTCGGCAGCATCGTCGGGATCAACGCGTTTTACTGGCATGGGGGAAATGTAATGCGAGCGAGCGGGAACGGCAACGAACAGACTTACAAAATAGCCCAAAGAGAGGACAATAGACGGCTGAGTATGTGGAAACAGTGCCGAGACACCAAGAACTCGGGGAGTGGGAACTCCGATACCCGTCCGCTCGAGAGCACGCGGGTTCGGGAGTTCGCGGACTCGGCCCGCGAGACTCGGACCACTTTCTTGACAGGTATCATTCATAGAACCTCTGTTATGAGCTTTCATGAATGATACCCGTGGCAGCTGGCGGGTAGTGGCCCCAGGAGCGGCGACACCTCAGTCTCGGCAAAAAGTACCGTGGGATGGTGAGTAACAGGAGCAACAACCGGCCGGACAGCGGCCGCGGCAACATTCGCAACGGCGGGCAGGCCGGACCCAAGTCCCAGCCGATGGGCAAGTCCACGGCCGAGTACACGGTGCGGCTCGATAAATGGCTGTGGGCGGCCCGCTTTTTCAAGACCCGTTCACGGGCGGCGACAGCCATCAGCGGGGGGCTGGTCGAGCTACGCGGTGCGGCGGCCAAGGCGGCGAAGCCGGTGCGAGTAGCGGATGAGATTCGTATCACCCGAGGACGTAGCAAAATAACCGTTGTCGTACAGGGGCTTAGCGAACGACGGGGGTCTGCCGAAGTGGCCGCCAAACTCTACGAAGAAACCGAGGAAAGCCGCCTCGCCCGCGAACGAGCCAAACTCGAGGTAGCTGCCGGAATAGACCCCGCCTTCCCTCCCGGACACCGCCCCTCCAAACGCGATCGCCGGGCACTCGCGCGCCTGCTCGGCCGTTCGCGCTAGGAGAACTTCTCGCTGGGATCCGCTGCGGAAGCCCTTACTCGACCTGCATTCTCCATGAAAGCTCTACCGTGAGCGACGAACTGTCCGGGATGGCAGCCGATTGCCGCTCGCAGCACGGCTTTCGCAAATGATGCAGGTCGAGAGCAGATACCGGTGAGATGGTACAAATAAAATCACCCTACCGTAAATTTTCCCGCGCTATACGAGAATATTCCCGGAAGTCGTCCGTCTGCTACGGGTAAGGACGATACAAGCCATGTCTAATAGCGCAACATTCTTCGAACCCGACGCACTTCTTCCCGACCAGTTTTTCCTTGCCGGCAGCCGGGATGCCGGAGCAGGAAACGAGAAACAGTTGATGCTGGCCATTCTCACCGACGCGGTGGAGTGCCATCAGAAGTACGCGCTGACCAGAAGCCCTCAGAATCGCGAAGTGTTCCTCGAAGCCCACGAGTGGATCTTTTCTGACGAGCGGCGCTGGCCTTTTTCTTACGAAAACATCTGTGACGTGCTCGGCATCGATCCCGATTTCGTGCGTTCGGCTCTGAGCAAACAATCCGAGGCAGGCGAGAGTTTGGAAGCTGCGGCCAAGGCACGCCGCAGGCCGCAAATCGTGTCGGTTCTGGCAAGGCGCTCACCCTTCCCGGAGGACCACGAAGTGGAACTCGAGGAGTTGGCGAAAGCCTCGTAATCGAGCGGAGGTCTTGAATGGTCGGTCATGAGCGATTCCGGCAGCCTCATACAGAAACTGCCTGCAGAATGAGAGCGAGGAACGCTCAAATTGACGTTTCCACCCAGCGTGGGAAAGAGTCGATGAAGGGATAACGAATTTGTGCTGAAGCAGCGCTAAACGTAAATGGCCGGTGCGCCGCTTGGGGAGGACGGACACCGGGACGGGCTCGCAGCCCGCCACAATTCCTCCCCTCTCCTCCCGTAATCAGGCGGCGTAGAATGGTGGCTACGCCGCCTTTTCTCTCTCCTGTACCGCTCAGGCCCGATTGGCCCTCATGGAGGCACGAACCATCTCGGCCAAAGCAGCCGGAGCCTTATCCGGAGAGCCGCAATCGAACGGGGGATGCGGATCGTACTCGATCCCGAGTTGCAACATCTTGGCAACATCCTCCCCACATTCGGCTGCGGCCAGCTCCAGCGCCATGTCGATACCCGCCGAAACTCCGGCGGCAGTAATGATCTTGCCCTGCCTCACCACGCGCTCGGCCTTGGCTTTGGCCCCAAGTTCTTCGAGCCTCGCGTAACGGGCCCAATGAGTGGTGGCCTGTACACCGTCGAGGATCCCCGCAGCGGCAAGGATCAAGGCACCGGTACAAACCGAAGCTGTCCATTTGCTACCCTCGTGAATCCGCTGCACCCAATCGAGAATGCGCTGCTCCGCACAGGCCGCTTCGTCGCCCGGACCGCCGGGGATCAACAGCAGCTCGGCGGATGGCGTTTCATCCAAGCTCGCGTCGGCGGTAATCGCCAACCTGCCCGTGTCGCTGCGCACCGGCCCTTTCTCGAGTCCGACAAAACACAACTCGGCCCCAGGCAAACGGCTCAGAATTTCGTAGGGGCCCACGGCATCGAGGGCGGTAAACTTATCGTAAAGAAGAATCGCAATCTTCATGTTGGGTGCTCCTTGTAGGCGGCAACAGTAGTCGCCACCCTCCGGACGCGCAAAGACGCCAATGCTCGCGGGCTTGCCACCGAAACTCCCCGGAGCGCCACCGCGGCGGCTGGGAACCACTCAGATCTTGGCAAACAGCCGCTTGGAGTAAGGGCGCGGTTCGCCCGCCATGAAGATCGCCGCCGTCGCAAGAACATACAGAAGCATGTAGCCCTGCATAGCGTAGTCATAGGAGCCGAAGAGATCGTAAACCAGACCCGAAATCAGCGCCCCCGCTGCGTCGCCGACCGCGGCAACCAACGACAGGGTACCCATGAGAACACCGAAGGAAGCCAAGCCTAAAAAATGCGCCACTACCAAAGGGAGAAGCACAATTACTCCGCCCATCGCGAAACCAAACACCAGAACATAGGCCCACACCATCAACGTGCTGCTAGCGCAAAAAACCAGTAACACCCCGAAGGCCTGCAGTCCGAAACAAAGCATGACCGCATAGCGAAAAGGGATCTCTTCAGAGATGCGCCCAAAACAAAGCTTGCCGAGACCCCCAAAACCCGCGGTCAGGCCCAGCCCCGTCGCAGCCCACGCGGGCGATAAGCCGGCTTCGACGATGATCGGCACCTGATGTTGCAGCATTCCCATCTGCGCAAGAGGCGCCAACAGGAAAGCGAGTGATATCCAAAAGAAGGTGGGAGTTCGCAGAGCCGCTTTGGCCGGCCAACCACTGCTCACGTGAAGTCCTACGGAGGGTGCCTCGGAGGCCACCGTTACCCCATGTCCCGGACTTCCGGCACCGGACCCAGAGCCGGAAGTCCGGCGACAGTCTCGCTCCAGGATCTCACCGTCAGGCAGTAGACCCATTTCGCGTGGATCCGCCTTGATTACATAGGCCGTGATCGGTATCCCCAGCACCCATACCAGCAACCCCAAGAAGACAAAGGCCATACGCCAACCGACCCAGGCGATCACCCAGCCGACCAGCGGCGCCATCAGCAAGCCGCCGACCGAGATCCCCAGCATGGCGACACCGATCGCGCTACCACGACGTCTTACGTACCAGCGGGCGAGCACGCTGCTGACCGGGATGAAGCCTATGCCCGTGGTACCGACCGCGAGTAACGCATAGGCGGCGTAAAAGAACCACAGGGTCGAGCTAAAGCTGACCAGGATAAAGGCCGACCCGGAAATCACCGCGAACGCCGTCATTACTTTCTTGGGACCGTGGGCTTCGGTGAGATGTCCGACGAAAGGCCCAATCACGCCGTTGACGATCATGTACAGGGACATCGCAGCGGAAATCTCCGAGCGATTCCAACCGAAAGCCTCTTCCAGCGGGGCAATGAAAATACTGAAAGAGTAGAAGCCCGCGCCGGCAAAGAGAAAGGACAGCACGAAACAGCCTGCGACAATATAGCGGCCGTAGAACACACCATGTTTATCTGTCGTACCGCCGGCCACGCAGTGCAGGTTCTCGACTGAATCCACAGTTCGTGCAAACCGCAGCGCCGCACACGATACGTGGAGCGGATCGATAGCTACCTACCGTGCGGACAGTAGATCCGGCTATAGGCCCGGCGGGACCGAATCGGGCGACAGCCGGCGCCACTTGTCGCAGTCGGTTAGCGTAACGCGAACTCGACGCGTGCAGTAAACTCGAAGCTGCTCCCCGCATGATTTTCCGGAATCGGCGGGAACGGGTCCGCTCTGTTTACCATAGCGAGAGCTTCGTCATTCAAGATGGAGTAACCGGATTTCGCCTCCAGAGCGCTAAAGAGAACCCGGCCGTTTCGGTCGACCTTGATCCGCATCACTGTAGTGCCTTGAAGGCCCCGGCGTCGCGCAACCAGAGGGTACTTCTTCTGCCGGTTGAGCCATGCAAACAGTTGTTGCTCGTAGCGCGCCTTGACGACGGGGTCCGCCTTGGGCGCGATGCTCGGCGGGGTCGGAGACGGTGAATCCGCGCCGGGCTCTTTCTCGAGTTCGGGTACAAGCTTGGGCTCAGCCTTCGGTGCCGGCTTGGTTTCGACTTCAGGCACCGGCTTAGAACGCTCCCGAAGCAGCGGGTCCGGCAACGGCGGCGATTCCACCTCAGTCACCTCAGTCACTTCAGACACCTCGGGTAGCGGCTCCGGAGTCATGAGTTTCGGAGCCGCAGGCTCGGGCGGAACGGGGGGCACGACCGGCACGGGAGGAGCCGCCGCTTCTGGCGCCAAGGCCTGGATGTCGAAAAGTAGAAGCCTCGGCGGCTCGGGGAGCGGGATACTCGACGGGGACCGCCATAGTATCAGCACAAGGATATGCAAACCCATGGAGGCCGCCACAAAAGTCCCGAGTTGCCGGCTGCTGAGCGTCATCATGATTTACGGTTCTGCGACCGCCGACGCAGCGCCCGCAGAAGCGGGCGGATGTATAGAAGCCGGGGGCCGCACCCCTACAGGCGCTGATATAGCAGCGCCGTCAGGGCTACCGCTGCTAGCAGTTCGATTCCGCGGGCTTGCCGTAGCCCGTTCGGTCATAAACGCAAGGTTCCGACCACCTCCACGCCGGATCTCATCGACGACTTCGAGCATGCGTTGCACCGAAACCTCGGCGTCGGTCTTGAAAGCAATGGGCTGGGCCGGATCCCCCCCCAGCAACTGGCGCACAGCCTCCGCGAGATCGTCTAGCGCAACGGTTTCGTCGCCAAGGAATACTTGCCCGCCCGACGCGATCGCGACCTCGACGATGCGATCATCGGCTCGAGTCGCCGTCTTCGAGGACGGCAACTTGAGATCAATGGCTTCGGGCTTGCGAAAGGTGCTGGTCAAAATGAAAAAGAGCAGAAGCAGAAAGACAACGTCGATAAGCGGCGCCATACTGAGTTCTTCTTGAATGCGGGAACGGCCTTCAAACTCCATAGCTTTCATCCGCGACTTTCGATTCTCCGGCCTGCTCTACAACCGCAGGAACCTTGTCGAAATGCACCATGAGAGCCCAGCTCTTGTCCTTCATAGCCGCGCGCACGTGATCAACTTCACCCTCGAGCATATAAAAGGAAGCCATGGCCGGGATGGCCACCGCCAAGCCGAAAGCCGTCGTCAGAAGCGCTTCCCATATCCCACCGGAAAGCAGTGCGGGATCGACATGAGATCCCGCCCGCTGAAGTTCCATGAAGGCCTCGATCATCCCCATCACCGTCCCGAGTAGTCCCAACAGGGGACTGAGGTGCGCGATCGAAGAAAGTCCACGCAGCCAGGATTCCAGATCCCGAATGACGTTACTGCCGACACGACCGATCTCGACATCGATGGCTTGGGGACTTCGCCGCTTATCGAGCATGCAGTCCAGCGTCGTCTCGATGACGCGTGCAAGCGGAGTTGGGCAACCATCGAGACGCCGTAACGCCTCCTCGTACTCACCCTCTTGGATCAGTTCGACGGATTCAGCCACGCGGCTTTCGCTACGTCGCAGTTGGAGGCGCGAGAACTGGTAGAGCTTGGCGAGCGAGATCGCCGCCGCAAGAACCGACAGTCCCAGCAGCACGTACATCACAGGGCCACCTTGGATGAGAAATTAGAGAGGGCTCATATAAATACCTGGGGACCGAATTGTGGTCCGCTTGCACCCAATACTTACGATATTGACATTCATTTTCAATATTTAGACGGCAAAAATATCCGAAAGCCTATCATTTCAATGAGATACGATGACAGGTGTGATGGTCATAGCTACACAGACTTGATTTTGACCGTCATTGTCAATAAGAACCCACCTATGGCATGGCTAGAAGAAGCAAACAGACAGCCGCCAAAGGGCGTGCTCGAATCCCTCAGGCACGGGCAGTGCATCTACGCGGCCCAGGCGATCGTAGGAGCCGGCTTAGCCTCCGCTTTCTTTCTTTTTTCTCCGGACTCGTCGTTTGCGGGCGAGGCTGGCGCTACTCAGGAAGAGATGGCGGAGGGCGTTGCCCGGCAGGATAGCGGCGACGACGCGGACCAGCCGGAAACGGAAGCGCCGCCGGCTGGGCCCGACCCGCCCCCCACCGAGTCAACGAAGGCGGACGCCGAGGCATCCAGGATGTCTAGCTTGAGCGCGCTACCGACGGTCTCCGTCATCGGCTCCCACCAAGCGGCCCGGGAAATGCCGGGATCCGCTCACTACCTCGATACGGAGCAGATCGAACGCCAGAACTATCAGAACGTCGACCAAGTTCTGCGCCGTATCCCCGGCGTCTATGCCCGCCAGGAAGACGGACTTGGCCTGTTCCCGAATATCAGCCTTCGGGGCGTCGACTCGACACGAAGTGCGAAGGTCACGTTGATGGAGGACGGAGTGCTAACGGCCCCGGCACCCTACTCCGCTCCAGCCGCCTACTATTCACCTACGGTAGGACGTATGAATGCTTTGGAGATCCTCAAGGGATCAAGCCAAGTGAAGTACGGACCGCACACGACCGGAGGCGTCGTCAATTACGTATCGACTCCGATTCCCGGCGAGCAACGAGCCTACATCCGCACGACCTTTGGAACGGACAATGAGCTTATCGCCCACACCTACGCCGGCGAAACCTTGGAAACCGAACTCGGCAGTGTCGGATGGCTAATCGAAGGCTACTTCCGTAGCAACGACGGATTCAAGCAAATCGATGAAACGGCTAGCTTCGTAGACGGAGACGACACCGGGTTCACCCGCTACGAGCCTATGGTCAAGCTCGCTTGGGAGCCGAACTCACGGAACTACCAACGCTTCGAAGCCAAGCTAGGCTACACGGACATGGATGCGAACCTGACCTACCTCGGCCTGTCGGAAGAAGACTTCAAAGCCGATCCTTTCCGCCGCTATACATCCACCCGCTTCGACAACATCAAGATCACGCAGTTGCGCTCTTATCTGCGCCACATCATCGCGGTCGGCGACAATGTGGCCGTAACCACCACCGGCTACTACAACAGTTTCCAACGTAACTGGTTCAAACTCCACGACCTCAAGGACGCCGGCGGCACGCGTAAGAGCCCATCGGAGGCCATTGCCGAGGGCGGTTCCCACCTGGACGTCTTGAGGGGCGAAGCGGACGGTGAGTTGCGCCTGCGCAACAACAGCCGTGATTACTACTTGGGAGGCATAGAAAGTGTTCTCGACTGGCGCATCGAAAGAAAGCGGATCACCCACGATGTCACGGGCGGATTGCGCTACCATTTCGACGAGATCCGGCGCAACCAAAAGGATGAACTGTTCTCGGTGAGGGCGGGCGGGGACATAGCACAGACGGACCCCGGAGTTCAGGGGAACGCCGGCAACCGCCGGCAGCGCACCCGGGCAATCGCCGGGTTCGTTCAAGACGCGATGTCAATCGGCAAGTGGACGGTCACACCCGGCATCCGCTACGAATTTCTCGACCAGGACCACAAGGACTTCAATAAGGGCAGCAGCGGAAACAGCACGATGTCTCTGCTATCGGGAGGCGTGGGCCTAACCTACCAGGCATCGGATCCGGTTCTCATCTTCGGAGGCGTGCACCGTGGCGTGTCGCCGCCAGGCCCGCGAGCCGCCGACAAAGGCCTGAGTGCCGAAACCTCGATCGCGGTGGAGCTAGGCTCACGTTACAGCAGCCCGAACGAAGCTCTCGGTGCCGAGTTCGTGGGCTTTTTCACACGCTTCGACGATCTCATCGTTATCGACAACATCGGCGGCGCAGGCACAGGAGATAGCGAGAACGTCGGCAAAGTGAACAGCTACGGCATCGAACTTGCCGCAGATTTCGACCTCGGCGTCCAGCAGCGCTGGAGTTTCTCGAACCCATACTGGGGCGCGTTCACATGGACCAAAGCTCAGTGTGACGGCGACGCGGTCTCGGATGACCCGGAGTCGCTATTTGCGGGCTGCAAGGACGGCAACGACATCCCCTACGTCCCCCAGTACCAGTTCGCCGCTGGCACGGGCGTACACTTCCATCGTGCGGGGCTCGACATCGAGTTTCAGTTCGTCGACGAGTCGTTCTCGACGGGAAGCAACACCAGCGAACAGATAAAGATACTGTCCGACGGCAGCGCCCAGCCGGATTCGCGTTTCGGCAAAACCGACAGCTACTTGACGGCCGATGTCTCCGGCTACTTACAGGTGCGCGAAGGAGTGCGGCTCATCGGTGGTATCCAAAACCTGTTCGACGAGCAATATCTCGTCTCGCGCCACCCGCTCGGGCCACGCCCGGGAAGAGGACGCTACGTTTACGGCGGCGTAGCGTTTGATTTCTAATCAGTAATACACGCTGGAAGACGCCTCCGGCCACCGGCAGCAGAACTAGCTGGGCTTGCCGCAGGCTGCGAGCGCTTTGATATGAGCTAGTAACGGGTACAGGACGACAGCCCGCCGGAGAGATCCTGTATCATCCAGAATCGGTTACATAGAAGATCATCCAAACCTCGCAGGGCTTGTCGGCGATCTCTGCGGGAAGATCAACCAGAACTCATTACATCGACGGACATCGAAACGAGTCACGGTCACGAGAACAGCTTCGTGCGCGCGGCCTTGCAGATCGCCACTACGGCCGGGTGCCGAACCCGCCTCTCGACGGAGATGGCGTAGTAGCTCTCGGTAATCTCCTCCGTCCTTCCAATAGACCGCACCTCATACTGTCGCGCAACTTCATCTTCCACCACCGTCGGAACCGCGAAGAAGCCCTCCCCCGCTTGGCCGAAACTCTTCAGCAGGGCGGAGTCTTCGAACTCCCCGACCATGGCAGGACGTATCGACCGCGCCTCGAACCAACGGTCGAGATCACGCCTAAGAACGGCATCCTCGCTCGGCAGTAGAACCGGCGCTCCATCGAGCGATGACGGGAAATCCCCGCGCAAGCGTTTCGCCAATCGCGGATGGGCCATGAAACTGACCCCGCAGCTTCCCAACAGATGATTGTAGGCACGCACCTTGGCTGTCGACGGTATCGGCGAGTCAGAGAACACCACATCTAGACGATGAAGGGCCAGTTCGGCAAGCAACTCGGTCGGACTGCGTTCGCGGCAAACGATCTGTACCGGCTCTTCCAGGTCAAGCGCTGGTTCGATAAGACGATGCACGATGATCTTGGGCAAGGCCTCGGGTGCCCCGACCAGGACCCGAAGCGGCCGCCCGGTCGGCTGCCCGCGCAGCGTCTCCAAAAGTTCTTGGCCTAGCGCAAAGATCTCATCGGCGTAACGCAGGGCAACCTCACCCGCACTCGTCAAGAACAACCGGCGGCCGGAACGGCGAAAAAGCTGCTCCCCGATCGCGGCTTCCAAGTCGCGTACCTGAGTGCTCACCGTCTGAGGGGTAAGGTAGAGCCTCTCACTGGCATGAGTAAGGTTACCCTCGCGCGCCACGGCCTGGAACAGCCGGAGATGATGATAGTTGATGGTCTCCATGAATCCTCCAATGTTCGAGATACTCTGATATAATACGATATATTATCGAATTGACAGAACGATCTATAATGCTTTAGTCTATCAATGAAAGGGTATGCCCTCGCGGTTCGTACGAGGATGCGCCCCATAGCCTATGCGCCGTAAGACCCACGTCGCATGCGCCAAACACAGGCCCTCGATACAGGCCAACGACCACTGGACGCCAACCGTCCCATAGACGCTATGAGGTTTTAGAGACTCTCGAGAATGAAAAGCCCACACGATCCCGTCCAACCCAAACCAACTACCCACAGCTTCTTCGAAACCCTGCAGTACGACCTCCCCTCTTCGCTGGTGGTCTTCCTCGTCGCGCTCCCCCTGTGCCTCGGGATCGCGCTAGCCTCCGGCGCGCCACTCATTTCCGGGCTCATCGCCGGAATCGTGGGTGGGGTTATCGTAGGAAGCCTGAGCGGATCGGCACTGGGTGTTGCCGGGCCGGCCGCTGGACTTGCCGTCATCGTCTTTCTCGCGATCCAGGAACTGCAGGCATTCGACGTATTTCTGGTAGCGGTCATCCTCGCAGGTGTAATACAGGTCGGCCTCGGCTTCGCCAGGGCGGGCATCATTGCTTACTACTTCCCCTCTTCCGTAATCACGGGAATGCTCTCGGGAATCGGCATCATAATCTTCCTGAAACAGATTCCCCATGCGGTCGGATACGACAAGGACCCTATAGGAGAACTCTCGTTTCACCAGCCGGACGGCGAAACCACGTTCTCCGCACTCTCCCATCTACTCGGTTCCTTGAGTTACGGACCATTGGTCATTGCCGCGATTTCACTCGCCATTTTGATTCTGTGGGACACCCGCTGGTTCAAAAGCCGCAAGTTATTCACCATCATACCGGGACCGCTGGTCGCCGTAGCGACGGGCACCCTCCTGAACGTAATGTTTCGCTCGAATCCACAGTTCGCACTTACGCTGGAACAGGTCGTCAGCATACCGGTCAGCAACGGATTCGGCAGCCTGGCCGATTTTCTGACTTTCCCTGACTTCTCCGCACTGAGTAACTTCGCGGTTTACAAGACCGCCATAGTGCTCGCGATCGTGGCCAGCCTGGAAACGCTGCTCAGCGTTGAAGCGACCGACAGGCTGGATCCGCAAAAGCGAGTCACACCGACCAACCGGGAACTAAAGGCGCAGGGAGTCGGCAACATCGTCTCGGGACTGCTCGGCGGACTCCCCATCACCCAGGTCATCATCCGCAGTTCGGCCAATGTCCAGTCGGGCGCGCGGAGCAAAGTTTCCACGATCATCCATGGCATGTTGCTGGCAATCAGTGTCGTCGCCATCCCGGCCGTAATAAACGTGATTCCACTCGCCACACTTGCGGCCATTCTTCTCGTCGTCGGATACAAACTCGCCAAGCCGTCGATCTTTCGCAAGATGTTCGATCAGGGACTCGGGCAGTTCGTTCCGTTCATGGTCACGGTCTGCGGAATCGTGTTCACTGACCTATTGATAGGAATTGGTCTCGGTATCCACATGGCCGTGATCGTCATCCTCTTCCAGAACTTTCGACTCCCGTTTCAAATCAGCAATCTACCCCAGGAGCGAGGGGAACGGGTCCGGATCGCCCTGGCGCAGCAAGTCACCTTTCTCAACAAAGCGAGCGTGCTCGCGACACTGGATGCCATTCCAGAGGAGTCGTCAGTCGAGATCGACGCTTCCGATTCCGTCTTCGTTCACCCGGACGTCATCGAGATCATCCACAACTACGAAGTCGGAGCAAAGGCGAAGAATATCGAAGTGCTGATCAAGGGCCTTGACGACCACAAACATGAAAGGATCGCGGCAGGCATGAAGGTCGCCGTAGAATTTCCCTCAGACTCGGAACAAGGGAGCCGGCAATGAGAACACAGACCAAAGAAACACAAGCAGCGTTGACTCCGGAAAAAGCTCTCGAATTGCTCGAGGCAGGAAACTCGCGCTTCCGCTCAAACCTCAAGGCCAACCGGGATCTCCTGGAGCAGGTGAACACGACCGCCGGTGGCCAGTATCCATTCGCCGTGATCTTGAGTTGCATTGACTCCCGTACTTCGGCGGAATTGATCTTCGACCAAGGACTCGGCGATATCTTCAGCATTCGCGTTGCCGGCAATGTTCTAAACGACGACATCCTGGGCTCGATGGAGTTCGCCTGTAAAGTGGCTGGCTCGAGATTGATCGTAGTGCTGGGACATTCCGCCTGCGGAGCCGTCAAAGGGGCATGTGAGGGTGCACAACTCGGACACCTCTCGGGCCTACTCGACAAGATCCGGCCCTCGGTTGAGTCAGCGATAGAAGACGGAGAGTTGCCACGCGACGAACTCGTTCAGAAAGTCGCGGAAAAGAACGTAGAGCGCGTCGTGCAAAGCATCCGGAATGAAAGCCCGATCCTCAAGGACATGATCACGCAGGGGCAGGCGGGCATTACCGGGGCGATGTACTGCGTAGAGTCGGGAACCGTCGAATTCCAGCCCTTGATTTGTGGAAGCCGCTCCTAGCCTGCGCAGCAGGAACGGCAAGTGAGCCCCGGCACCATCGAGAGCCGAGACCGCTACGCACTGTACCCGCTGATTCAGGCCGTCGCCTACCGTGAACCGGGATTCGTCGAGAGCCGAGACCACTACGCACTGTAACCCCTGAGCCGCTGTAAGCCAGAGCCGCGACGCCATGTCGCAACCCCCAAGCTGCTGACCCGCGCAACTGCAGTCCGGAAGCCACCGGGAACGGGCCGCCGAGCTACAGAACCGGGAACTAGCCAGCATTATTCATGAAACCTCGTCGCGAGAGTTGCAAGCGCCCGCGAGAGCGGCCCAAGCGCAGCTTTGAGGCCGTCGGCGTACCATCAGTACGTTGAGGTCCAAAAACGTGGTGAGCCGTGAGCCGGCGAACAGGCCGAGATTGCGGGCGGTTGAGGCGTGTAGCAGAGATTTCATGAGTAATGCCCGCTGGCCCCCGCGCTTGCAGATTCCACCGATTTCCCGCTTCCTTGCGAAAGTTTAACCTCGTCCTAACACTAATCTAACCTAGGCACTGCACATTCGGCGGGAATATCCATAAAAGTTCGTCGCGAAAACGCCAAGCCTACCCCAGCCCTGGGCGAGCGCAGCAATGAGACCCACAGGCGTAGTACCCAGTACATCGAGGGTTGAAGAGGGTAAGCCGCGAACCGGTGAGCGGGGAACACCCCGAGATGGCGCAAGGCTGCCGATCGTAGCCGAACTTTTCATGAATAATCCAGGTCGGGCCGTAAAGCCCCGTAAAGCCTCTGTTCCGACCTCTACGAAGACGATGGGAAAAACGATAGCCGGGTGCCGGACCGCGCACCGGCGATCTGGGCCACTTGCCGGCGAAGAAGCCTCTTCGTTCTACCGCAGCCAGGTTGGTAGATTACTGACAACAGGACCAAAAAAAGGAGAATTGACTTGGTCGAAATAGAAAGACAGCAACGCGATTCACGCAAGCACGCGGGCCGCTTCGTCTGCTGCCTCGCAGCTTGCCTGGTCTCGCTGGCTAGCACCCCTCTACGGGTTGCGCAGGCCTCCAGCGATCCGTCGCTCGAGGAGCGAATCCGCCAACTCGAAGACCTCACCCGCCGGCAGGGCGAGCTGCTCTTGCAGCAGCAAGAGTATATCAAGGCGCAGCAACGGCGCATCGACGACCATGACGAGCGTCTTCGTCACTCGGAGCAGGCGCAACCGGTAGATCTGCCGGCAGGATCGCTGCAGCCTTCCGGGAAGGCCGCAACCGCGATTTCGGAAGCTTCGGCGACGAAGTCGACGGCCGATGCGGTCAAGGTAAGTGCCGGTTACGGCGGTTTGTCCATCAAGTCGTCCGACGGCGACTTCAAGTTCGCGGTTGGAGGCCGTATCCAACTCGATGGGGCCGTCTACGATGAGGACAAGACATCGCTCGGTAACGGTACGGAGATCCGGCGCGCTCGGCTCAAAGGCTCCGGCACGATGTGGAAAGTTTGGGACTACAAGCTCGAGGTCAACTTCGACAACGACGGTGCTAGCAGTGTTACCGACGCCTGGCTCCGTTACTCGGTACTCAAGCCGCTTATGGTCACTGTCGGCCACCAAAAGGTGCCGTTCAGCCAACAGTCGATGACTAGCTCTAACTGGCAGGTGTTCCAGGAGCGTGCGCTGCTTGATGCCTTCATAGACTCCGGCGAAACCGGCCGCCGCCGTCTCGGCGTTGCAGTGTCCGGTTACGGCGATCACTGGAACGTCAATACGGGCGTTTTCGGCGAAGGCGTCGACGATGCAGGGACCTCTAACGAAGATTGGGGGGCAGCGGGCCGCTTCCTATTTATGCCGGTCGTGGAGGACAACCGGGTATTGACACTCGGCGGATCCGTCTACTACCGGGATTTCCAAGGCGACGCGGAGTTACGGTTTCGAAATCGCGCCGAGTCGCACATCGCGGGTAATTATCTAGTAGATACCGGCAGTATCGCCGGAGAAGATTCGTTGCTCCTGTACAATGGTGAGGCTTCGACAGTTTGGGGCCCTTTCCATGCACAAGCCGAGTTTACCGGGGCCGATGTGCGCCGGGGTGGAGAATTCGCCAACGCCAGCTTTACCGGTTGGTACGCGCAGACCGGCTATTTCCTGACCGGAGAATCACGCAACTTCGATCACAAGAGCGCCAAATACAAACGCATTATGCCCAACGGTATCTTCGGAGACGGCGGCCGCGGCGCCTGGGAACTGGCGTTTCGATACAGCGATCTCGATCTCACGGACGGCGGTATACAGGGCGGACGCCAGCGTGACTTCACCGTCGGACTCAATTGGTGGGCTACGCCGAGTATCGCCTTTCGCCTCAATTACACCCGTGCCTACGTCTATCCCAACAGTGGCGAAACGCTGGACGGAATCGACGAGCAAGTCGACGTAATCGGAGGACGCGGACAGGTGGTATTCTAAGCCCGGTCCGAACCGCAACCTAGAGAAGAGGCACATACGCATGTGCCGTACCGCATCTCGCTCCGCCGTCGCTCGAGAAAGGTGGCGGCGGAGCCTGGAAGCGTGCGCGGTAGAAACTCCCGTGCACGCTTCCTATCCTGCTGGAACAGTTCCTCCGCCACGATGCCACAGCGCTTGAGCCCGCCATCCGGCGAGCTGCGAAAATAGGTGCCCGTCCCTGATTATCCCACCTCCAGAGAGTTACGAAAACTGTTGCCGTCCCCGATTATCCCACCTGGCTTGCCCGAAGAGCCGTATGACGTTAAAGCGAGATAGAAGCTCTTCTCTTTCGTAGCTGGCCGGCGGATCGAAGTCTCGCTCGAGCCCGCCTTCCAGAGTCGGCCTTTTCCGTGGTAAAGGTTCTCCGGGGCGCGATAGACTCGGAGTCATCGAAATGAATGCTGATTCAAGGTTCCAAACACCCTTGCCCCCGGGCGGTGAGGGGCCACGAGTATCCTCGGCTCTACTGTTTGAGGTTTCCGTAATTGCGTTAATCGTGGTCGTTGGTCTGGCCGTCAACATACCCGCGAAACACCCCCTGCACGCTTTGCTATACCGAGTCCTGGCTGCCGTGAGTTCGGGCATGATACTCACGGGAATCGCGCGGGCCACCTCGCTCTATGGCAGCGCCGTAAGACAGGTAATCCCTACTTTAGTCGCGATTACGGTATTCCTAGCCGACCCTCTGGACGGGCTGTCGGATTACCGGACGCCTGACTGGTTCCGTGACGACCCCGGCCGGACTTGGTTCGATAAGTTTGCCGGCCGTGAATCCAAGTATCGCCGGGCAAGCGAACTGCACCGGGGGGAGCTACAGGCAGCGCTCGATATACTTCGCGCTCAGCGAAATTACAGGAAACAGGCCCGCACCCTGATACTACTCGGAGACCTCGACCGTGATAGCGGGCGTAGGCGGTCCGCGCTGAAGTCGTACGAGGAAAGCGCGAGCCTTTACCGCAAACTCGGGGATGTTGCGGGGGAAGCGCGAGTCGCGTTGTCGATGGCATCATTGCACTTGCGACGCGGCCTCATAGATGACGCCCGTGCAGGATACCTGCACACAATGGCCCTGTTCCGCCAGGTAGAAGATCTCCTAGGAGAGATGGAAGCCGCACGCGCACTCGGCGGTGTCGAGTGGCTGTTAGGTAACGACCGGCGCGCTCGGGAACTGAACGAACAGGCGCTCGCCGCCTTTCGCAAGATTCACGAGAGGCTCGGAGAAGCTCAAGCACTCTACGGGCTTGCCGAAATGTCGCGCGCCCGGGGCAATTTTGAAGAAGCCCGACAACTGCATGAGCAGGCGTTGGCAATCTTTCGAGACCTCGATGATGCAGAAGGACTGGGCCATACACTGCTGGCAATCGGCAGAATTGAAGCGCGCGAATCACCGGAGCAAGCACGAGTATTATTCGGCGAGGCCCTGGAAGTATTCCGTGTAGGGGGAAACTCCTTCGGGGAAGCATCGGCCTCGTTCGCAGTGGCCGATCTTGATGCTGCCGACGGCAACCTCGAAGCAGCCCGAGTAGGCTACGAAGCTGCACTCTCGCGCTTCCACAAGCTGGAAAACGAACTGGCGCAAGCACAGGTTCTGTACGCTCAGGCCCAACTGGAAGAAAGCGACGGGGAGCCGGACAAAGCGGCTGAAAAGTTCGAGCAGGCCTTGCGCATATACAAAGTCGCCGCAGCAGCCAAAGCCTCGGCAAAAGCCGGACAGTATCCAGCCGCACTGCAAAGGCGTTCGTGGCCCTTGATCTCCTTCCCCGACGCCCCTCTATCGTTGAAGCGTAGTTAAACCTTCGACGTGACTCGACTCGCCTTTGCTCGTCGCGTAGATGTCCATAAATGTCGCGGACCCGTAGCCGAAGACGCAGCTCCGGCCGCAGGTAGCACGGGACGTTCAACTCTGGACCGGGCCGGCCCGCAGTTCCCGGCTCACCAGCGTACTAACTCACCGGCGCACTAGCCCGCATTATTCATGAAACCTCTGCTACAAGCCTCAATCGCCCGCAATCTCGGCCCGTGCTCGCTCTTCGGCCCTCGACGTACTGTTAGTACGCCTGCGGGCCTCATCGCTGCGCTTGGGCCGATCTCACGGGCGCTTGCGACTCT
>JAJRWY010000242.1 GCA_024276575.1 Candidatus Binatota bacterium
GGTGACCGCCAGATGCCGGTGGCTACCCGCACCATGTTCATCGATCACACGATACGAGAAGACCCCGCCTTGCTCGTGCCCGGAGGCCGGCGTAGCGGCATGGTGATCCTCGCCGTGGCCAGCATCCAAAGCATCCGCAGCGACGGACCGTGCTCCATGCTCGCCAAGCTCATCGTGCCGCGGCTCCAATTCCGCAGCTTCCGGGTCTGCAGCTTCCGGGTCCGCAGCTTCCAGGTCCGCGGTTTCATCGGCAGGCTCGGCAACTGCGGTCAACATGGCGCGAATCACGGTCTCGCTGACCCCTTCGCTTTTTAGCCGCGAGATGTCTTCCACTCGCAGTTCGAAGGCAGAATCGGTAGCGTCGATCAGCTTGATGATTTCTTCGTCGCCGTAGCCTTCAGCGCTAAGGCGAACTACATCGTAGATGCTGATGCCCATGCTCAAACTCGGCACCATCATCAATAAGATGACGGCCGTTACGAGCCGGCGACTAATGCTGACCAGCGACATCTGTGCCTTCGCTGCCGGCCATAGAACCACGGCTGCGGCCCCTGACTGACTGTTCGAAAGCTTATCCCGCGGCCGGATCGACAGCAACGACGGGCAACACGACGGGCGGCAGAGCCGGAGGGCTCGAACGGCTACCGTGGGCGGCAGAACCCGTTTGAGTTCCCCGCCGGCAAATCCGGCGCTCATCGAAAGGGAATGTGGCTCATGGTCTCCTTGTGCCAGGGAGCGCCCTTCATTTCGTTCCAAGCGGATATCTCGTGGCAGACATAACACTGGTTGACGCTCTTGGGTGATTTGCCGAGCTTCTTGGCGCACATCGACATGAACATCGGCATGAAATGGCTGGTCGGGGCTTTGTGGCACTGCTCGCAGTCTTTCGAGATCGCGGGAGGATGAATATAGCGCGCAATGGTCCAATAGCGTGTCGAATGGCAGGATGCGCAATCATCACCGAAGTAAGCCACATGCGGGTCTTCGTTACGGTGGCAAGCCGCGCAATCCAGGATCAGTTCTTCCTCACTGACGCCGGGGTGGGGCATTGACGACTCGTCAACGTGGCGCATCCACATCAGGAACTGTCGCCGAACTTGCTCGCTCTCGCTACGAGGATCTACACTACGCAGTTGCCGGAAACCGATGGCGGTCAAAACCGCATGATCCATCTCGGTAAAGCTCCGGGAGCCGCCCTGGTGCTCTCGATGGCAGTCGTTGCAGGTTCCGACGTTGGCATGGAACGCCGTGTCCTCGCGTCGCAACAACTCCTCGTCATTGGCGTGGCAAGCTATACACTTCACCGGCTCGGCACCCTTGACCGCAGTGTGGCAAGCGGCGCAATCGTTCTGCAGCGACGCATGCGCGGGGGACAGATCGCCCGGGGCCACCAGGCTCTGCCAGAAGCTCGACTGTTTGAAAGCGGCACCGCCCGGCGTAAGTAGCCAGATCGCTACCGGCACGAGCAAAGCGCCGAGCGTGGCAAAGCTCCGGAAACCTGCTTGCTGCTTCTCAGCCATCTTGCCCCGCAGTCTGGAACGAAATGGCAGCGGCCATGTTTCCTACTTTCACGACTTTACGATCTCGCAGCGCGCGCAGGCCCCGCCGGCGGCCAAGAGTTTTCGAAACGAAGGATCGACCCGCAAGAAAGCGGCCGGTGCCGTCGAGCGAAGCGATGGCGCATCGCTGGATGCCGATGCCAGGGTGCTGGGAGTCCAGGAATCGAACCATCTCAGTCCGAAATGGATCGATGCCCAAACGTGCAAGGCCATCAAGCCGTAGAGAATGAACGAGATCACGATATGAAACTTCAACCACTTCGAGAACCACTCTTTGAAGGTCTCGTGCGTCTTGATCGCATACTCGACATCGGCGATGGATTCCGACAATCGCAACAGTGTGGCGGGAGCCGCCGTAACGCTTGCACCGGCGGCTCCGGGGAGCACCGCGCCGGAGGGCTCTTCTTTGATGAACATGGCTGCAAGAAAACCCGGAAGCACTCCGGAGAACGGCCGCAGGGATTCGCTAAAACCTCCGCGCCTGCCAAGCTCGGCGCGTAGCGTGGCATAGCTGTTTTGCAAACCGTCCAGAGTCGCCTTTTTCTCACGAATCTCCTTCCCGAACTGCTTCATCAAGTACCTGCCCACGAAGCCGCTCAACGCCACGAGAATAGTCAGCCCGGTCAGTGTGATCCCTAACACGCTTTCAAACTTGTGGCCGGTGTGCAGCAGAACGAGAACCGGGCCGAGAACTCCCGCGTAAATGTGCAAAGACAACAAAGTGCGCATCGAGACCGACTTGGACAAGCCGCGCTTGAGCGCCTTGATTCGTTTCACCGCCGTATAAGCCAAAGGGAGAAGCATCAGCAAAGCGCCGCTAACCCCTAGTGCTCCACCCCACGCGCTACCCGCAAAACGCGGCGAGCGATGCGCGAGAAAACCGAGCCACAAGATCATCAGCAACACGACAAGGCCGGTCACCACGATACGTTCTCGCTCTTTCATCGATCTTCGAACCTACCCTTCATGCGTCAACCGTCACATCTTCGTTGGCTTTGGCCTGACAAGCGAGAACCATGCCGGCCGCCCGGTCGTCCTCGTCCAGTCCGTCCTCGGTCTCCATCTCCACTTTGCCTGCGAGCAACTTGACCGTGCAGACGCCGCACATTCCTACCCGGCATGAGCTGGCAATATCCACATCCACTCTTTCGGCCGCCTCCAGAACGGTCTCGCCGGGCTGAAACTGTGTTGACTTGCCGGAAGCCTGAAAGGTCGCGGTCGCAGCCACAGCCGTGGCGCCAAGCGGCGTGGAGGCAGCGGCACTGCGTTCGGCAGCTTTTACATGCGGCTTCTGCGCCGCGCCGAAATTTTCGGTGTGGATGTTACCCGGCGGCACGCGAAGCTCGGCCAACATCTCCCTGACCCCGTCCATCATCTTTGGAGGCCCGCAGATATGGATGCGCCTGGAAGACAGATTCGCCACCCACTGCGATAGCAGCTCTTTCGACAAACGCCCGCTCTTATAGCCGTTTTGATCCTCTTGTATGCGGCTCATGGCCACGAAGACGTGCAAGTTCGGATGGCGCTCTCGAAGCCGTTTCAGTTCGGCTTCGAAGATGAAGTGTTGCGGATCGCTACAGGCGACGATGAAATAGATGTCGCCATCCCATCCCATATCGGTCAGGGCCCGGGTAACGCTCATCATCGGAGTGATCCCCACCCCGCCCGCGATCAACACGATGCTGTCGCTTTCTTTACCGGTAAAGAAGAACTTCCCGCTCGGTGCTTGCGCCTCGATGGTATCCCCGGCCTTCACTTGATCGTGCAGGTAGCGCGATCCGGCCCCCTGCTCCTCACGTTTCACCGTGATTTCGCAGTAATAGCCTTGGGTCGGAGACGAGGAGATGGTGTAGCTACGGCGAATCGGCTTGCCGGCGACCGGAAGGGTCAGCGTCAGGAACTGCCCGGGGAGATAACTGAAAGGGATGCCGCCGCCGTGGCAGGATACCATGCGAAAAGTCTTGACGTCCGGAGTCTCCTGGTAGATCCGCGCCACTCTCAGCCGGCACAATTTCTTCTTGGTAAGCGGCAGCAGTCCCGTCGAGATATCGTGCTGCCCGCCGGCCCCGTCCGCTATGGCCGCCGGCGCGCCCGCTGATTCGTCGCAGCAATCGGCTGCACCGGCAGCGGCTTTCTCTTTTTGCTTTGCGGGTTGGGCACTAGCAGATGCCGTGGAAGCATCCGGCGGCGGCACCGCGGCGGGGGCCGCGGCGGAAGCGGAGGCGCCGTTCGATGCCGCCGCAGTAGCAAGCGCTTCCATCAACTGGGCGGCCCGGCGCATCTTGAAGAAGTACATCCAGATCATCGAAGCGCTAAACAACAACATCAACGCCATTATGAAAGTGTGAAAGGCGCTCATACCGAACCAGCGGAAACCCGACTTGGCAATCGCCGGAGGCAGGAGATTCATCTCACGCTTGAACCATTGCAGAGCCAGATTACGCGGCGCTTTTCCTTGCGCAATAGCTTGTTCGGCCGCCAAACCGGTTTCAAACACCATGACTCCCTGCCTGAGTTTCACGGCCGCCTCGTGCATTCTGGAAAGATCGTCCTTGGCCGCTGCATCGCTGAGTTCGTCGAGTCCTTCAGACAACAGCGCAGTCCCGTCCAACATGCGTTCGCGGGCAAGCCCTAGCATCTGCTCGCGTTGCCCGGCATCAATGGCGGGTAAGGACATTAATCGGGGATATAGCTGCCCAGCCTGCTGCGTCCCCTTCCCTTTACCTCTTTTCCCATCCCCCATCATGCCGCCCTTCGCAGCGCCAGCGCCCATCATGCCCTTGCCCGCAATTTGCGAATCCGCTCCCCCCATACCACCCATGCCGGCAGAACCCGCGCCCTTTCCCCCCATGCCGCCCATGCCCGCCCCCGCTCCCATCCCAGCAGCACCGCCGACAGTCCCGGACGGCGGGTTGGCGGCATCGGCCGCTTGTTTCTGTGGAAACTGATCAGGGTGGTGCGATTCATGTTCTGCTTGGCTGACGGCCGGGGCAGTTGATACCGACAGGTGCAGCAACAGCGTGGCCAGCAACAGCGCAGGACAAATCCATCTCGAAAGGAAGCTCGATTCGAAACAACGCAAGGAATCCATCGTTATCTCTCTTGCACGCTTGGCGCCGGCGGGGATGCTTGTTGAAAGGGCGCCAGCAGCGATCGCCGCTGCCCCTTGGTCAACAATGCCGCCGCCTCACCGACGGCACGAATGAAGTATACGCGTTGGTCGCCGCGCAGTTTCTCTATTTCTCGTATCTTGGCTTCGATGTCACCGGCCGCCGGCCGGTCCGAACTCGTCAGCGCCCACAGTTCCTGCTCGGCTTGATCAATCTTCTTATCCCGTATGCTGTTGCCGGCCAGCAACTTCTCTTTGATCTTGCCAATCGCCGTCTTCTGTTCACTGGTCAAATCGATGAGTTCGTTGTGGTCCAGGAAAAAATCGGCCGCGCCTATATGATACAAGTGCGGCAACCCGGGAAACCCGGGCAAGGCAGACCGGGCCGAATCCGCTCCCGGCATTTTGCCCATCATGCCTTTGCCCATCATGCCTTTGCCCATCATGCCTTTGCCCATGGTCTCCATGCCTTTCATGCTGCGGGCATCCTGGTTTTGCTGCGTTTGCATAGTTTCCGAATCCTTCGTTCCGGTGGCCGTAGTTCCGGTAGCCGTGTCGCCCGCACCCATACTCCCCGCCTTCTTCATCCCCCCCATCATTCCCATTTCCTTCCCGCCGCCCATCCCCATGCCCTGCTGCATCCCCTTGCCATGCTGCATTCCCATGCCCATTTTCTGTCCTGGCGGCGCGCTTCCCGTCTGAATGCCGTCGGCCTGCTTCTCCGTAGCCCCGCCGTCGGCTGCGCTTTCCCCGGTCCCTTCACTAGCCATGCTCCCCATAGCCCCGCCACCGGCCGTGCCTTGCATGGCCATACCGCCGGCCGCCATCCCATGGTGAGAAGAAGCATCGTCTCCTTCGTTCAAGGCAGACTTCAGACGCGGGATCTTCGCCTTGGCTTCCTCGAGCCGTTCGGCGAGCGAATCCTCTTCCAGCGCTCGCGCAGCGCTTGCGTACGAAACCGTTAGCACCAGCGCCAAGAACATCAACGTCAAAATCGGCCGGGGCCGGGGACTCTTTTCCATAAGCTTCTCCTCTTCGGACGCTGCCACGTTAGGCAGGCCGGACCAGGCGGTAATCGCGGCAATGCACGACAGGCACGGCTTGCGACACTGTTTCGCCAGACTCGATAAGATCACCGCGGGCGCAAGTCCACAACGGCAGCAACTATCAGCCCTTCCCCGCCCCGATCAAGACTCGATATTGAAAAGCTCTGGCTGAGCGCTCGATTACAGGATAGCGATAGAATCGTAGGCGATGAGCATAGATCACATGTAGATCGCATACCGCTCGCCGCCGGGGAGAAGGTATGAGCGAAAGGGGAAAGTTTCATATTCACGGGGCCCACGGGGGCTTGACACGCCGGGAGTTCCTGGCGGGCGCAGCGGCGGGCTTGTCGAGCGGATATTTGGAGCTTGCGTTTCCACAGGCAGCGATGGCGCGGCCTGTCAACGACCGGGTGATCGTCATCGGCGCCGGGATTTCAGGGCTGGCCGCGGCTCGCCGCTTGGCCGACCGCTACCGGTTCACCAAACCTGGACAACTGATCGTACTCGAAGCCCGCAACCGCATCGGCGGACGCATAGAAACCGACCGCGATCTCGGATTCCCCGTCGATGAGGGCGCAGTGTGGATTCACGGTGCGTCGAGAAATCCACTGCGTAAATTGGCCGAGGCGGCGGGTGCGCAACTCGAAACCACCGACTACGATTAGCTGAATCTTCACGGCAGCGACGGTTCTCTCATCGCTCCCGCCGATCGTGACCGGGTCTACGCCGACAGCTTCACCCCTATCATGCGGCGGGTGAGGCGCTACGGATACAGGCGCGACAGCGACCAGCCGCTGACTGATTCGCTGGCGGATATCGGCGCCGGGCAGGGGCTTTCCGCCGCCGACCGGCGGATTCTCGACTGGCATTACTTTTGGGACATCGAGCTTGACCGCAGTTTCGCGCTTTCACAGATCTCGAGCTGGCAGTTCGATACCGGACAATCCTATCGTGGCCCCGACCTCCTTTTCCGTGACGGCTATGATCAGATCCTTCCGGGACTCGCCGCAGGGCTCGACATCCGCCTCGACCATGTGGTCTCAGCCATCGATTACAGTGGCGATACCATCGTCGTTCAGACCAACGACGGCCCCTTCCAAGCCGAACGTTGCTTGGTGACACTACCGCTGGGCGTACTGAAAGGCGGTTCGGTCGCCTTTACTCCGGCACTGCCAACCAAGACGACTGCGGCCATCGACAAACTCGGCTTCGGGGCCGGCTACAAGATGGTACTGCAGTTCCCGCAGGTGTTCTGGGATCAAGCGGTTCACTTCTTCGGTTACGCAGCGGCCATACGAGGCGAGTCGGCCGAGTTTCTCAATATGGCCCGTTATACCGGCCATCCGGTGTTGCTCATGAACACCATGCAGGATTACGCCGCGACCCTAGAGTCGATGACCAAAACTGACGCAACAGCTCGCGTGATGAGCGATCTTCGCAACATGTTCGGGCCATCTATACCCGATCCGGTCGCGGTGCTTACGACCGACTGGGGCGTCTCTCCTTACACCGGAGGCACCTATACCTACTGGACGGTCGGCTCCAGCCACCGCGACCAGAAGCAACTCACCCGGCCCATAGACCGCAAACTATTCCTGGCCGGGGAGCACACCATGGACCGCTTCCCGGGAACGGTCCACGGCGCCTACCTCTCCGGGTTGAAAGCGGCGCGCACCTTGCGTCGCCACGCACGCTGACCCACATTGGTCACGAAGGCGTCGATAGGAGGTACGGGGAAATGGGCAAGGGATTCGCCGGTAGTAAACGCGAGGGCACTGCGTGCGGTGCGGCACTGCCGCGCCTTGCAGTGGACGCCTCACGCAGCTTTCGCGTAGCTACACCGAACTGCCGCGATGCAATCGCCACGTACCGCCCCGGCATGGACAAGCGGGGGCGCCTCAGTTCGAGATCCATCATGCGGCGTCTGGCTACTGTAGCGCTGTGCCTGGCCGCAACCGCACTGTGCCTGGGCCTGAGCACCGTCACGGCCCGAGCTGCGGGCTACGTTCCGGCGCTGATTTCCGATTACCTGCCCAATCCGGGAATCGGCTTCCAGGCCATGAACAACCTCGGCAACCCGGTGCTCCCCGAGACCGTAGCTTACCGGCGCCCCCAATACGCCTGGAAGGATCAGAACCCCCTCGAAGGCGTCTACGATTGGAGCGCCGTAGACGCGGACCTAGCCGCTGCCGTAGCTCTGGGAAAACAGTTTTCCTTTCGTATCTACACCATGCGCGGGGAAATCTTTGGCGGCCATCAAGTTCCGCAGTGGGTCCTGAACAAAGGGGCCGAGATAAGCGGAGGAGAACCGGTCTATAGTAACTGCGTCTACCAGCAGGAGTGGAGCAATTTTGTCGAGGCGATGAGACTGCGCTACGACGGCAACCCTGACATCGCATTCATCGACATCTCCGGCTATGGCAATTTCAACGAGTGGAGTTGGCAGAGTCAGACCGAGTGGGATTCCGATTTCATGAATCCGGCCACCCTCGACGGCATGGCCCGCAAGCGGCTCGCCGACATGTTCATCGGTGGTTCGGGAACCATCCAATGCCGGCTGGCCGGAGGAACCCAACAGCAGGTGGCTTATTCGTATACCGGTTTTCAGCAAACCCAGTTGCTGATGCCCTATGCGGGCGTTCAACAATCCACGCGCTATGTGTCCGCACGGCGTGCGGATGTGGGAATACGGCATGACTGCCTGGGTTCACGCTCCCATACCGACGGTATGCTCTCGAAAATCGGCGACGTCATCGATCTGACTTGGCCCAACGCTCCCATCGGCTATGAGTTGTGCGGCCCCGAGAACATGAGCGACGCCTTGGCGGTGCTCCAGACTACCCACGGCAGTATCGTCCACGAGAACAACGGCGGCAACGATATCGTCGAGCTCAGCGATACGCTCCGCTACGCTGGCTATCGTTTCGCGCCCACCTATGTGAATCACGAGACTGCAGTGGCACCAACCGGCGCACTCCACCTCGAGATGAGCTGGCAAAACATCGGTTTCGCCCCGGCTTACGCCGCCATGGGACAGAGTTTCGAGCTTTACTTCTACCTCCTCGACGGCAACGCCGATGTCGCCGCCTCTTGGCTGCTCGCCACCGACGTCAACGCTTGGATGCCGGCCGACCCCATCGCTACTACACCGCCGGATCAGGCCATCAGCCAAACCCTTGCGCTACCCGGGGCTTTCCCGACCGGCATATATACCGCGGCAGTGGCGATAATGGACACCCGTAGCGGGCTACCAATCCTCTTGAGCATCGACGGACGCGACGCCAATGGAAGATATCAATTGGCCAGCGTCAATGTGACCAACGGGGAGATCTGCGGCGACGGCGTACTCAACACCGGGGTCGGTGAGCAATGCGACGACGGCAATACTATCTCTGGCGACTGCTGCTCGGCTACATGCCAGTTCGAGACCGGCACCTGCGACGACGGCGACGCATGCAGCACCGCCGACACTTGCAACGCAGGCGTCTGCGTAGGCGGCCCCCCAGCGGATTGCAACGACGCCGTGGCATGCACCGTCGATAGCTGCGACCCGGTCTCGGGCTGCGCCAACACCCCCGACGACGCGCTTTGCGACGACGCTATCGTATGCACCCAGGATGTCTGTAATGCTGTGAGCGGGTGTGCCAATACCCCCAGCGACTTGCTTTGCGACGACGGCGATCTTTGTACGGACGATGTCTGCGACCCGGCAACTTTGCTTTGTTCCAACGATGCGTCACCTGCAACCGGTTGCCGCATAGGAAGCAGAGCCAAGTTCTCGATCAGCGCCAAGAACGGGCGCAACAAGCTCACTTTCAATATGTCTCGACTCGACACGCCCGGCTCGGCTTTGGGCGATCCCACCGTAGACGGCGGCACCGGCTACGCGTTGTGCGTCTACGACGGCCCCGGCGTGACTGCCCAGCTCGAGATGAGCGCCAACCTTCCGGCGGGTGTCAATTGCGGTGGCAAGAGCTGCTGGAAGCTCAAGAAAGGCCAAGCCAAGTACAAACAATCCACGCTGGCTCCCGACGGCGTAAAGAGCGCCAAGATCAGTTCCGGCAAAGCGGGCCGCGACAAGATCAAGCTGAAGGGCCAGGGCGATCTGCTGTCGCTTCCCGTACCCGCTTCCGCGAATCAATATTTTCCGCTCGTGGATCCGCTCACCGTGCAGACCATCAACAGCGACGGCCAGTGTTGGCAAGCGGAGTTCAATGCGAATTCGGCCAGCAAGAACGACGGGGAGCGCTTCAAGGCCAGCGTCAGGTAACCCGCAGAGCGGGGGAAAGTCAGGCGCCCGGAGGGTCGAGATGAATTGTCAACGGGGTATAGCCAACGTGGCCGTCGCGCTGTGGCTTGGTGTTCTTTCTTGCCCCGCCGCCGCCCAGCCCTTGCCGGAAGTGCGCGGCGTGTGGCTCAACCCACCGGCTTTCGACGCCGCCAATCGCGATACCACGCTGGCGAAGATCCTTGCGGCCAAGCTCAATACCGTGTTTCTCGCCGCACCACCCATCAACGGCAACTACGGGTGGGCGGATCCCTACCTGTTTCAAGATTTTATCGACATGGCGCGCGCGCAGGGCTTGGCCGTACACGGGTGGATCGCGAACCACTGGCGTAGCGGTAAGGCCAACGCGAATTTCGCCGACCCGGTCGAACGCGCAGCCCAGGTGCAATGGGCGCTCGATATCCTCGGCGCGTATCCCGGCCTGGCCGGCATCCATTTCGACTACATTCGTTACAAGTCCTGGGGCATGCCGGACGCGGCCAAGATGGGCGGCATCACCGAGACTATACGCCTTACCCGCGAAGCTCTGGATAACAACATCCCTGGCAAGTTGCTCACGGCGACGACCTTTGCGGCTGCCGCAGCTTCCTATCTGGGCTCGGGAGCTAGCTGGTAAGGAGACACTCCGCAGTGGTTTCGCGATTGGTACCAAGCCGACCCGGGGAACTGGTACATCGTGCAGGGCAACACCGATCCCGCCCTGGATCCGAGTTGGCTGTTGGGCCCCAACCATTTTTCCTTCCAGCAAAACAGCCCGGTGTGGCTGGGGCCGGCCTACGCCCACAGCGTCATACCCATGCAGTACAGCAGCAACCGCAGCCTATGGCGCGACGAAGTCGATCTGTGGAAAAGCTTCACCTCCTTCCTGGGCAACGGCTTCGACCGCCTTGCCATGGGCTTGGGATGGCTCACCGAAGCCGGGCACGACGACTGGACTCACGATGCGGGCGCTTTGGTGGATCACATAAAGTACGGCCGCTCCCAAGGAGTCACGGGCTTCGTAATCTTCGAATTCGGAACCGAGGGAGTCGACGACCAGCCGCTAATCGACGCCCTAACCGTAGACAGCTTGATCAACGATTTCGACGCTCCTTTCAAGCAAAGCGCCGAGTCCTGGCTCGGGGGCCCGGTCTGCGGCGACGGCGTCGTCGAGTTGGGCGAGGACTGCGACGACGGCAACCTCGTAGACGGCGACGGCTGCGATTCGAACTGTACGCTGACTGGCTGCGGCAACTCGGTGGTAACCGCGGGCGAGCAGTGCGACGACGGCAACACCGCCGGCGGCGACTGCTGTTCGGCCACCTGTCAACTCGAGGCCGACGGTTCACCGTGCAGCGACGGCAATGCTTGCAGCTTCGGCGACATCTGCACGGCCGGTCTCTGCAGCGGCGACAGCAGCCCTCTGCTGGGCTGCCGCCAGGCACCCTCGGCACAGCTCTCACTCGATCGGCGCGGGCGCGGCAAGATGAAATGGAAGTGGAGAAAAGGGGCTGCCACCGATGCCGCCGACTGGGGCAATCCGGTTGACGGCAATACCAGCTTTTTGATCTGCCTCTATGACAGTGCCGCGAATGTAGCGGGCGTCGAGATGATAACCGAACTGCCGGCGGGCGGTAGCTGCAACGGCAAGCCTTGTTGGAAGACGAGGGGTAGCAAGAGCCTTGGTTACAAGGACAGAAGCGGCACGGCCGGCGGCATAACGAAGTTGAAGATCAAAGCGGGTGGTGGCGGCAAAGCGGGGCTGCAGGTGCAGGGTAAAGGCAGCGGCCTCCTGCTGCCGCGCTTGCCTCTCGCGCAAGACCCGTCAGTAATGATTCAGCTTTCGAACAGTCACGGAGCCTGCTGGGAGTCGGTCTTCCCAGCACCTTCGAAGTTCAACTACGAGGAGCGATTTCAGGACAAGCTGTAACGAGCCACTATCCTCCAGTGTCGCTAAGATGGCAACGACGTGTCGCCGGATGAGAACTACTACATGGTCGAGCAACTCTCTGCGTAGGATCCCCAGTCTTTCAGCGATCCGGCGCCGAGGGTCTGCCTCCGGCAAGAACCCGGCAAAGAAGGGGGGCACACGTGCGGCCCCCTCCATTGCTCCATAAGCTGCGCCACACGCAAGCGTGGGAAGCTTATGGGGCTATTTCGGGGCCGAAATTGGGACTTTAAGTTCGAAATTAGCCCGTTAAGGGCGGTAGAATGCAATGGTTCCCAGTACTTGCGCTGGTCCGACCCCGGAGCACGCGTAGTCTGAAGAAGTGGTTCTGCAGTCTGGGCCACACGATGCCGAGTCGAGAGAATACGCGAGGCAGAGCCCAGAAGCTGAGGGGTGTGATGATCCGTAGCGCCCACCACGTTACCGAGCCAAGTGTGGCCGACTTCTTCGGCAAAAAGGGCATCCATCGGCGACGCAGATCGACCAACTCCTCGGCCGTGACCATTGCGGTGTAGCCGTAGTTCCGCCGAATCTCCACGCTGAACGGAGCGGCTTTCTCGAACAAGCGCCGGTACGAGTTCACGCTCCGATAAACCGCTTGGTACTCACCCTTGGCGACATATACACCATCGCACACCGTTGACTCTCGCAGAATGATTGAACCTTGGTCGCTTAGCACGCCCCGTAGTGTGTCGAGCAGAGCAACGACGTCGGCATCATTCAGATACATGCACAGACCACCGAGAAAAATCATGTCGAAGGGGCCTTCTGGAAGCTTGGTACGCGCATCCCCCTCGCGGATTTCCATATTGGGCCGGCGAGCCGCCCGTTCCTGGGCGGCGTTGACCATCAGTGCGCTCTGCTCTATCCCGATGACTGATCGATAGCGTTCGGCGAAGCTCTCGGTCCAAGCTCCAGAACCACAGCCAACATCGAGTACCAGCCCGGACTTACTGACGTCGTCAAGCCAAGTGGCGATCGTCCGCAATTCGCCTCGCTGTCGATAACGCAAGGCAGCGGCCGGCAGGTTGTGCTCATGGGCCATCATGCTGAGCGCTTTCGCCGTGCCGCCCGCCGCGCCGTTGAAGTAACGCCTGACGCTTGCGTCGTCGATCTGAGATTCGGTGCAGTTGCTAATATCTATGGTCGATTCCTCAGCGGATTAGACGATGCCGCAGACGGGCTGCGTGCGACGGCTAACCAATCTGCCATCCGTACAGTCCGGTCAGTAGCACAACATAGGCGATGAGAACGTAGTACCAGCGCCCGGCGAACTTGGGAGTCTTGATAGGGGCAACGTTCAGGAAGGCCAGCGCCACGAGTAAGATATATAGAAAAATTGCGAAGGTGGTTTCGTCAGTACGGTTGGCGAAAAGACAAACAAAGGCCAGAATCAGACAGTTGTTATCGAGGGCCAGCCCTCGATAGGCTTTTCCCGCGAGACCGAAGACATTGAAGTGACTGAGTCGGATCACGCTCGTAGCTAGAATAACGAAGGCACCCGGAAGAAACCACGGACTTAATTGCCCGTAGCTCAACAGGACCATCGCGGGAAAAACGGCAAAGCTAACGACATCGATGAGAGAATCGAGCTCGGCACCGAACAGGCGTTGTTCAGTCCGTCGATTGGCCGTACGGCGAGCTATCAAGCCATCGCTCCAGTCAAAAAAGACAGCCCAGAGCACGGCAATCATAGCTGCGGGTATCATCTTCAGGACGGCGAAGTAGATGGCGACTACGGCACAAAGAAGGCCGGCCAGAGAACAGATATTCGCCAAGTCCCTCACGAACGAGAGCATGCTCGCCGGTTCGAGCTCGTCTAGCGTTCTCCGTTCGTCCATCGTCTCCTAGTCGCACCCAATAAGTCTACGGAGCGCCTCTACAAGACGCTGGTTCTCCGATCGCGTGCGGCTGGCGAGGCGTAGGTAGCGATCAACTCGGGGCATCGTCTTGCCAAGGCAGTGTTTGGTGTAGATATGGTGCTTTACGAAAAGTTCGCGTGCTATATCCGGTCCCGAGGCCGCCTCGTCTGGAAGGCGACAGAAAATGAAGTTGGCTTGCGGTCGGTATACTGTCAGACCCTCAATCGAGAGCAGATCATCGAAGAAATCGTCGCGCTCGACACGGACGAGCTTGCAGCTTTCCGTAAATGCCTCGCGATAGTCTGGGGCAAGGCGCAGGAACTCCTCGGCGAAGCCGTTGATGTTCCATATGGAGAGTCCTCGGCGGATCTTGTCTCGAAAACCGCGGTTCGCCGAGAGAAAATAGCCGAGTCGAAGTCCGCAAATACCGTATGCCTTACTCATGCTCTTCAAGATCGCCAAATTCGGATACTCGGCGATATTAGACTCGAGAGTCTCCTGGCCACCACTCGAGGAAAAGTCGATGAACGATTCATCGACGATCAGCATGCAATCGTGGCCCGCAAGTGTTTCGAGCAAGTGGACGAGATCGGCCTTTGGAACCAGTAGCGATGTGGGGTTGTTAGGGGAGACAACCACCGCCACGTCGGCCTTGCTGCGAATCGCGGCTGCCGCGAATTCATCCACATCCAGTTGAAACGTCGATGCGTCGAGGGGGAATTCAACGACACTGCCAGTCGCGGCGTTTGCGTACTCGTTGAACGATGGAACCGGCACGATCAATGTATGGCAGATATGGGAGGCAACTATCTTGATCAGCTCAGCCGCTCCATTTCCGACCACCACCCGTTCTCGCGGTTGACCGATCAGATTGCCGACCAAGCCTGCGACTTCATCCTGGCCGACAGGGTAATTCAACACCAAGTCATGAATTCGAGCGGATAGTGTTTGGAAGAAAATGTCCGGGGGGAAATGCAGGTTGTACAGGTAGGCGTGGTCGGTCAAGCCGTGGCGCCAATAGCCGCCGTGTTGCTTGGAGAGCAACTCATATTGCTGCGCCCTCGCAGCCTCAGACTCGGTCACATCGAACCAAAGCGCCTTAGCGCCGTCCGCCGGAGGAGGCGAAGAGGTTTACCCATGATGCGACTGATGCGAAACATCAAGTGGAAGAATACCGTCTCTAAGCTGGTCTGCCGGCGGCGTAGGAAGCACAAAAAGCCGCTCCGCCAAAGCGAGATCTGCGAGCGTATCGATCTCGTACCAGTTGCCGTCGTCGAACGAGACGGATTTCGGATTGAAACATCCACCGGCCGACATGTCACGGAAAACGACTTCGTAGTATTCGTTCACTCTCCCCGAAGCAACATAGGAATCCAAACCTACTTTCATCCGCTCCCATGTAGCCAATGAGAGGCTATAAATGTTCACGGTTTTCCAAGCCTTGACAACATCGCCGCCACTGCCGGCTAGGTGAAACATCTTGACCCGTTGCGAATCGTCAAGCGTTACCGTGGTGCCATTCATCCAGGGATGCTGCGTAGCAATCGCAACCCGGTCTGGATAGCGCATGGGGGCCAAAAGAAAGGTATCGAAAAACAAATCGCACTCTAGAAGCAGAAAGGGTTGCATAATTACTTTCCGTGCCAGCCACAGGGAATAGAGATTGTTCGTCGTTCGATACTTCGGGTTGAAGACGTAACGAATCTTCAGGTTTGTTTCGCAGTGATCCAAGTATTCTCGAATATCTTGGGCGCAATGGCCCACCACTACGATCAAAGTCTCGAATCCCCATCGCTCTAGACACGAAACCTGCTGCTTGAGGATCGGGGTGCCGTGGACCTCGGTTAGGCACTTGTGGGTAACATCCGTTAACGGTGAAAGTCGGCTACCGGTGCCCGCCGCGAGCAACACCGCAGTTTTAACGCATGGGATTGAGAGCATAGTGAAAGAGCGCCTCCTGGCAAGCAGACGCTCCTCGTAAAGGCACCCCTCCCCGCATTAAGATCAACCGCTGGCGCTCACCCACCAAGGGTATGTTTTGGGTGCCACTGCCGTGTGGCAACTCCGCAGACACTACTACATATAAAGCCCCTGTTGCGAAGTCAAAGCGTTCACCGGGCACGTACTGGGGGGCGACAATGCAGAAGCTAACGGAGACGACGGGGACGCTGTCGTCGTGACCTGGTGAGGTGTTGAAACTCCACGATATCATCATCATCGCCGAGATGGGCCACATTTCTTTGTGCGCGTCTTTGTGCGCGCTTATTTCAGGCCTCGCCTGCGCGGCAGAAACTCCGGCGTAGACTCCTGGCTTCTAGCGGCCTTTCTTTGACTGGCGGCCGGTCCGCTCCTATGTTTTGACATGCGCATTCTACTGCTGGCCATGCCCGATACTGCCTCGTCACTTGACCAGGTAATGAAATTCCCCAACCTCGGCCTGTGTTCCATCGCCGCCCAAGTTCCGCAGCACGAAGTCCGCATTCTCGACCTGGTGTTGCGTCCGCAGGGCGTGCGAAGCCGTGTTCTTGCAGAAGCCGAAGCTTTCAAGCCCGATCTAATCGGCTACTCGGCAATGTCTTTCCAGTACCAGACGGCACGGCTTCTGGCGGCCGCGTTGAGAAAAGCCCAGCCCGGCGCGATGCATGTGCTGGGCGGATACCATGCCACTGTCATGGCCGAGCAAATTGCCGGGAACGACGGCGCCTGCTTCGATTTCATGATTCGCGGTGAAGGCGAACTGCCTTTTCGCCACCTAGTCGAGACGATCGAGTCCGGCACGGCTGACTTCGCCGCCGTGTCCGCGTTGTCGTGGCACGACGGGAGGCAGTGGCAACACAACCCTCAGGGCGAATTGCTCGGCCTCGATTCGCTGCCATTACCCCGGCGCGACGCGCGCGCTTACGGCGGCGCCTTCTATTTCGATCGTAGCTTCGACGTCATCGAGACCAGCCGCGGCTGTCCACTCCCCTGTAGTTTTTGCTCGATCCGCCGCATGTACGGCCGTAGTTTCCGCCGTCTGCCGGTGGCGCGCGTAATCGAAGACTTGAAGGCTCTGGACCGCAAGGGCGTACAAGGAGTCTTTTTTGTCGATGACAACATCACCATCGACGTCCCGCGCTTCAAGGAGATCTGCGAGGAGATTCACGCCGCCGGGCTCTCGCACATGCGCTACATAGTACAGGCATCCGTTGCCGGAATCGCCAAGGATCCATCGCTGGCCCCAGCGATGGCGCGCGCGGGTTTCGACACCGTGTTCATGGGTGTAGAGAACGCCGAAGACAGCAACGTCGCCGCGCTCGACATCAAAGCCAAGCGCGGCGTGTCCGGGGATGAAACGCCGCGCGCGGTGCGCCTGCTTCAAGAGAACGGGATAAAGGCGGTCGGTGGATTTATCGTCGGTACACCCGGCGATGATCGCCGTTCGATCAAACGCACTTTCGACTACGCCCGTTCGCTGGGACTGGATTTCCCCATCGTGCAGTGTCTGACCCCTTACCCGAGCACGGAAATGCGCGAGGAACTGCTCGAGCAAGGCCTAGTCAGCAATCCCGACGATCTGACTCGCTATAACGGCTACATGGCGAATGTGCGCACCCGGCATCTGAGCAGCAAGCAGCTTGCCCGTACCATGCTGTGGGAGAGTTTCAAGCTGTACTTCGATCCCCGGGTAGCTCTGAAGAGTCGTTTCTTGCGCGACTTTCCGCAGTTTCGCACGCGCATGCTACGCAACAACCTGGGCCTTTTCAGCGGCCTGCGCAACCGCCTGTACCACTCGACTCATTCCATGTAGGACGCCGTAACACCGCAACGCGGCCCCCTCATCGAACAGCCGGCAAGACCAGGGGGCCGAGCAACAAGCACAGCAGTGTAACCACCACTACCGCGACTGCATTGAGCATCAATCCCTCGCGAAACAGGTCACGCGCGCTTACCCGGCCCGAGCCCATCACTATCGCGTTGGGCGGTGTGGCAACCGGCAGGACGAAGGCGCATGAGGCCGCAACGGTTGCCGCCGACATCAGCAAGTAAGGCGGAGCGTCCAACGCGGTTGCCAACGCCGCCATGACCGGCATCAACAAGGTGGCGGTCGCGGTGTTGGAGCTAAGATTGGTAATCAGCACCGAAAGCGAAACCACCGCGAGGATGAGCAAAGGGAAGGGAACTTCCCCGAGTCCTTGCAGGCCCGCCGCCAGCCACAGGTCGAGCCGGGAAGCATGCACACCGTCGGCAAGGGCGAAGCCACCGCCGAACAGCAACAGTATTCCCCAAGGCACACCGCTTTGAATTTCCTGCCAACCAAGCAGAGCCCGGCGGCTGCCGCGCCGCCGGGGAATCAAGACCGCCGCAACCGCCGCCGCTACTGCGGGCACCGCATCACTGACCATTTCAGGATTGGGAAGCAGGGCAGCCCAGCCCGGAAGCGACAACTGCCCGAAACCAATTCCCGAACGCGTCACCCAGGCTCCGGCTGTCAACCCGAACAAAACCGCTACACGTTTCTCGGCCGCCGCCATCGGCCCCAAAGCCTTACGCTCCGTCTCGATGAGATCCCCCACTTGTTGCTCACGCGGCAACGAGCGGGCAAGCAGCAGGCCGGCCAGCGGTAGCAGGGTAACGACCAACGGGACACCGAAGAGCATCCAGGTTCCGAAACTCAGGGGCTCCAGCCCGCTAACCAAATCTGTAGACATGCCCGCCAGCACCAGATTGGGGGGCGTTCCGACCAAAGTACCGATCCCCCCGATCGAAGAACCGAAAGCGAGAGCCAGAAGTATTCTCGTTCCGGCGCGATAATCATCCACTCGATCAACCACCGCGAGCGCTACCGGCAACAGCATCAAGGCCGTAGCGGTATTGGAAAGCCACATCGACAAATCGGCACTAGCGACCAGAAAAGCCCAGACCAAGCGCTGTAGTGAACCGCCGATCAAAGCCAGCGTCCACAGCGCCACGCGCTTGTGCAGTCCGGACTTCTCGACCGCAAGTGCGAGTACGAAACCACCAAAGAACAGAAAGATCATGTGCCCCGCATAGTTCGGTGCGACTTCGCGAACGCCGCGCACACCGAGAAGCGGAAACAGCAGCAGGGGCAGCAACGAAGTCACCGCGAGCGGCGCCGCTTCGCTCACCCACCACAGTGCCATCCATAGGGCGGCTGCAAGAACCGCTGCCGCCGGGGCCGGTATGCTTGCGGGATGCAGTGCCAAAACTGCAAGCATCAGGGCCGGGCCGAGAAGGCGCCACAGCCACAGTCGCGAGCGCATCGCGGCATCGTCGTGCTGCTGCGGCCGGCCCATGCCACAACTTTACGCCGATGCGAAGAAAGAGCGACCCGGAGCTTGACTCATTCAAACATGCGTTTAAATATTCATACACTTGTTTTAACCGAGGCTCCCAGACACATGGACACTCGCCAAGCTCTTCTCGACGCCGGCGGCCAGGAGTTCGCCCAACACGGC
Organism: Candidatus Binatota bacterium; assembly: GCA_024276575.1. Taxonomy (GTDB): domain Bacteria; phylum Desulfobacterota; class Binatia; order UBA1149; family CAITLU01; genus JAJRWY01. The sequence goes on from JAJRWY010000242.1 coordinate 19,251, forward strand.
TTCCGTGATGCAACATTGCGGGAAATCTGCGCACAAGCCGGCGCCAACTTGGCCTCGGTGCGCTACCATTTCGGCGATAAAGCCGGTTTGTACAGCGCGGTCATCGATTACGCCTGCCATTGCGCGACAGATCGTTACTCGCTCGACGCGGCCCTCGATCCCTCATCGGAACCCGAACAACGCCTGCAAGCCTTCGTTCACTCCTTGATCTACCGGCTGCTCGACCCCGAAAGGCCCGCTTGGCATGCGGCCCTGATGGTCAGAGAATTCTCCGAACCGACCCACGCGCTTCCGGCCGTCATCAACGACATCATCCGCCCCCTTTTCGATACGCTCGAATCCATAGTCGCCACACTGCTGGGTGACGACGCCGATCAACAGCGCGTGGCTCTCAATGTGCGCAGTATCATCGGACAGTGCACATTCTATCGCCAGGGGCGTTTCGTAATGGCCCGCCTCTACGGCGAAGCTATAATCGGTGTCGAGCAAGTCGATGTGATCGCGGGCCACATAGTTGCCTTCTCGCTGGCGGCACTGCGTGCCCAAAGTTCGAGCAGCGGACAGGGACGGGCAAAGTGAAAGCCAGGCTGGCAGTGGGGCTCACTACACTTTGCTTGTTGGTTGCGGCAGCGGCGTACTACCTGGAGTCGCGCCACTACGAATCAACCGACGACGCTTTCATCGACGGTGCACTGGTGGAAATCGCCGCGCAAGTAGCGGGAACTACCCTGCGGGTAGCGGTAAAAGCCAATCAGTGGGTGGAGTCCGGCACGTTGCTCGCGGAGATCGATCCGGCTCCCTACCGTGCACGAGTGGAGGCAGCCGAAGCCGATCTCGAACAGAATCGTGCGAAGCTGTCAGCCGCACAGAGTTCGCTCGATCTGGCGCGCATACGGACCGCGTCCGCCCTCGCGGAAGCACGAGCAAAAGAACAAGCTGCACAAGCCGAGCTAGACCGCGCCTTCGCCAATGAGCGCGCCGCGGCTACCGATGCGGGGCGCAGGCATGAAGACTGGCAACGATACCGCGAACTCGATCCAAGAGCCTTGTCCGAGCAGCAACGGGACCTTGCCGAAGCCAACGCACACGGTGCCGCGGCCGCCGCGAAAGCCGCGCACGAGGGAATCGCAGCCGCACGGGCACGTCTTGCCGCTGCCCGCGCCCGGGTCGAAAGCAGCGACACTGTAAAACAGCAGATCGCTTTGGCTCGAGCCGAGGTCGAGCAAGCGAAAGCCGCAATCGACAGCGCTGAAGCGCGGTTGGCTGCAGCATCCATCGATCTTTCCCATACCATCCTGCGTGCGCCGGTCTCGGGATACGTGGTGCGAGTGGACGCTGATCCAGGCGAGTACTTGAGACCGGGGCGCCTACTGATGGCGATGGTGCCGCGTGATCTATGGATAACGGCAAACTTCAAGGAAACCCAGTTAGAAGACATGCATGCCGGCCAGGAAGTCGAAATCAAGGTCGACGCATTCCCTTCACGTCAACTGCACGGCCGTGTCGAAAGTATACAGAAAGGCACCGGTGCACACTTCAGCCTGTTTCCTCCTGAAAACGCCACCGGGAGTTTCGTCAAGATCGTACAGCGCGTGCCGGTCAGGATCGCCATCGACGACGTGGAAGACGAAGACTTGTTTCTCGCTCCCGGCATGTCCGTGGTGCCTTCGGTGCGGGTGCGGTGAATTCGAACGCTGCAGACCCTCCTGCGGAAACCGAGCAAGAATGGCACGCACCGCACAATCCCTGGTTGATTGCACTCGTCGCTACTATCTCCACTTTCATGGAGGTACTCGACAGCACTATTGTCAATGTCTCCCTGCCGCACATAGCCGGCACTCTTGGCGCCACTCCGATCGACAGCACTTGGGTGCTGACTTCCTATCTGATCGCCAACGCCATCGTCTTGCCGATGACCGCTTGGTTCTCGTCTTTGTTCGGGCGCAAACGGTTCTACATGGCCTGTGTAGTCATGTTTGCGGGTAGTTCTCTGCTATGCGGCATGGCCCCGAGTCTCGGAGCTTTGGTATGTGCGCGAGTCTTACAAGGCGTGGGAGGCGGCGGCTTACAACCCAGCACTCAAGCCATACTCGTCGACACTTTCCCCGAGAAACAACGGGGCATGGGGATGGCCTTATATGCAATGACGGTAGTGCTGGCACCGGTAATCGGACCCACCTTGGGCGGCTGGATCACCGACAACTTCAGTTGGCGCTGGATATTCTTGATCAATGTACCGGTGGGCTTACTGTCGCTGGCGCTTACCGCACGTTACATCTCCGACCCACCCTACCTGATACGGCGCCGGGGTGCCGACAAGTACCGCGCCGACTACATCGGCTTGGGATTGCTGGCCCTCGGCTTGGGGTGCCTGCAACTGGTGCTCGACACCGGGCAGCGCAACGACTGGTTCGAATCTGCAACTATCATAGCCGCGTCCGGCGTGGCCATAGTGGCACTGCTAGGCGTGGTGGTCTGGGAACTGCGCCATCCCGATCCCATCGTCAATTTGCGAATGCTCAAGGACCGCAACCTCTCTACGGCACTGTCGATGATGGTCCTTTTCGGTTGCGTCCTTTATGGCACCACAGTGTTGCTTCCTTTGTTCATGCAAACGCTGATGGGCTACACGGCTGTGTGGAGCGGCTTGGCTATTTCCCCGGGTGGATTGGTATTGGTGATCATGATGCCGATAATCGGTGCGATGCTTGGCCGCGTCGATGCGAGGCCGCTGATCTGCCTGGGTGCGGTAATAATAAGCTTGGCCGTTTTCTCGATGGGCGGATTCTATATCGGCATCGACTTTACGACCATTGTCGTGACCCGCATGTGGCAAACCTTCGGGATGTCCTTCATCTTCGTACCGTTGATCACCATTGCCTACATAAACGTCCCCAAGGAAATGCGCGGCAACGCCTCCGGGCTGATAAGCCTGGCCCGCAACATAGGCGGTAGCTTCGGCATCGCGACGGTCTCGACTTTGGTCGCACGCTCAAGCCAAGCCCACTACAGCGTTTTGAGCGAAAACCTCGGGCCGCTCGATCCCCGTTACCGCCATGCCTTCGACGCTTTGAGCCAGCGTCTCTCCGCTACCACCGCGGGCGCCGCCGACGCCGCGCTGCACAGCCGGGCGGCTATAGAAGCATCGCTCACGCAACAATCCGCAGTGCTGGCATTCTCCGATGCCTTTCACACTATCGCCTTACTCATAATACCGATCTTGGTACTGGTGTGGTTCACTCAAAAGATAAATGCTTCGCACGTGGAGATCGGCGCCGCATGAAGATGCCGCTGAACACCCCTGCGAATTTACGGAGGATTACCTCAGGTTCCGGTATCCCAGCCGCCTTCGCTAGAGCGGTGATGGCCGCACGCGGCGCGGCCTTTTCCGGTATGTGCATGGCGCTCCTATGCGCATGCAGCGTCGGGCCCGATTACAAAAGACCGCAACCGGAAGTTCCCTCGTCTTGGTCGCAGACCGGCCGGCAAGCGACCGCGCAAGTAAAGCAAGAAGCAATGGCTGTCAAGGAAGAGTGGTGGCGGATTTTTGATGACGATGATCTGTCCTCACTAGTTGCTACGGCACTATCGGCCAATCAAGACCTGCATGCCGCACGGGCGCGAGTCAGACAAGCCCGCGCGGCCGCCACAGTCGTAGGTGCCACAGTGCTACCTGCAGCCAACGCCTCTGCTTCTGCCGCCCGCCTTCGTGCAAGCGAACACGGGACGCTTGCCGGGTTGGAAGACATTCCCTCCGGCATCGGGCTTGGTGACATTCCTTTGCCGGGAGAAGAGATCGACTTGTTTCAGGCCGGCTTCGACGCGTCGTGGGAGATCGACGTATTCGGCGGGCGCAAGCGTGAGATCGAAAGCGCCAAAGCACAAATACAAGCGGCCTCCTACAGGGCGGCCGGTGCAGCGACATCTCTGTGTGCCGAAGTCGCCCGTAACTATTTCGAACTACGCGCGTTGCAGGCACGCATTATTTCGCTCGAGCACAGCATCTCCGCGCAAGCTGAGATCCTGGAACTCACCCGGCAAAGACAGCAAGCCGGAACACTCAGCGCCTTGGAGGTAGCGCAGGCATCGAGCCTGCTGGAACGCACCCGTGCTGAGTTGCCGCTGTTGCAGGAGCAGGCCGGCGCTCGCATAAACCGCCTAGCGGTTCTCAGTGGCCGTTTTCCGAACGAGTTGGCTGCAGAACTCTCGGATTACCACCAACTTCCTGCGCCCCCCGCGCTGATTGCCATGGGCTTGCCTTCTCAACTGCTCGAGCGGCGCCCCGACGTTCAAGCCGCTGAGCGTGAACTCGCGGCGGCGACCGCGCTGATAGGCGCAGCCACGGCTGAGTTGTTTCCTCGCTTTTCTCTGAGCGCCGCGCTCGGATTGCAGAGCCAGCGGCTGCCAGACCTCGCTCGTACGGGTAGCCGCGCCTGGTCGTTCGCACCCGCCGCGATGTGGCCACTGTTCGATGCCGGACGCGCCCGCGCGCATATAGGAGAAGCCAGCGCCCGCAACGAGCAGGCGCTGATGTCTTTCGAGAAATCCGTGTTGCAGGCTTTCGCCGACGTCGAGAATGCCGCTACTGCTCATCGCAAGGCGATGGAACGTGCCGCCGCACTGGCAAACTCGGTTCAAGCCGAACGCGAGACGGCCCAACTCACCGAGCAGCGCCAACACGCCGGACTCACGGACTTCGTCAACGTACTCCGCACACGGCAAAGCCTGTACGCCGCCGAAGACCGGCTGGCCGCCGCACGCGGACAAAGCCTGGTGTCAGCAGTCGCACTTTATAAAGCTCTAGGCGGGGGATGGAAGACACCGTCGAGCCAGTGACTCGGGAAATCGACCGGCGAAACCGTGAAACCCGGCCGTAGTTACCGGGAACTTCTTTCGCAGCAAGTGCGACAAGAATCCTCAACTTGCTAGCCTGCCCTCCCGCAGCATTTCTTATACTTCTTCCCGCTGCCGCAAGAGCAGGGATCGTTGCGGCCGACTTTGGGCGCCTCGCGCCGTACCTGCTCCTGAGGCGGACTGCGGGAGTCACGAAAACGCCACTCTCCGTCTACCCGGGTAAACAGGCTCAGCTCATGATGGGACTGCAACATTCCTTTCGCATCACGGTAACGCGCAACAAACTCTACCGCACCCTCGTCGTCACCGTCCCCGCCGTCTTCTGTGGCACGGATCTCCAGGCCCAGCCACTGAGATCCCTCGGCCCAGCGCCGTGCGGATTCCTCGTCGTGGTCCTCGCGCGCCTCGGGATGAAGTGTCGAAGCAATAAAAGCCATGTCGGCGCGGGTATAGGCCGTATAGCGGGCCCGCATGGTTTGCTCGGCCGTTGACGGCTTGCGTTGGCCGCTCAAATAGGGCTCGCAACATTTGTTGAAATCCAGGCCGGAGCCACAGGGGCATTCGCTCATATCGATCTCCTTCGAAGGGGGCAGGCCGCAGCCTATACCGGCGCAAGCCTTAGTTCATCCTTCACGGCATGCGACCACCGGGTAACTCCTGAGACGGCAATTTCTGAGACGGTAACTCGTAAGACAGTTGCCCCATCAAGACTTTCGGGACAGTGTAAATGGTATGAGCCCACTAGAATCGTTCATCGCCTATGCAAACGCTTTCGAAGAAACCTTCATCGACGACGACTGGTCGCGACTGGAGAGATACTTTGCCGAAGACGCCATCTACGAGGTCGTCGGCGGCGCGATGGCCTGCCGCATACAGGGACGCCCGGCGATCTTCGCCGGCTTGAAGAAGTCGCTCGACGGCTTCGACCGGCGCGTCGACGGGCGCGTCGTGCAGGTCACCTCTGAACCCAAGGTCGCGGAGGATTCCGTATCGCTGCAATGGAGCGTGACCTATTCAAAGGAAGGCGCGCCGGATTACGTGCTCGAGGGAAGCTCGCGCGCACGCTATGTTGACGGCCTTATCGTCGAATTGGTAGACAGCTACGGGCCCGAGGCGGACGAGACTGCACGCGGCTGGATGTCCAAGTACGCGCCGGAACTCGACCCCAGCTACGTATAAAACCAAACCGGCTAGCCCGCATTATTCATGGAACCTCGTCGCGAGAGTCGCAAGCGCCCGTGAGATCGGCCCAAGCGCAGCGATGAGGCCCGTAGGCGTACTAACACTACGTCGAGGACCGAAAAGTGGTGAGCCGCGAGCCGGCGAGCGGCGAACGGCGAACGGCGAACGGGCCGAGATTACGGGCGATTGAGGCTCGTAGCAGAGGTTTCATGAATACGGTCTAGGAGCGTCGATGGAAGCGAAAATCACAGTGATCGTCGCCTGCGGCCAGAGTGTGCGGGCGCTGCAGTTCTAGGCCCCACTGCTGTGCCAGTGGAAAATCAAGATCGCAGAAGGTAGCTCCGCAAAGCTCGGACAGACCCTCGCGCTTAAAGTACTGCGCCACCGGGCAACGGTGGACGTCAAAACCGACCGTTTGATCGTCACACTGCGCATAGTTCATGCGATAATCCGGAGGCGAGTAGGGGAACCGCTTGAAAGACAGATCCATCATGGCTTTCACTCTGGCGAGCGGATCTTTCGATCGGAGCCGGGTCGCCAGCCAGGACCAGCGGTTAAGGCTACGGTAGATGTGCCAGGTGATCTCTGCGGTCAACTCGCGCGCCTCAGTGTCGGACAAGCCGCGCTGCACAAGACCACGGAAAAGCGCAGCCGTGAGGGCGGCCAGGCGAACCAGCACCCGTCCACCTACGGTAGCTTCGGGCGCAGCCGCGCGAAAAGACTCCCCGCCGCCGGCCATGGCGTCCGCGTAAACGCCGCGGGCTGCATGCTCACCGACTTTCGATTCCAGTGTCGTACAAATCGCCTTGCGCAGTAGTGGCCGAAGCAAGGCGACCAGTACGGCGTCCATACTCAGGGTATCGCGCATAGTAGTACTCATAGCACTACTCATAACACTGTTTGCGGTCTTGCCCACAATGCCCCCGTCGTTCCCTCAAGAGACACTCAGAAACACAGTTCTTACGAAAGACACTCGGTCGCAAAGCGAGTAAACCGCAAACAGTTCCCCGCCCCGGCCGACGTGTGTAAAGCTACGCTCGAAGGGAGCGCTCGGCGCTATATAGGCAAGGTCGAGATCTTCGTCGCGCAGGATGACCGAGGCGGGGATTTCAACACCGTCGGCCATTACCATGGTTACATCTCGTAGCTTGCTTTCCATGTTGAAGTGAGCAGCCGCGCCGGCAAGCGGAGAAACGCCCGTAAAAGTATCCGCGCGTACTTCCACAACCAGGCGGCATCCGAAACGTGCTCGGTCCGCATGGCGGTGGCCACGCGGTAGCTATCTATCCAGCAACGGCGCTGCTGCGGCGCCGGGTTCTGACCGTGAGCAGGGCGGGCAAAAGGAACAGCGCCGCAAAGCAACACACTGCCATATTAGCCGCCACCAAAAGGCCGAAGATGGCGTTGCTCGGAGATTGAGAGAGGGCCAATACCGCGAAGCCCGCGACAACGACGACGGCATTGAAGAGTATTGCCCGGCCGGTGCTGCTCATCGTTCCGGCGATGGCATCTTCGGTTCCCAGGCCTTCAGCCATCAGTAAACGCAAACGTGCCATGAAGTGTATCGAGTAGTCGATACCGATTCCCATGGCGATAGCACTGATCATCGCTTCGTTGGGACCCAGCGGTTTACCAGCCAAAGCCATGCATGCGAATGTGGCCAATGCGGTGAAGGCCGGCGGCAGCATCGCGGTGAGCGCGTCGGCAAAAGACCTGAACAGCAGCAAGAGGAAGAAGAAAACCAGGATGGCCGCAGCGCTCAACGAGGCGATCTGGCTGTAGAGTATCATCTCGAAGATCGTCTTCATGATCATTACCGAACCGGTGATCTGCGCCTCTGCACCCAGAGATCTGACATTTCGGTCGAGCAACTCTTCGGTTCGTTCGATCACCGAGTTCATATCGCTGAGCCAATCCGATCGCATCAGTACGCCGAGATGTGCGCCGCGATACTCGTAATCCACCATGTCGTCGAACTCTGCAGGATCTCCCGACATCGAATAGAAAAGAAGGTACTGGGCTACCAACTCGCGGTCTCCAGGAATCCGCAGTTCTCGAACGTCGTCGGCGTGCATGGCCTGGTTCATTCGCTTGATGTACTCGGCGATCGATCGTGTATCGCCTACATGCGGGTGCTTGGAAAGCTCATCCAGAGTCTCATCGATAGCTCTTAACAGCGCGGGGTCTTTGATCCCGCCGGCCTGATCGGTACTGACGACGATATCCATCGGCATGGTGCCGCCGTGACGCTCACGCAGCACGCGGTCCGATTCGAGTACCGGCGTCCCTGGCGTAAGGCTCTCCACCCATGAGTAATCGAGCCGCAGTCCCGAGGCCGCAACGGCCAGCAATACCGACAGTACCGCACCCGCAGCCAGCACGGTTTTCGCGTTGGCACCGACCATTGCGCCGCTTCGCACCAGAATCCTTGGCAGCAGCGCCGAACGTGCTGCACGGCCGGTGCGGAGCGGAAGCGGAAGGATCGACAGTAGCGCCGGAAGCAGCGTGAGTGACATAACCATGGCGACGATTATCCCCACGGCAGTGGTGAATCCGAAGACTTGATAAATGGTCATGCGCCCGAACATCAAGGCGCCGAAACCGATTGCGGTGGTGACGGAAGTAAGTATCACCGGGCGCCATAGCTCGACCATGGTGTCTATGATGAGCCGTTCTTTGTCTTGTCCGGATCCGGCCGCACCGAAATACCGTTCAATTACGTGAATGCCGTCGGCGCACCCGATAGCCAGCAGTATCGGCGGGATCAAGGTTCCGGTTATGTAGATCGGCAGTCCCATCAACGCCTGTATACCCCACATCCAGGTTACCGAAGTGATTACCACCAGTGCGGGAAGCAAAACCCCGCGTAGGCTCAGCATGCTCAGTGTGAGCGCGCCGAGCGCGACGCTGTCCCAGGCAGCAGCGCTGCCGCTGATCACTTTCCACAGCGCTGCAATCGCAAAGACCGCTAGCGTGCGCAGCAAGAAATTACCGAAGGCATGAGGTGGAAAACACAGGAACAGTACGAAAACCACAACCATCAAAGCGATGGGTATGAGCTTGGCAAGGTCCTCGGCGATCTGCCGCCCGTAAGCACTTTCGACAGCAGTGGTGCCGGCGAACAGAAATCTGGTCCCGGGGATGGGGTTATCGTTCACATACTCGACGACTTCTTTGAATACCTCTACCGGGTGGGCGTAAGGGGAGTCGGCCTCGTAGCGGTCGTGAGCCTGCACGATGATCGCGGCTATGGAACCGTCGCGTGATACTAGGCGGTCTAGATATACATCGTTGTCGAACACCTTCTTGCGAATCGCGAGGGCTTCGCTACGGTCGCGTGGCGCTGTCTCGTAAAACGCTTCTATCTCGAGGCCTTCCTCGCTGCCCAAAATGGCTTCGGAGTTGGCAATACTACGCACATCGCCGGCGGCAACGGTGTCGAGTTTCTCGATGCCTTCAGTCAGGCGGGCGAGGCCGGCGAGGATCTCCGGGGTAAATACTCCGTCGGGACCATCCGCTTGGATGCCGACAAAGATATCCTTGCCGACCGCGAATCGTTCCTTGGTTTGTTTCCAAAACTGGCGCACCGGGTGCGCATTGGGAACGAAGGACTCGGTGTCGGGATCAATATGCAAGTTGGGCAACTGGAGGGCAAAGAACACCGACAGCCCCGCGATTACCGACAGAACGTAAAAGCGGCGGCGCAGGATCAACTCGAAGACGCTGCGAGCGCTCACTGTTCACCCCCCGGGCAGCAGATCGGAACTAGGTTTCGAAAGCGTGAAAGTACGTTTTCGGTCTGCTCGACGATCGCCGCCCCGTCGATCTCGAAGTAGACATGGCGGCCCCTTTTCTCACGCCTGAGCAGCCCAGCCTCGGCAAGAACACGCAGGTGGCGCGAGACTACCGAGGCATCCTGCGGAAAGTTTTGGGCGATGGTCCCCACGTCGCATTTTCCGGCCCGCGTGAGAAAGCGGATTATTTCGACACGCGCAGGCTCGCACAGCGCTTTGAAGAACTTGGAATCAACCAAGGCGCTCAATTCCTCCGCCGCATGCTCGCGAAGCGCACGCCCCAAGGCTTCGCCACCGCCGGCGTCGTAGTTGTCGCCTCCGGGGTCGTTGCTGCAGACGAGGTCGTTGCCGCCGACAGGGTCGTCGGCGACGGCGGAGTCATCGCCGCGGAGTTTTCTTGAAGGATGTCCGTTACTCATGAATCAGTCCGTATTCTTAATGACTTCGTCTTCCGCGCATGTATGCACACACATGCATCGTTATTCGCATAACGTCGCTAACGCAACAAATTTTCGAAACTCCAGATCATCCCCCGAGAATCTTGCGCGCCCGCTCAACCCGGAATTTTTCGTGGCATCACGGTCGCGGCAAGCCGAAAGCTCCGGCTTCAAGACCACGGCCTGCTCCGGCTGGCGCGTAGGCAACGGCTAGCGGTTCCCGCGCTGCCCCACTTGTCGAAACAGTAGCTCCAGGTTCTCGCCGGCGGCGGAAGCGTTGAGTAGGGCAACCGTGATCGACAGCGGCTCGGTAATCAATGGAGTCATCGAGAAGCCGGGCCACACCGCCACCGCACCGGTAATCACCAGAACGTAGTTGGCCACTCCGGCACTGTGCCCGCGTGGCGAGCGCGGCGGCATTTCTCCGCCCTGCGCCGTGTAGGCCAGCCGCAGCAGGTAAAGCCCGAAGGAACCCGACAGGGCGATAAGCGGGATCCAGTTGGCGTAGTGCCAGTAGCTACTGGCACTGCCGCTGTCGAGATCGCTCCAGACCGCGACCACCGCAAATCCGGCCATCGCCGCGGCCAGGAACAGCGCGTCGCACACGTTGTCGATCACCAGACCGCGCAGGTCGGCGCAGCCCGCGCGGCGGGCCAGCTTGCCGTCGTAGTAGTCGCTCAGACAAGCGGCGATCACGGCGGGTAGAACCAGCGCCGAAGAATCGGAATGCAAGAGTTCGGACAGTATCAGTAAGCCGAGTAGAGGACGCGACAGGCTCAGCAAGTGATGGGTCGCGAACAGGCCTTTGTCGAACTGACCGGACATTGCCGGCTCAAGCGGCCGCCTCGCGGGTCCTTACGTCCCAACAGGCGAACTGCCCCGGCCCGATGGCCTCTACTTCTCCATCGCCGAGTAAGGAGGCCACGTAAACCTGGCTGCCGCACTCATCTCCGCTCTTGCGCTTGGCCACATAGCCCGAGAACACCACTTTGCTACCATCCGGCGACAGCGGTGGGTGCGAGTGCACGAACTGGTCGAAGAACCAGCAGAAGTAAACCATCTCCCTGCTCGGATAAAAGGGTGTGTCGAGCACCCTGCGGCCGCCGTGCAGGTCGGAAACCGTCCACCTCATAGCGCCGCCCGAGTCGAACGACATCGAGACGATGCCGTCGGAAGACGGCAACCAGAAGAAGCTGACCAGTTCGCCGGTTCGCAGCAAGGTCGCGTTACCGCTTGCGATATCCACCAGAGTCAGGTCGCTGAAACAATGCGGCGAGTCGCCCAATGCTTGAGCGATGGCCAGGGTTTCCCCGTTAGGAGACCACGATATCACTGTCTGCCCGTCGATGGGGTAGACCAGCTCGCCGCGTCCGTCGCCAAGATGCCACAAGGCCAAAAACTCCTGCCCCTCGCCGCTGGCGTCTACATAAGCCAGACGGCTTCCGTCGGGAGACCAAGCGGCAGTGCGAAATTCGCCCGGGCGCAAGCTGGCCACACGCTCGACCCGGTCTCCGACATGAAAGACAGATAATCGCGCATCGTCGTAAAGGCTGTAGCTGCCGCCGCTATGAACCGCGATATAGCCCGGTTGCGGCGACCAGGACCAGAACACCGACGCCCCCGAATCCAGCGTGACCGTTTTCCCCGGTTCGGCGACATCCACCACGTCGAGTTGCAATCGATCACTACCCTGCAGGAGCAAGGCGATCTTACGCGAATCGGGAGACCAGCTCTCGGCCACCGGTGCAGCTTCGGTCATGCGCCATACTTCGTGCATGAGAACGCCGTCGCCGGCCACTGAATACAGGGCGGCTTCCGGGCTTTCTCCGGTGCGTACGCCGAGACAGGCGACTTGCGAACCATCCGGCGAATAGGAAGGCCAAATATAGTAAAGACGGTCGTTGCCGCCCCAGTCACTCCAACCCCAAGTCAGCCGGCGGGGCAGCGGCTGGCCGCCCGCTTCGTAGACATCCCCGTCGCTTCCCACATAGGCAAGGCGACAGCCTTGTGCCCTGTTCAACATCAACACCTCCACACCCCAACAGCAGGGCATCCAACTCACAGCGCCGCGCACGAAATCGTCGGCGGCGCTCTATAGCTCGCAACCGATAACCGGCAAACGGCGGCCGGCCAAGGCCGACTCAATCACTCAGAGCACCGACACCGCCGATTTCCATATCTATGCGGCCCTTGCCCGCAGCACCCTTGCGCAACAGCACATAAAGAGCTCCCTCACCCCCGTCGCACTTTCGAGCGGTTACGAAGGCGAGTACGCGCCGTGCGCTCGGACCTTTGGCAAGCCAGCGAGGGACTTCTTCGCGCAGAATTCCGAACTGTCCCGGCGAGTTTCGTCCCTTACCGGTAATCAATAATACACATCGATCGCCCAGGCGTTGTCGTTCACGCACAAAGTCGTCGACCTTACGCAGCGCTTCGTCCAGAACTAGGCCGTGAAGGTCGAGGTGCGCGCGCACGGCGAAGCGGCCTTTCTCGAGTTCGGCAAGCGTTTCACGGCTCACCCCGTGGCCGCGCCCACGGACATACTGGTCCGAAAAACTGATGTTGAAGCCTGCGGCGCAGGCAAGCTCGGCGAGCTCGGCCTTGCGTTCGGCGCGAGCCGCAGCCTCGATGTCGCCAAGATCGACATGAGGAACCGCCCTTACCCGCGGCGTCCCGCCTTCTATCTTCTTTACCCCCCGATAAGCTTCTTCGAAAAGTTGTTGCTCGTCGGAAATCCCAAGCTTGGTCTCCCGGCTTCTCGAAGACGGGGGCAACGGTGGTGGCAGATCGTCGCGCGAGTACTGCTTTGAAGCCCGCGCGCGCTCCTTGGCTAGCGAGCGAGCGCTTTTACGAAGGCTCTCGCCGAGTTCCGCGAAAGGCGAGTTGAAGCCCTTCTTTCCACCGCTCTGCGGGGGCGCTGGGGAAGCATCGAACAATTCTTGGAAAGACGAATCGGGAGAAGCAGCGGAAGCTGCGGTAGACGCCACCCGCGCGGCTCTTCCTTTTTTCCTTCTCCGCGCCATGGCCTGTGAAAAACGATATGCCTCCAGAGCCATCGATTCCAGAGTTCCGGTGCAAAAGGCACAAGCACGGGCGGGGCCGGCGAGGTAGCGAAACGCCCCTCGGTCTAGCCATTATTCATGAAACCTCTGCCAGCGTGCGCGGCTGAAACTTCGCCGGGGTCTCTTACACCACGCTTCGAATCCTCGAAATCGGTCTTCCCCGAGCTCACGCACTGCGCTACCGGTCGATAACCAAGCTCCTCAGCCCCATGCGGCGGCTAGGGACCAACAACTGCCTTGGAAGGCCACCGCGCCACAGCTAGCATCGCCTCTACCCGCACGCACGCACATAAGCGCGGCGTAGCGGCAAGTGATCACGGCAACGGCCACCGCAGCAAAGGAATCGCAATGACCGCCAAGCAAAACCGCCCGACCTTCTCTTTGTTCATCCCCCAGGCAGGACTCAGCTACTCGATGCTGCGCGACCGCGCGCAGTTGCTCGAAGAGCTAGGCTTCGACGGCATCTGGCTGGTGGATCATTTCTGGGCTGAAGGTGCCCCCGATCTCGATTTCCTGGAAGGCTGGACGAGCTTGGCCGCCCTTGCCGAAGCCACCGAGCGGCTACGTATAGGACTGCTGGTAAGCTGCAACTCTTACCGAAACCCGGCGTTGCTGGCCAAGATGGCGGCTACCGTGGACCACATCAGCCAAGGCCGCCTGGAACTCGGTATCGGCGCCGGCTGGATGGAGTCGGAGTACAAGGCCTACGGATACGAGTTCCCCTCTATGGGTAAACGGCTGGCGCAACTAGGCGAGGCTTTGGAAATCATCACTTCGATGCTGGGCAAAGACAGGAGCAGCTTCGAGGGGAAACACTACCAAGTCCGCGACGCCCCCTGTGCCCCCAAGCCCGTTCAATCGCCGCTGCCGATATGCATCGGCGGCGCCGGAGAGAAAGTATTGCTCAGACTCGCCGCCCGCTACGCGCAACGGTGGAACTGCCCGATGGACTCGGCCCACGACATCCCACGGCTGCGCGGAGTGCTCGAAACGCACTGCAACGAGGTCGGAACCAATGTCGACGACATCATCGTCAGCGAACAAACCGTGGTGGTAATGGGAGCCGACCGGGACGGGTATCAGATGAAACGCGGCCTAGCCGACATGATGATCGGTTCCTTCGCCAAGCTCGATAAAGTCGCGATACTGGGCACGCCGCAAGACGTGATCGCCGGCATCCGCAAGAAAATCGAGGGCGGGGTCAGCGATTTCACTATCCTGTTCGGCGACATGGGCATGGACGACACTCTGGAGCTTTTCGCCAAGGAAGTGCTGCCGGCGTTTCGCGACTGAGCCGCGGCCGTCCACGGCCCGCAGGGGGCCTTCCGCGGTCAAGCCGCACTGCAGATGGAGCTAGCACCGTTCCCGCGCCGTCGATGGCATAGGCATCGCCAGCAGTAACGGATCGGAGACGCTGCAGGCAGCGCTATCGGAGTCTCTTTCCGCAACAGTCGCCTCCGCCGCGGAGCGACGGCCACGCAGTTCCGCGCAAGCGGCTGCCCGTCGCGCGGCGCTACGCTCCGGCAGGCTTGCCCTTGTCGTGCGACTGCAAGTAAGCAATGAACTTTTCGGCCGCCGGGCTAAAATGCTTACCGCTGCGATGGATGATACCGATCGGACGGGTAATGCCCTTGTCGCTCAGCTCCAACTTCACCAAAGAGCCCGCGCGAATTTCGTTGGCACAGGATTTTTCCGGGACCACCGCTACGCCGGCCCCGACCTCGACCAGGCGCTTGACCATCTCGATGTTGTCCAGTTCCGCAATGTACTGGACAGTAACTTGATTCTCGCTAAAGAGCCGGTCGAGCGCCAAGCGTGTAGGTATTCCTTTCTCGAAGCCTACGAATTTTTCCCCGTCGAGATGTGAAACCGCGATCGTCCCTCTATCGGCCAGAGTGTGGTCGGGCGCACAAACCGCCACCAAGCGGTCCATACGAAAATCGAGCACGGTAATCTGTGCCCTGGCGGTAGGGTAGGCGACGATCCCGAGGTCGACATTACCTCGTAGCACCTGTTCGTAGACATGGCTGGCTCGGTCGTACTCCAGATAGACGTTCACATGGGGGAAATCGGCAAAGTAGCACTTCAGGGGCTCGGAGAGTTCATAAAGTCCTACGCTGTGAACGGTACCCACGCGTATGCTCCCCGTCACCACATTGCTGAGGCCATGGAGCTGGGCCTCCATCTCATTGAAGAGGTGCAGCATCTCACGGCTTGCGCGATGCAGTATCTCACCGGCCGCAGTCGGCCGCACGGAACCGCGCTTGCGCTCGAGCAGGCGCTTTCCGTAGCGTTCCTCGAGTCCGCGAACCTGCTGGCTGACTGCCGATTGGGTTATAAAATTCTGCGTCGCCGCTAGCGAAAAACTTTGGTTTTCAACCACGTCGCAGAAGATCTTGAGTGTCTCAATATGCACAGCCCCGCACCTCGGAGCCTCTCCGTAGTAACCGAGAAATCTCGGCTGGGCCCCCGGAAAGAACTATTAATCTTAATAAAGTATCCCCGTTGATACTCGCGGATTTCTTATACCAAGATTGCACCCTTTATCCAAATTTAGGCAACGAAGAGTTCGCAATTAGCAGGCCTTCTCATCGAGCTGTCACTATTGCTATGCAACTATTGACACGGGCGTCGCAGCCGCCGCCCCAGCCACCATATCCACCATAGTGCTCAACTGACTGGGAATCTGTGCCTTGTCGTGTCCCGATACCCGTGGCGGTGATAAACGAAAGCATTGATCTGCGCATTCATGAAAGCTCGCAGAGACAGTCGCAAGCGTTTGCCACATCGGGCAGACCGGCCCGCACACCGGGAGCCACGCAGTGCCGAGCCGCGAGCCAGCGCGCGGCAAACGGCCCGAGATGGCGGACGATTGCGACTCGCAGCAAAGCTTTCATGAACGACGCTCGTGGGAACTACCGAACAAATGCCCGGTCGGCCCTTGCCGCCGCTCGATCCGGGCCTGCAGCAGGGTCTGCGTCCCGAAGCGGCTACGGAGATACTTCAATGGGCGAGCGCCGCCTCAATGTTCTGACTCTGGTCGGGGGAGCATCACCCGAGCACTCCATTTCCTTGCGTCCGGGGGCCACCGTGCTTCGTGCAATCGAAACCGGCGGGCACCGCGCCACCGTAGTCGGTATCACGCGCGAGGGCCTGTGGCTGGGCGGCGACTTCAAGCCGCTGCTTGCCCGCGCCGAAACCGAGCTGCTGGAACTTGGCACCGGCGACGGTGCGCCGGTGGCTTTGGTGAGAGACCTCGAAGGCGCTCGGTTGCTCGACCTTTCCTCTGCCGCGCAGGCGCGAAACAACGGCAAGATCGACGTCGCATTCCCGGTACTGCACGGACCCGGAGGCGAAGACGGATGCATACAGGGGCTGCTCGAACTCGCTGGGCTGCCTTACGTAGGCGCCAATACCGCGGCATCGGCCATTGCCATGGACAAATTGGCGATGAAAACCTTGTGCGCAGGTGCCGGCATACCGCAGGTCGAGTTCATAAACGCGAGCGCCAAGAGTCACGACGAGGTCCGCACCGAAGTCGAAGCGGGATTCGCCTACCCCTGCTTCGTGAAACCGGCGAACCTCGGCTCCTCGGTAGGCATCAGCCGCGCATGCAACGCGGCAGAGCTTGCGGCCGGGCTCGACGAAGCCCGGCGCTACGACAGTAGAGTAGTGGTGGAACGTGCGGTCGACGCGCGCGAGATCGAGATCGCAATTCTCGGCGACGAGTTTTCCCCTCCCGGAGAAATACTCGCAGAGCAGGGCTTCTATGATTTCGATACCAAATACGTGAGTTCTCAAGACGCCGGCTTGCTCGCACCCTGCGAACTCGACAGCGACAGCCTGCGACAAGTCAAGGAGATCGCGACACGGGCTTGGTCCTTGATCGGCGGCGAGGCGATGGCGCGCGCCGACTTTTTCATCGAGCACAGTAGCGGGACCGTCTATTTGAACGAGATCAACACGATCCCGGGCTTCACCGAGATCAGCATGTACCCACGCCTGTGGCATGCCGCCGGACTCAGCACTGCCGAGTTGGTCGACCGCCTACTCGAGCTCGCCCTGAGCAGGGGCTGATGCTACTCGCCGGCTCCCGCTGTTCGTCAAACCTCGTCGCGAGAGTCGCAAGCGCCGCCTGAGGATCTTTCCGGCTGAATTGCGGGGCAGTTCGTCGAGCACATCCAGGGACCGCGGCTTCTTGTAGCCGGCGATTCTTTGCGCGCAATGGGCGATGAGTTCTTGAGCGCCGGCTTGGGCGCCGCTTCTCAGCACCACGCAAGCGTGCACCGACTCGCCCCACTGCGGGTCCGGAACTCCGATCACGGCCGCTTCCAGGACCGCGGGGTGGCTGCAAAGCACGTCTTCGACTTCACGCGGATAAACGTTGAAGCCGCCGCTAACGATCATGTCGTGGAGACGGTCGACAATGCTCACGAAACCCTCGGCGTCGCGAAAACCGAGATCGCCGGTGTGCATCCAACCCTGCTCATCCAGCCCCTTGTCCCGGGATTGCCGTGAGATCCCATCCCCGGCGCCGGCATCCCAGTAGCCGAGCATGGTATTGCGTCCACGGACCAAGATCTCTCCGACCTCGCCGCCGGGGAGTTGGCGGCCCGTAGCATCGACTATACGCAACTCACCGACTGCCGTGGGTCTTCCACAAGAGGACAACCGCGCAAGCGTAGCCTCGTCACGGGCCACCCGCCCCTGCGGCAGATGTTGCTCACGCGTCAAAGCAGTGACCGGCCAGGTCGACTCGGTCAGACCGTAGATCTGAATGAACACCGGGCCCAGCAATTCGATACCCTCGAGCAGGCGATGCGTCGGCATGGCCGCACCGCCGTAAACCAGCGAGCGCAGGCTGGACAAGCGCGCGGGGTCGTCTATGGCAGCCAAGAAACGCAACAACATGGTGGGCACCATGAAGGCCGCCGTTCCGTGCCGCTCGGCGATCAGATCCACCAGCGGCCGGGCCTCGAAACGGTCGAGCAACAGCGCAGTTGCCCCGAAGCGCAAATGCGGGATCAACATTGCACCACTGGCGTGGGTCATCGGAGCGGCTTGCAGTAAAACGTCGCCGGCTTCGATCGGGGCAAGCAAGGAAGACACGGCTTCAACCGAAGCGTCGTAACAGCGGCGCGGCAACACCGCCCCTTTGGGCAGACCTGCAGTACCCGAGGTGTAGCGCAGCCGTACGGGGCTTTCCTCGCTAGGAGGATCCGGCGGAAGAACCGGATGGCCCGCACGCAGGAAATCGCGCCACGAAGACCCGGCGCCTACGCTGATAACAAGACGGAGGCTGCGGCGTGCCTCCACCGGGATCGAATCGATGTGCTTTTCGGCCAGCAGCAACACCGACGGACGGCTATCGTTCAAAATCGCAAGATTTTCCGCCGGTGACGAGCGTGTGTTGAGTGCGACCCAGACGAAACCGCCCATCAGACAAGCCCACTCGCTCACCACCATCTCCACACAGTTGTCGAGCAACACCGCGACGCGCTCGCCCGCCGAGATACCTTCGGCTCTCAGAGCCGAACAGAAACGCAGTACGTCCTCGTACAACTCCCGGTAGCTGATACTTTCACACTCGCAATAAGCGCCGGCGGCCGACACGTCGGATTTCATGGTGACCAAGGCCGTGCGGTCGCCGAAACTCCCGGCGGCCTCGCTGATGATCGAGCAGACGGATTCCATGCGTTACGCCGGACTACCCGGTAGCGGCTTCGATGCTTTCTTGAAGGCGCAGCCAAGCCGCGTTCACTTCAGCCTCGAGGTCGTCGATACTACCGTTGTTTTCGATCACTTGGTCGGCATGCCGGCGGCGGGTCGCGTTGTCGGCTTGTGTAGACATGCGCAAGCGCGCCTCGGCTTCCTCCATGCCACGGTATTCAACCAAACGGGCCACAGCGATGTCAGGCTCGGTAATTACCACCCACATCGTCCCGGAGCCGCCGGCCCACCCGGTTTCGGTCATCAAAGCAGCTTCAATGACGATCACGGCGTCGGGATCTTCGTCGATCGCGGCGGCGACGCGCCGGGCAACCTCGGTTCTGACCAAAGGATGTATGATCGCATTGAGGTCTTGCAGAGCCTGGCGATCGTTGAATACCACGGAACCCAGAACCATACGGTCGATTTCCCCGTCGGCTCCGACTACCGAGCGGCCGAAGCGTTCAACTACCGCATCGAAACCCTCGCTGCCTGCCGCATAGACCTCATGAGCGGTACGGTCGGCGTCTATGACCACCGCCCCTCTATCGGACAGCATCGCCGCCACCGTACTTTTGCCGGAACCGATGCCTCCGGTAAGACCAACTATAGTCGCCATGAACATAGTTTATCCACTCGCCCGGATGCGGCAATGCGCAACCGTTGACTAGGGCCGCCTCTGGGGCATCCTACGCTGGTGAAGGGTTCGAAGTCCGGAGCCATAGAGGCGCGAGACGGTTGCGGCCGCGATCCCGGCGGCCACGAGAGTCTTTACACGGCCATCGCCCTGGCCTTGCTCTCAGTGGCCCTCTTGCTCGCGCTCGGTGCACTACAGCGCCCGGTACTGCGCGACCCCGCAACCTGGGACTATATGTCCATAGAACTATCGCGCGGCTCGGTCCCCTATCGCGATATTTTTCTCCACAAAACACCGGGAGCGGCTTTTGTAGGTGCCGCAGGAGTGCTCGCAGCCCCCTATCTCGGGCTGTCCCCGGTGCAGGGCGCACATTTGCCGTTTCTCTTCCTCGGTGCCTTGGCACCGGCACTGCTATACCTGCTCTGCCGCTACGACGCCCCTGCGGCAGCGGCGCTGGCGGCAGCCCTGTTCATGATTGCGATCGACCAGTGGGCGGTCGCTTCGATCGAAGGTGTAAGGCCGAAGGTCGCCACGGTCGCCACGGGCCTAGCCTGCTTAGTCTGCGCCAGAGAAAAACGTTTCGTAGCGGCAGGATTGTTCGCCGCGCTGGCTGCGCTGTTCTGGCAGCCGGGAATCTGTTTCGCGGCCGGTCTGATACCGGCTTTGCGTAAGCACGCCGCCGCCGGCCACTGCCTGCGCAGCGCTGCCGGTGCAGTGATACCCGTGGCGGCTTTGGGGGTTTTTCTGCTCGCCACAGGCGCGTTCGGCGACTTTATCGACCAGGCGCTGATCTTCAACCTCTACTACATCGCGGTCAAGTCGCGCTCACCCGCCCATACACTGCGCGCACTCTACCAAATCGCCGTCGAATGGAACACGGTCGAGTTGCTCTTGTTGCCCGCTGCCCTGTTCGGCTTGTCGCATGCTCCCGAGCGCTTCCCGAAGGATCTGGCGCTGGCCTCTGCCGCCTATCTCGCGATGGCGCTGGTCAACTTCCAGCGCTGGCCCGACACCTTATTGCTGGCCCCGGCCGCTGCAGCACTGCTTGGAATCGGATTATTCGAACTCTCTGCGGTTTCGTTGAAGAACCGAGCGGCCGCCGTCGCTGCGGCCGCGCTAGCCGCGGCTGCCGCACTGACTCCGACGGCGGCAGGCCTGCGCCTCAACGTGAGCTATCAAGACCAAGCCCGCCAAATGCTCTCGCTGGCCGGGAGCCTTAGTACCGAAGACACGGTGGTTGCTATCAGCGTCCCCGAGTTCTTGATCCATAGTGGCAAGCCCAACGGCTGGAAATGGCCCTACTTGTGGTTCGGTGTCGACCGTTTCGCCGCTGACCGGCATGAGGGAGGCTTCGAAGGCATTCTCGCCCAGCTCGCTGAACTCGACCCGGCACTGATCTTGATTGCGCGCCGTTGGGACGGCCCGCTACGCGAGCGCTTCGAACAATGGGCAAGCTCACGCTACAGCCGCAGCACACGCAAAGCGTACCCGCACAACAGGAAAGGAATCAGCGTGTACCGGCGGCTTAGAAATCGTCCTTGAGGCGCCGTGCGGCTGCAAAGATTTCGACCGGATCGTCGCTCAAGCCGGGAAAACGTTTGGCCAACGAGGCGCGCAGTTCTTCACTGTTGCAGCGCAGGAAGGGGTTGGTCTGTTTCTCCAAGGCGATGGTGGTGGGTAAGGTGGGCTTGCCGGCCTCTCTCAACTCAGCCACGGCGCGCACGCGTTCTTGCAATGCCTGGTTGCCCGGTTCCACGCTCAGAGCGAAATCGAGGTTCTGTTGGGTGTACTCGTGGCCGCAATAGACCTTGGTCGAATCCGGCAAGGCGGCGAGACGGTCGAGCGAAGCCTTCATCTGCGCGGCATCGCCTTCAAAAACACGGCCGCAGCCCCCGGCGAACAGGGTATCGCCGGTAAACACCACTCCCTGGCTTTCAAAATAGTAGGCCAAATGGCCGCTGGTGTGGGCTGGGATGAAAATACTGCAGCCTCGCAGTCCCGCGATTTCGAAACTCTCGCCATCAGCCAAGGGATGGGTGATTCCGGGGATTCGCGCAGCGTCTCCGGCATAACCGAACACTTCGAGTCCGGGGTCGCCGAGTAAGCCTATCAACGCCTCATTGCCACCGACATGGTCGAAGTGATGGTGGGTGCACAGCAAGGCCTTGATACTCACTCCAGCCTCGCTCGCCGCCGCTAGTACGGAATCCGCCTCGGCGACGTCTACCGCCGCCGCGACCGCAGCGGCCTCATCGATTAGCAGATAAGCATAGTTGTCGAAGAGCTGATCGACATGCAGCACGCGCATCGCCACTCCCTCCTGTTTACTTGCCTTGATCTTCTTGCTCGCCTTCTTCTTCGTCGGCGAAAAACTCATCGTCCTCCAGCGGCTTCTTGGCGACCCGCATCGGCACTTCCAGAACATTGGTCTTCACAACCTTGCCGCTCTCGGGATCGATCATCTCGTGCTTGATCTTCATTTTCTCCGCAGCATTGTCGTACTCGATCCATTGCCGCCAGATCACCTTGCCGCCGGAGTAGGTCTCCTTGTAAGTTGGCCGCTGCAAGCCGTCGCTGCCGAGCAGCCCTTTCGTCAACGAAACCAACCTACCCAAGATCCAGGTCTTGGATTCGAAATTCCCGTCCTCGTCCTGCTTGAGTCCGATCACCACGCCGCGGCTGGGCGGTGTCAGCACCTCACCCTCGTAACTCTTGATTCTCGAGCGGCCGTAGCGGTCCACGCTGATCAGAGGCCCACCCACGAAGTAACGCATGCCCTTTTCTATCTCGATCTTGGGATTGGCGGCACGCTCCGACGTGGGCGAGTCGCTACAAGACACGGAAAACAACAAGCACAGCACGGCCAGCGCCCAAGCCTGCTTCCACTTCGGTTCGATCATTCTCGCCGTCCTCCTCCCGGCCTGCCTGCGGCCGTGGCTACTGCATTTTCGCGCCCCGGCCTCGAAGCCGCAGCCGCAATCGATCCTTCGAGCCCGTCTATGCGCCGGCGCAGTTCGCGAACACCGTGCAGACGCTCGTGCCTGCGCCTGAGCCGTTCTTCGAGCTGCTGAGATCCCGCTCGCAGACGCTCTAGTTGCTCAATGCATCGCCCTTGCGCCCGCTGCAAATCCTCCAACGCCGATGCGAAAGCCAGATGCCCTTTTTGAAGATCCTCTATTCGCTGCCGAAGAAGCTCGCCGCCGAGGTCCAACTCCGCTAGGCGGGAGAACAAATCACCGACTTCCGTGCGCAGTTCGGAAACCGTCTTCTCGTCTATCAAACCCAGAACGGCGAGAAACTCCCTCAGCGCGACATTCGACGCCTTGCCTATTTCGGAGGCAAGTCCCGCCACCGCATTGCCCTGCCAACCCAGGCGGGCGAACGCCGCCATGCCTTCTCTCTCTATCAAGTCGAGAATCGCAAGCAGGCTGCGCAGTACGCTCTCGATAGTGGGATTACGCTCTACCGTCATCTCCGGACGCTCGCAACGGCGGCTTCACGCGCCAAGCATTCCCAGAAGCTTTACCAGACGGTGCACTGCCGCTTCCAGCTCTTTTATCTCCCCTCTTTCGTTGGGCCCGTGAATGCTTCTCCTTGACTCGCTATCGACTACCAGGGGGATGAAACCGTAGGCATTGATCCCCTTCTCGCGGAAGAAATGGCTGTCGGTAAAGCCGCTCAGCAAGCCCGGCAAGACTACTGCCTGCTCCGCCGCGGCAAGCTTCTCGACGGCGTGCAGGAATTCGTTGTCCAGCGGTGAGGAACTCGAAGGAAAAGCCACGTCCATCTTCTCGACGCGTACATGCTCGCTACCGATCAGCTCGGTGACTTCGTTCAGGAATTTCACGCAGCTATGGCCCGGAAGCAGCCGGCTGTCGATTTCGGCCTCGGCTTGCGCAGGAATCACGTTCGTCTTGGCCGAGGCGCGCAACACGTTGATCGACAAAGTGTCACGAATCAGCGCATCCCAGCTCGGCTTGGCCGTAAACCAGCGATAAAACTCGCCGTCTTCCAGCGCCCGGCTGAGTTGGCGGAACTGCCGTGCCCGGCTTTCGTCCAAGGCCGCATACGCTGCATAATAACCGGCCACCGTGGGTCCGACTTCGTACGGACGCTCCCATTCGAGCAGCTTGTGCAAGGCGTTAACCAAGCGGCTGACGGATGTTTGCTGGGCCGGGCGTGATCCGTGCCCGGGTTCACCCGAAGCCGTCACTTTGAACCAGCAGGGACCCTTCTCAGCGGCGTTGACATGGAACATGAGCGGTTTGCCTTCTTAGCGATGGATAAGCCCACCTTCGTTCAACACCAAATCGGCGTCCGCGAAGAGATCGAAATGGTTTTCGATCATCCAACCCACGCCCAAGGCACCACCGGCTTCTTCGTCGGCGCTTGCCAGCAAGATGATGTCGCGGTCGCGGGCGGCCCCACTTCGCTTGATCTCCATCATTGCGAGCGCCTGGATGATACCGGGGCCCTTGCAGTCGAGTGCACCGCGGCCGTAGAGAAAACCATCGTCGAGTTCGGCTGCCAACGGCGGATGCTCCCACCTCGCTTCATCCGCAGGCACCACATCCATGTGACTGAGCAGAACAACCGCACCTTTCTTCCCGCTGCCGGGCAGGCGGGCGTATAGGCTTGCCCGGCCTTCTTCCGCTTCGAATATCCGCGTTTCGATGCCCTCTGATCGCAGTAAGGCAGCGAGAAATTCCGCCGCGTCGCGCTCACCCTGGCCGGGGTTCGTCGTATCTATGGTCAGGTAACGCGCCAGCAGGCCGGGGGCGCGGGCCGCCTGGCCCTTGTCGTTGCTCGCCCGCGCAGTGAGGGCGGGGCCAGGCTTGCGCACTGGGGCGGAAGCGGCAGCCTGGCCGGCGTCTTTGCTCACGCGTGCGGCGAAGATGGGACCGGGGCTAGCTGCCGGGGCAGAATCGGCGGCGTGGACGGCTTCGTTCACTGCAGCGCGAGCTACGACAGAATCTCCAAGGGCGAAGGTGGTGAAGAACGTCGAACAAAGGACGGCCAACAGCACGCGAGGGAAGGGGAACGCGGCCGGTAACGGCCTTTCGAGCAACATCGGTGACTCCTGCGACAACGGCTTGGTCAACATGGGATACGGAAGCGCTACTTATTGGATCTCAAACACGGCTGTCACCACCGCGCTTACGTCCACGTTGCCGGGCACCACCCCGGTCGGCACGGCTGCCTCGGTCATATCCATGGCCATCGCTCTTGCTCTGAACTGTACCGGCGGGCGTGAATACTCGGTTGAGGCCCATAACAACTCTCCGCGCTCCACACCAAGAGATTCAGCGACGGTATCGGCTTCGGCCAGCGCCTTGCGCCCGGCGATCAGCGTTGCCTGTTTTCGCGGCTCCGAATCGTCGGCCAGGAAGAACTCCAGAGCACGTATCTCGTTGGCGCCCCCGGCGACGGACGCATCAATCAAACGCCCCACCTGCTCCAAACGCCGCGTTACCACCGAAATGGTGTTCGAACACTTGTAACCTATGAGTTCGCGGCGGTTCCCTGAAGCGAGCTTCTTGTACTCGTAGTCGGGATCGAGACTGTAAGACCCAGTACTGACTTCTCCCGCCTCACCGACACCTGCACGCAAGCGGTCGAGAACCGCAGCGCTTTTCTCGGCGTTTCTTCGGGCCGCAGCGGACGCGGTGGCGGCGCGGGTTACCACGGCCACCGACAAGCGCGCACGATCGGGGGACACAGACACCTTGGCTTTACCACGCACCTGTATGGATCGCAGCTCGGAGCTTGCCGGCGCCTCGGCCGCCGCCGGCCCCGGGGGCAGCATCAACGCGGCCAGCAGGGCTAATATTGCCGCCCGTCGCAAGGTGTCCGAGCCGGGATGCGGGCGGCCGTGGCAAACCGAACGGTATGAAGTGACACCGCTCCACATACAGCGTGAAAGACGAGCGCTTATACGGTATCCGGCCCCAAGTTCCCCTCTAGTAAATTTCGGATTCGATTGTCCCTTAATCAGTACCCGGCCCTGATTTTCAGCAGCAGGTGGTACCCCTATCCGGGTTCGTACCCCATTGCCTACCAATCGGTACCCGGCCCTGATTCCCCCGTCCCCGATTTTAGTGGCCACAGTTCTAGCGGCCCCGGTTTCAGCGTTGATGATTCTCATATTCTCGCCTCCCGCGTGCAGTATCGCCGCTTTGCGCTCAAATCCAAGAGTTTGCCGGCTGCGGCTCAATCACGGCACCGGCCTGCAATGGCGTAGATTTCAGAACTGCCCTTGCGGGTAGACTGCGGACGGTACTTGGCAACATCCTTGAAGGTTTTTTTCAATTCGAAGGTCATTTCCGATTCGATCGCCGAAAACAGCTTGAGCACCAGCTTTCCTTGTGGAGCCAAGAACTCACGAGATACCCCAACGGCCAGCTCCGCCAGCGCCATATGGCGCGCACGATCGGCAGCCTTCACCCCCGAAAGCTTCGGTGCCATGTCGGACAGGAGCAAATCCGGCGCTTCGCCGAGTGCCTCACGAAGTTTCTCCTGCATCAGCGGATCGCCGGCATCGCCCGTGAAGATCTGCACGTTGCCGGCAGGAAGCGCCTCCACGGGCTGCAGATCGATGCCGACCACGCGGCCTCGCGGTCCGACCCTTTGGGCGGCGATCTGCAGCCAACCCCCCGGCCAGGAGCCGAGGTCGAGAACCCTCTGCCCGCGCCTAAAGACGTGGAACTTCGCGTCCAACTCGCGCAGCTTGATCGCCGCACGTGAGCGAAGCCCCTCCTTCTTGGCCTGCAGATACACCGAATCCTGTCTATTGTAAGTGGTCACGTCTCCTCATCGCTTGCGCAGCGGCGCTTTGTGCGCATTCGCCTTTGCGGGCTTGCCAGTCCGGCCAGGGCGCGGCACCATCGCCGGCGCCATAATGTCACTCAATCCCGACCAACTCGAAGCCGTCGAACATGGCGACGGCGCTCTACTGATCCTCGCGGGGGCGGGTAGCGGCAAGACCAGGGTTCTGGTTCATCGCATCGCCCGGCTGATCGAGCAGGGTAAGGCCGAACCTTGGAGAATACTCGCGGTAACTTTCACCAACAAAGCCGCCGGAGAGTTGGTGGACCGTTGCCGCACGCTCATAGGCTCGCAAGCCGGCGAGTTGTGGGCGGGCACCTTCCACGGCATTGGCGCCCGCATATGCCGCTACTACGCCGAAGACATCGGCTACCCCCGCGCTTACACGATATTCGACGATAGCGACCAGTTGCGGCTACTCAAAGAACTGGCGGGGGCGGCGAAGCTAGACGCGGCGCGGTTTCGGCCCGAAGCCCTGAGAGCCTTTATCGATCAAGCCAAGAACGAGGCCCTGGGACCAAGCGAAGCGGCGCAGCGGGTGGAAAGCGATTTTGAGGAAGAAGCCGCCAAGATCTACGCGGTCTACCAGCGGCGGCTCAAGCGCATGGGCAGTATGGACTTCGGCGATTTGTTGCTCAACACCCTGCTCATCCTGCGTACAGTGCCCGAGGCCGCCGAACGTTTCACCAAACGCTTCCGCCACGTCTTGGTCGATGAGTATCAAGACACCAACCACGCCCAGTACCTGATGGTCAGCTTGCTGGCCGCAGCTTCGGGCAATCTGTGCGTTGTCGGGGACGACGACCAGTCCATTTACGGCTGGCGTGGCGCCGATACGCGTAACATTCTGGAGTTCGAGCGCGATTTCCCCGGTGCCAAGATCGTGCGGCTGGAGCAGAACTATCGTTCCACCGCCAACATCATCGAGGCCGCAGCGGCAGTCATCGACAACAACGGCCGCCGCCACCGCAAGCACATATGGACCGAACAAGCCGCGGGAGCGCCGGTCTGCATATACACGGCGGGCGACGAAAAGGACGAGGCACGCTACATTCTTGAACGTCTCGAGGCGCTCGGTGACGAACTGGGGCGGGTCGCTATATTCTACCGGACCAATGCGCAGTCGCGTGCCATCGAGGAGGCCCTGGTCAGAGCCCATTTGCCGTATGTAATCGTCGGGGGCACCCGCTTCTATGAACGCCGGGAAATCAAGGACCTGATCGCGTACCTGCGTTTCGTCCACAACCCCGGCGACGATTTCAGCCTTGAACGCATCGTCAACGTACCGGCCCGCGGCATCGGAAAGACCTCGTGGGAAAGGCTAAAAAATGCTGCCGGCGCCCGCGGGCTTGCGATCTGGGAGCATATCGGCCGCGGCGGCGCGGCGTCCCTGGGACCGGCGGCACGCTCGCGCGTGGGGGCTTTTCACACGATGGCCGGACACTGGCTCGGCCAAGGCGAGACCGGGGTAGCCGGACTGCTACGCAAGATAATCGACGATTCCGGCTACATCGCTTTTCTCGAGAGCAGGCCTGAAGACGACGCCGAAAGCCGCATAGAAAACGTCCGGGAGCTAGTCACCGTAGCGAAGGATTTCGACCGCGATTTCGCCACCCGCCGCGTATCCGGCGATACACCGGAGATTTCGTGCCTGACGGCCTTCCTGGAGCAGCTCGCGCTGGTCTCGGATATCGACAAGTTCGAAGCGAAGAAACAGGCCGTCAGCCTGATGACGGTTCACAACTCCAAAGGGTTGGAGTTCGAGGAAGTGTTCGTCGCCGGGATGGAAGAGGGGATCTTTCCTCACTCCCGTTCGGTAAACGGAGACGGCGACGACAATCACGGCATCGAGGAAGAACGGAGGCTATTTTACGTGGCCATGACCCGTGCGAAAACACGCCTGACCCTGATCCACGCCCGGCGGCGCCACCTTTTCGGCTCCGAACAGATGAATCTACCCTCGTGCTTTCTCGACGAGATTCCCGATAAGTACCTTTCGAGAAAGCGCAGCAGCGCCGGCAGGGATTTCAGCGCTCGCTCGCAACTATCGCGATTGCGGTGGGAGGAAGAGCAGACCCCCGGCTCGCCACCGCCGCCGGGCCAAGCACTGTCATCGCCAGGCCGCTACAAAGCGGGGATGAAAGTCGTTCACCCTACTTTCGGCAGCGGCACGGTTCGCAAATCGGAAGGAAGCGGCGACAGCGAGAAGCTGTTGGTGCAATTCCGCCAGGGCGGAATCAAAAAATTAGTAGCCCGCTTCGCCCGCCTCGAAATCGTGTAGCGCCGGCCTCGAACGATGGCCAGCGGTAGCCGGCAGCGCCAGACGGCGACGGCCGGGGTTGCTCTGTTTTTTACTTCACCAGATGTCCGCAGTTGCGTGCCGGACGCTCACGCCGGCAGCCCTGTGCGGCCGGATCGGCGTTGCTGCGGCGTGGAGCCAGCGGCGAAGCAATGAAATGCAGGGGCCGGAACACCACCCACTCCAGCAGGCTGCCGACTGGATAGAGTACGTACGAGACCACCCGCAGGGGGTTGGTGTCGGCATCCTGAAAAGCTTTGGTGTCCTTGCGCACGGCAAAAGCCGGAGCCGGGACCGCGATCATCGTCCCCGACACCAACACGGCCAGCAGGGCAATGGCTAACAACCGCACCCTCATGCTGCAGCTTCGACCGCCGTTCTCCAACAAAGCCCTACTCGTAGTTGCAATTGAATTGTCCATATACTCGGTCCTGCCTGTGTTGCCCGAGGCTGTATATCTGCCCGGGCTCGTACCGTACGGCCGCAGCAGCGTCCCGCAGCGTGTCGCCCAGCCCAGCGCGCCGCCGACGGGCCCGGAAGCACCAAAAAGGGATCAGCACCGCGGCGGCTGCCCGCCATTGCCTCTGTACTGATATGGCCCGGGGCAAGCGCGGTCGTTTGCCTGTAAACACCAAGGTCTTATACACCATAGAAACGCAGCGCGACCAGCCGCGCTACTACTCGAAACACAATGCAGAGGGACTTTACACGGATCAAGCGCTTGTCGTCGTGGCGGCGAATCGCACTGCACGCATGGGACAGCCCACGGGACCCCACCGTATACGGGAACCTCGAGGTCAACATGCGGCGCGCACTGGCTTACCTGGAGGAGGCCAACCGCGAATCCGCGCAGGCCAAGGCGACAGTCACGCATCTGGTGGTCAAAGCCATTGGCCGCGCCCTGGCCGAAAACCCTGAAGCCAACGCCATAATCGCGCGCAAGCAGATCTACATGCGCCGTTCCGTAGACGTCTATTGCCAGGTCGCCACCGAAGGCGGGCGGGATCTGTCCGGCGTCAAAGTTACTTCGGTGGACGGCAAATCGTTGATGGAAATCGCCGGGGAGTTGGCGACACGCATTGATGGTGTCCGGAGCGGGCGCGACCCCGGTTCGGAACGCAGCAAGCAAGTGTTGACGCGTATCCCCCATCGTTTCCTGGGAATGTTGCTCAAAGCGGTCGGTTTCCTGAGCTACGATTTACTATGGGATCTAAGCGCCTTCGGTATCGAATTCGATCAGTTCGGTGGAGCAATGGTGTCGAACGTCGGCAGCTTCGGACTCGGGCACGGCTTGGCGCCGCTAGTGCCGATAAGCCGCGCGCCGATAGTGCTGCTGGTCGGTGAGGTCAACGACCGCCCCTGCGTTGAAAACGGGGAACTGGCCGTCGCCCCGCACATGACCATTGGGGCTACTTTTGACCATCGTCTCATCGACGGCCATCAAGCCGGAGTAATGGCGAAAACCGTCATCGCCTCGGTAAGTGATCCTTACCAAGCTTTCGGTCCACCCAGCCGATCCAGCTGAGCTGCCTACCTTGTTCACCCGGCTGCGCACGATAGGAAAAGTACCGCTAGCAAGCACATCTCGTGCAGGGGCCTATCATTGATATTCGCTCTGCCCTCAAACCCTTGGATAGCAATCGACAGCGATTGATTTCCCTTAGATCAAGCCGCGTTACACCGTCGAGTTCCACCACCGGCAATCCACCGGTACGAAAGCGAGCGGCGACTTCCTCGCCGACTTGATAGCAACAAGGTCCAATGGCCGGTCCGAGCAGAGCCCAA